>CAVHYZ010000008.1:0-36005 GCA_963640495.1 Acutalibacteraceae bacterium
GCATGCAACTGCTTTTGAAGCTTACGGAAAAGCGTTCAAAAATATCATAGATAAAGCTTATTTGCAAATTCATTTCGGTGCAGATTATACAAGCGATGAATACGGCCGGACTACGGATTTAAATATGATAAAAAATACTTTAATAAATGATAGACCAAGTAGATAAGTATATGAAAAAATTCCCGACAGTTTTGTGTGATTACTGTCGGGATAAAATTTGTTTATGCATTTGCAGGCACTGAAATATCAGTTATTTTCAATTATCTGCTTTGCTATTTCCGATTTTGTGCTACCGGTATTCATGGCTTTATGCTCAATATATTTATGAGCTTCTTCTTCGCTAATGCCTTCTTTTTCAATAAGAATCCATTTAGCTCTGTTGGTAATACGGATTTCCTCCATTCTGTCCTCAAGAGTGGCAGATTTTTTTTCAAGGTTTCTCAGCCTTTCACGTGCAGCTTTCATCCAGCTTATGGATAAAGAAAAAATTTGCGAAGATACAGGTTTTTGCAAAGTGAAAACTCCGTTGCCGCTTACCTTTAAGTCTACATCGTCATAAATATCCGCTTTAAGCATCATTAAACAAATTGTGCTTTTATTGCTACATGCATCAATGGCAAATCTGTAGCCTGTTCCTTCCGCAAGGGGAGCGTTTATGATAACAAAATCATAAGTTCGCTCAGCAATTTCTCTTTTTGCAGCGGAAATACTTGAAACATCTGCTATAGGATAGCAGGAAAGGGAGGCAAGAACGGATTTTAGTTGACTTGTCATTTTTTCAGACGAAGAAACAATTAACACACTGTAAGTTGTGGAATCAAATATCATATTTGCCTCCTTTCTTAAAATTCAGATTGATTTATCTGTAAGTATCTATAGTGATTTTAGGAAGATGTGCTTTAACAAATTCGCTGTTTACCGCAAGGTTTACAGCATCATTTCTGTTCATTGGCAGCTTAACAAATTGCTCAAGAGTTTTGCTGTCTGCAATATATAAATTCATATCCGCAGGATAGGGAAGCTCAAGGTTATTTTGTATTCCATAAAGTCCTGCATAAATGAGAAGTGTAAAAGCGAGATATGGGTTTGCCGATGGATCCGGGGAGCGGAGTTCAGCCCTTTTATATTCTCCGAAAGCTGCGGGAATTCTGATAAGCTGCGAACGGTTTTCCGCACACCAAGTTACATATTTGGGCGCTTTATTTCCACCGAGTCGCTTATAAGATTCATTGGCAGGGTTAAGAAAAAGGGTGATATCCATAATTTTGTCGAGCACACCGGCTATGGCGCTGGGAAGTACAGGCTCATTGCTGCCGATTTTTTTTGCGGAAAAGTTGATATGAAATCCGCTTCCCGGCTTGTTGCTTATGGGCTTTGGAGAAAAATCCGCATAAAGCCCATTTTTTGCGGCAATGGTTTTTACGGCAGAAATAAATGTGATGGCATTATCTGCAGCAGAAAGAGGATCTGAATATCTGAAATCAACCTCATTTTGGCCCGGGCCTTCCTCGTGATGAGAACTTTCCGGATGAATTCCCATCCTTTCAAGAGTTAGACAAATCTCACGGCGGACATTTTCACATTTATCATCGGGAGCTACATCCATATATCCTGCATTATCATAGGGAATATTAGTAGGATCGCCGTTTTCATCAAGCTTGAACAGATAAAATTCTATTTCGGATCCGAATGCAAATGTGTAGCCTGCTTCAGTAGCCTCTGCAATGGTCTTTTTCAGCATTGCACGGCAATCATTTTCAAAAATTCTGCCGTCCGGGTGAGTAATGGTGCAGTACATTCTGACAACTCTGCCGTGCTCAGGTCTCCAAGGAAGCAATGCAAGAGTGTCCGGATCCGGATGAAGAAAAAGATCGGAGTGCACAACATCTCCAAATCCGCTGATATTAGAGCCGTCAATGGCAATTCCGTAAGTGAACGCTCTGCCCAGCTCATCCGGCATTATGGATATATTTTTTATTTTGCCGAAGGCATCGCAAAAAGCAAGGCGGATAAACTTAACATCCTCCTCGGCTACATATTGCATAATTTCTTCCGGTGTGTATTTCATTTGAGAAACCTCCTTCAAAGCAGAAGATACAGTGTACATAATGTAATATATTATAAAAAGGGCGCACCTATACCGGCAAGCCCCTTTGCTACTTTACTTTTAGATTTTACCATAAGAAAAAAAATCTGTCAATAAAACAAAAAAATGTTGACATACAAAAAAAGTTGTAGTAAAATACACGCTATAAAAGGCAAAGGCGTCTTTGGGTTAAGTATCCCATTGACGTCTTTTTGTTTTTTCAGAATTTTTATTTTTGACAGGAGGTAAACACAATGGAAACGGTATCCGATTATTTTGGCAGTCTTGTATTTGACGACAGGGTAATGAAGATGAATTTACCCGCAGATGTTTATCAGTCACTAAAAAAGACAATTGATGAAGGCGCAAGCCTTGATTTATCTGTAGCTAATGCCGTTGCAATGGCTATGAAGGATTGGGCTATTGCTAATGGAGCTACTCACTATACCCATTGGTTCCAGCCTCTTACGGGAATCACTGCGGAAAAGCACGACAGCTTTATTTCTCCGGCTCCCGACGGCAATGTTATTATGGAATTTTCAGGCAAAGAGCTTGTAAAAGGTGAACCTGATGCGTCTTCTTTTCCTTCAGGCGGTATTCGTGCAACTTTTGAAGCAAGAGGATATACTGCATGGGATCCCACATCATATGCGTTTATTAAAGGCAACACCCTTTGCATACCCACAGCGTTTTGTTCTTACACAGGCGAGGCTCTTGATAAGAAAACTCCTCTCCTTCGTTCAATGCAAGCTCTTAACAAACAGGCTCTCAGAATTCTTCGCTTGTTTGGCAACACAGATGCGAAAGCAGTTCGTTCATCTGTTGGCCCTGAGCAGGAGTATTTCCTTGTTGACAAAGAAATGGCAAGGAAGAGAAAAGATATTATTTTTACAGGCCGTACGCTTTTCGGCGCTATGCCACCAAAAGGTCAAGAGCTTGATGACCACTACTTCGGTGTAATTAAACCCAGAGTTGCCGCATATATGGCAGACCTCAATAAAGAGCTTTGGAAACTTGGCATTCTTGCTAAAACAGAGCATAACGAGGTTGCTCCGGCGCAGCATGAGCTTGCTCCCATTTATACTACCACGAATATAGCTACAGACCACAACCAGCTTACAATGGAAATTATGCAAAAGCTTGCCGACAAGCACGGACTCATCTGCCTTCTTCACGAGAAGCCCTTTGATGGCGTAAACGGCAGCGGTAAGCATAACAACTGGTCAATAGCAACAGATAAAGGAGTAAATCTTCTTTCTCCCGGTGAAACACCTTATGATAACGCTCAGTTTCTTCTTTTTCTTTGTGCAGTTCTTAAAGCTGTTGATGATTATCAAGATCTTCTCAGAATCTCCGTTGCATCCGCAGGTAATGACCACAGACTTGGCGCTAATGAAGCTCCTCCTGCAATTATTTCCATATTCCTCGGTGATGAGCTTGATGCAATTCTTGATGCTATTGAAAATGATAAGGCTTATGAGGGCACAGATAAGAATATTATGAAACTCGGTGTTCATGTTCTTCCGAAATTTCCCAAAGATAATACGGACCGTAACAGAACATCACCATTTGCATTTACCGGCAACAAGTTTGAATTCCGTATGCTTGGCTCTGCAAGCTCCATAGCGGATGCTAACACCGTGCTTAACACAGCCGTAGCCGAATCTCTCAAAATTTATGCTGATCGTCTTGAAAATGCAGAAGACTTTGAAACAGCTCTTCATGATATGATTAAGAAGACGATCAAAGACCACAGAAAGATTATTTTCAACGGTAACGGCTATGATGACAGCTGGATTAAGGAAGCTGAATCAAGAGGGCTTAAAAACTACAGAACATCTGCAGACTGTGTTCCTCATCTTATTGATGAAAAGAATATTAAGCTTTTTGAAAATCATAAGATTTACAGCAGAGTTGAAATTGAATCCAGATGCGAAATTATGCTTGAAAACTATTGTAAGTGTGTACTTATAGAGGCAAAAACAATGGTTAATATGGCACAAAAACAGATTTTACCTGCAGTTGAAGCTTATGCGGCAGAAGTTGCGAAAGCAGCTATGAGCAAGAAAGAATTTGCCGATGTTCCATGCAAGTATGAAACAAGTGTTGTTAAAAAGCTCAGTGAAGACGCTGACGAAATTTGTGAAAAGGCAGCTGCACTTGAAAAAGCCGCAAAAGATACGGCTGCGATTGAAGATTACTTCAAGCAGAGCGAGGCTGTTCGTGATATTATTCTTCCCACAATGGAAAAGCTTAGAGCTTACTGTGATGATGCCGAGAAGATTACGTCCAAAGAATATTGGCCGTTCCCAACCTATGAAGATCTTCTCTTTTATTGATTATATTGAATAATTAAAAGCAAAGGAGGCAATACAATGAATTCATCTGCTGTTTATGAAAATAATGAGATGCAATTCTTTTATGATTTGCGTCCTGATATAAATTTTATTGATGTGATAGCAATTTGTAAAGAAATATTAGTCTGCAAGAATGAACAAAAGGAAGAAAACCCGGCAGATTAAAAATAAAAACATTCCCGAAATGTATGGGAAGATAGGAGAGATTTTATGTTTAAAAACGCTTACACACAAAAGGTTTATGATGAAACCGCAGCCAAAAACCCAGGCCAAAAAGAGTACCTTCAGGCAGTAAAAGAGGTTCTTCAATCTCTTGAACCCGTTGTTGAGAAAAACCCAATCATTGAGAAGAAAGGTATCCTTCAAAGAATTGTTGAGCCTGAAAGACAGATCATGTTCCGTGTTACTTGGATAGATGATAATGGTAATGTTCAAGTAAACAGAGGCTACAGAATTCAGTTCAACTCAGCAATCGGCCCATACAAAGGCGGACTTAGATTTCATCCATCGGTGAACCTTTCCGTTGTCAAGTTCCTCGGTTTTGAGCAGATATTCAAAAACAGCCTTACCGGCCTTGCAATGGGCGGTGGTAAAGGCGGCTCGGATTTTGACCCCAAGGGCAAGTCAGATGATGAGATTATGAGATTCTGCCAAGCTTTCATGACAGAGCTTTCAAAGCATATCGGCTCTGACACAGACGTTCCAGCAGGCGATATCGGTGTAGGCGGCCGTGAAATAGGCTTCCTCTTTGGCCAGTACAAGAGACTTCAGAATGTATTTACAGGTGTTTTAACTGGTAAAGGTCTTGATTACGGCGGATCTCTTGCAAGGACAGAGGCAACAGGATATGGCCTTTGCTATTTCACTGAGGAAATGCTTGAAAACATGAAGGGCGAATCTTTTAAGGGAAAAACAGTTGTTATTTCAGGCTCCGGTAACGTTGCGATCTATGCTTGCCAAAAGGCTACTCAGCTTGGCGGTAAAGTTGTTGCAATGTCTGACTCAAACGGATATATTTATGATCCTAACGGAATTGACCTTGCTGTAATTAAACAATTAAAAGAGGTTGAAAGAGTCAGAATAAAAGAGTATACTAACAGGGTTAGCGGTGCTGAATATCATGAAGGCTGCAGAGATATTTGGAGCGTTAAATGTGACATCGCTTTACCTTGCGCAACTCAAAACGAACTTGATGAAGATGCTGCAAAGAAACTTATTGCAAATGGCGTTATAGCTGTTGCGGAGGGCGCTAATATGCCTTCTACTCCGGAGGCTGTTAAAGCTCTTCAAAGTGCCGGCGTTCTCTTTGGGCCTGCTAAGGCTGCAAATGCCGGTGGCGTTGCAGTATCCGGCCTTGAAATGAGCCAGAACTCCATGAGATATGACTGGACGTTTGAAGAAGTTGACGGAAAACTTCAGGGCATTATGAAAAATATTTTCCATAATATTTACGATGCTGCTGAAAAATACGGTGTTAACGGCGACCTTGTAGCAGGTGCTAACATCGCAGGCTTTGAAAAAGTTTCAAATGCAATGGTTGCAGAAGGTATTACATATTAATAAATCTCCTGCATTCTGAAAAGCGTATGAGGAGAGAAAAGTAGCAGAGCCACTCACCCAAAGAGAGCACGGGGCGGTGAAATCCGTGTGGCAGAAGCTCTGTGAATAACACTCTCCCAGCTGCAATCCGAAAGGCAACAAGTAGGTGCGCCGTGAGCCGAGCGTTAAACGGCAGGATTTTGACTGAAATCCGATGAGAATAAAAACAGGTGGCACCGCGGGAACGGCACCCGCCCTGTTGAATGCTGAATTTTTCTTAACAGGAGAATTTGTTGTGTGTTCTATAATGGGCTATTGCGACAGTGATGTCGTACTTGAAGAGTTTGAAGAAGGTTTTAAAAAAACCGAGTCAAGAGGTCCCGATGACAGCCGTATCATTGATACCGGCAAAGGGCTTTTAGGCTTTCATAGGCTTGCAATTATGGGCCTTCATCCGGAGGGAATGCAACCCTTTGAGCTTGATGGCAGTTATGTAGTTTGCAACGGTGAAATTTACGGCTTTGAAAAACTGAGAGATGAGCTTAAAGCAAAGGGTTATGAGTTCAAAAGTGATTCTGACTGCGAAACTTTGCTTCCGCTCTATAAAGAATATGGCGTTGAGATGTTCCCAAAGCTTGACGCAGAGTTTGCACTTATCATTTACGATGGTGACAGCGGTGAATATATTGCCGCAAGAGATCCCATCGGAATTCGTCCCCTTTACTATGGTTATGATAAAAAGGGAACAATAGTTTTTGCCAGTGAAGCAAAAAACCTTGTAAAAATTTGCAGTAAGGTTATGCCTTTTTCTCCCGGACATTATTATAAAGGCGGAAAGTTTATCTGCTATAACAACATATCTTCTGTTAAAGAAGTATGCCATGATGATCTTGAAACAGCTTGCACAAAAATCCGTGAAAAGTTAATTGCAGGTGTTCAAAAAAGAATGGTTGCAGATGCAAAGGTAGGATTCCTTCTTTCCGGTGGCCTTGATTCATCCCTTGTTTGCGCAATAGCGGCAAAGATGATTGATAAGCCTATACGCACTTTTGCAATCGGTATGGAAGGGGATGCAATTGACCTTAAATATGCAAAGCAGGTTGCCGACTATATCGGCAGTGAACATACTGAGGTTATAATGACAAAAGAAGAAGTTCTTTCTTCCCTTGAAACCGTTATTGCTTTGCTTGGTACATATGATATAACCACAATAAGAGCTTCCATGGGTATGTATCTTGTGTGTAAATACATACATGAAAACACGGATATAAGAGTTCTTCTTACGGGAGAAATTTCCGATGAGCTTTTTGGATATAAATATACAGATTTTGCTCCTTCTGCCGAAGCGTTCCAAAAAGAGAGTGAAAAAAGAGTCAAAGAGCTTCACATGTATGATGTGCTCAGAGCAGACCGTTGCATATCGGTTAATTCTCTTGAAGCAAGAGTTCCTTTCGGAGACCTTGATTTTGCATCTTATGTCCTTTCCCTTGATCCTGAGATGAAGCTCAACAAATACGGCAAAGGAAAATATCTCCTTCGCCACGCCTTTGAAGGCGACTTCCTTCCATATGATATTCTTATGAGAGAAAAAGCTGCATTTTCCGATGCTGTCGGCCACTCAATGGTTGATGACCTTAAAGAGTATGCGAAAACGTGCTATACAGATGAAGAAGCGGAAGATCTTTATAAGAAATATGATTTTGCCCGTCCGTTCACAAAGGAATCTCTCCTTTATCGTGAAATATTTGAAAAATATTATCCCGGTCAGGCAGAAATGGTATCTGCATTTTGGATGCCGAACAAAGAATGGGAAGGTTGTGATGTTAACGATCCCTCTGCCCGTGTGCTTTCAAACTACGGAGACAGTGGTAAGTAATATATTATAAAGGAAATTAAATATCTATGAAGAGAAAACAAGCGCTTATCAGTGCCGCTGAAATTGCCCTTATGGCCGCCATTATTTCTGTTTGTGCGTGGGTCACAGTTCCGATGGCTGTTCCGTTCACTTTGCAAACCTTCGGGGTGTTTTTAACTCTGGAAATGCTCGGTGGTGCAAACGGCACGGTAGCTATACTTGCTTATATTCTTCTCGGTGCAGTAGGTGTGCCTGTATTTTCAGGCTTTGCCGGAGGCGTGAGTGTGTTGCTCGGCCCTACCGGCGGTTACATAATAGGCTTTCTTGCTTGTGGCCTTATTTATCTGTTTACCCAAAAAATACGAAAAAATACGATTATTGACATTATCGTTCTTATTATCGGACTTTTTGCTTGCTACGCATTCGGCACAGTGTGGTTTGCAAAAGTTATGGAAATGAGAGACAGTGCCATGGGAATCGGCACAATATTAGTTAAATGTGTTCTCCCTTTTATACTTCCGGATGCTGTAAAACTCACTTTTGCTGTAATTATTGCAAAAAGAGTGAAAAAAGTTCTTCCAAAAGCAAACTAAATGAAGTATAATAAAGAGTGGTTAATATTATTTAATATTTTTTCATATATAAAGGAGACAGAAAAATGGCTAACAGCGCAATAGTAGGCATTAACTGGGGCGATGAAGGCAAAGGCCGTATGGTTGACCTTCTCACCAACGATTATGACATTGTTGTACGCTATCAAGGTGGCGGTAATGCCGGTCATACCGTTATTAACGAATTCGGTAAGTTTGCACTCCATCTTCTTCCATCAGGGGTGTTCCGCAAGGGTGTTGTTAATATCTTGGGAAACGGTGTTGCTCTTGATGCGGAAAGCCTTTGGAACGAAATGCAGGGCGTTATTGAACAGGGCGTTCCCATTACACCGGAAAATCTTAAAATAAGTGACCGTTGCTCACTTCTTCTTCCTTGGCACCGTGAGCTTGACGGTCTTGAAGAAGCTCGCCTTGCAGATAAAAAATACGGTTCAACAAAGCAGGGCATAGCACCTTTCTATTCAGATAAATATCAGAAAAAGACCATTCTTGCAGGTGAACTTTTCTACCCTGAACAGCTTAAAGCTCATCTTGAAGATTTGCTTGAATGGAAAAATCTTACAATAACAAAAGTTTACGGCGCAGAGCCTACCACCATTGATGACCTTATGGCTTGGGTAAATGATTACGGTGAAAAGATTAAGCCTTTCATTTGCGATACAGCTGCATTTCTCAGAAATGCTCAAAAAGAGGGTAAAGATATTCTCTTTGAGGCTCAGCTTGGTGCACTTCGTGACCTTGACTTTGGTATTGTTCCTTATACTACATCGTCAAATGCTGTTGCAGCATACGCTCCCGTAGGCAGTGGACTCACAAACGCAAAGCTTGACGATGTTATTGGTGTTGTAAAGGCATATTCCACTTGCGTAGGTGAAGGCCCATTTACATGTGAAATGTTTGGCAAAGAGGCCGAAGAGCTTCGTGAAGCCGGCGGCGAATACGGTGCAAAAACAGGTAGACCCAGAAGAGTCGGCCCCATTGATATAGTTGCAACCCGTTACGGCGTTGAATGTCAGGCGGCAACCGCTATTGCTCTTACAAAAATGGATATACTAAGTTATATGGACAAAATTCCCGTTTGCACTCATTATATTCTTGACGGCAAACAGATTGATAACTTCCCGTTCCCCACAGCTCTTCCCATGGCAAAGCCCGTTATTGAATATTTCGACGGCTGGGGCACTGATATTTCTTCTGCCCGTAAATGGGAAGATCTCCCCGAAAATGCTCAAAAGTATGTTCTTTACATTGAAGAACAAATCGGCTGCCATATTAAATATGTTTCAGTCGGTCCCGAAAGAGACAGCATTATCATAAGATAAGGGGGAGAAATCATGACAGATAAATACGAATCCCCATTAAGTTCAAGATATGCATCGGATTATATGCTGAAGCTGTTTTCTCATGAAACGAGAATAGTTACTTGGAGAAAGCTTTGGGTAGCTCTTGCAAAGGCAGAGCATGAGCTTGGGTTACCTGTTTCACAGGAGCAGGTTGATGAGCTTGAAGCAAATGTAACAAACATTGACTTTGAAGTTGCCGCAGCGAGAGAAAAAGAAGTTCGCCATGATGTTATGGCTCATGTTTATACTTATGGTAAAGTTGCGCCGAAGGCAGCAGGTATAATTCACCTTGGCGCCACAAGCTGCTATGTAACAGATAATGCAGATGTTATTATTTACCGTGACGGCCTTAAATATTTAAGAACTGAGCTTCTCGGTGTTTTGGCAAATCTTGCTGATTTTGCAGAAAAATATAAAGCACTGCCCACCTTGGGATATACCCATTATCAGCCTGCACAGCTTGTTACCGTCGGCAAAAGGGCAACTCTTTGGATGCAGGATTTGGCAGCAGATCTTGAAGAGCTTGATTTTGTTATCGGTTCAATGAAGATGCTGGGCTGCAGAGGTACTACAGGCACTGAAGCAAGTTTTATGGAACTTTTTGAGGGCGATACCTCGAAAATTGATGAGATGAATCGTCTTATATGTTCATCTTTTGAATTTGATAAATATTTTTCGGTATGCGGGCAAACCTATCCCCGCAAGCTTGACAGCAGAATACTTAATTGCTTATCCTCTATAGCACAAAGTTGTTACAGAATGGCAAATGATATAAGACTTTTACAGCATGACCGTCAAGTTGAAGAGCCCTTTGAAAAAAATCAAATAGGTTCCTCTGCTATGGCCTATAAGCGTAACCCAATGAGAAGTGAAAGAATTTGCTCTCTTTCACGTTACCTTATGGCAGATGCTCTCAATGCACCTATGACAGCTTCTGTTCAGTGGCTTGAGAGAACTCTTGATGATTCGGCAAACCGCAGAATTTCAATGCCTGAGGGCTTCCTTTGTGCAGATGCTATTCTCCGACTTGCTCAGAATGTTACAAACGGACTTGTTGTAAATGAAAAAATAGTTGATAGGACTGTAAGAGAGTATCTTCCTTTTATTGCTACTGAAAACATCCTTATGGAAGGTGTTAAAAGAGGCGGCGACAGGCAGGAGCTTCACGAGGTTATTCGTTCCTGCTCAATGGAAGCTACTGCAAGAATGAAGAACGGCGAGCCTTGCGCTCTTCTTGATGCGCTTGCTCAAAGGCCGGAATTCAATCTTACAAAAGAAGAAATGGAAGCAGTCCTAGACCCTTCACTTTATATCGGTCGCTGTCCTGATCAAGTGGATAAATTTCTCAGTGAAATCAGGCCGCTTATTGCCGATGTAACAAACGCAAACCCGGAGATAAATGTATAAGAGGATAGAGAGATGGATAAAATACTTGTGCTTGATTTTGGCGGTCAGTATAATCAACTGATTGCAAGGCGCGTGAGAGATCACCATGTATACGCCGAAATCAGAGCCTATAACAAAATAACAGTTGATGAAATTAAAGCTGCAGGCTATACCGGTATAATTTTTACCGGTGGTCCAAACAGTGTTTATGATGAAAAATCACCCCACTTTGACAAAGAAGTATTAAATATTGGTATTCCCGTGCTAGGTATATGCTACGGCTGTCAGCTTATGGCATATATGGAAGGGGGAGAAATTTGCAGTGCCGGGGACAGTAGTGAGTATGGCAAAATTACCGTAAAGGTAAAGAAAAGCCCCATATTTGAGGGCGTTCCCGAGGAAAGCATTTGCTGGATGAGCCACACAGACTTTGTTAAGCAGGTGCCTGCAGGTTTTGAAATTATTGCAAATACAAATCATTGCCCCTGTGCAGCAATGGCTAATGAGAGCAGAAAGCTCTATGCTGTTCAATTCCATCCGGAAGTTACTCACACAGAGTACGGCAAGCAGATGCTTTATAATTTTCTTTATAATGTTTGCGGATGCAAAGGCGACTGGACTATGGATAATTTTGCCGCATCATCTATTGAAAAATATAAAAAGGAGCTTGCAGGCAAAAAAGTTCTTTGTGCACTTTCAGGTGGCGTTGATTCTTCTGTTGCGGCAGTAATGCTTCAAAAGGCTATTGGGGATAACCTTATTTGTGTTTTTGTTGACCATGGCCTTTTGCGCAAAGATGAGGGTGATATAGTAGAAAAAACCTTCAAAGAAAAAATGGGCCTTAACATTATAAGAGTTAATGCAAAGGATAGGTTCCTTTCAAAGCTCGCCGGTGTTACTGAGCCTGAAAAGAAACGCAAAATAATCGGTGAAGAATTTATCCGTGTCTTTGAGGAAGAAGCAAAGAAAATCGGAAAAGTTCAAGTGCTTGTTCAAGGCACGATTTACCCCGATGTTGTTGAGAGCGGCAACGGTGATGCAGATGTCATTAAGAGCCATCACAATGTAGGCGGTTTACCGGATGTTATAGATTTTGACGAAATAGTAGAGCCACTTCGCACACTCTTTAAGGATGAGGTTAGAGCAGTTGGCCTTGAGCTTGGTATTCCTTATGACCTTGTTTGGAGGCAGCCTTTCCCGGGGCCCGGTCTTTCAATCAGAGTTATAGGAGAAATCACCGAATATAAACTCAACATTTTAAGAGAAGCGGATGCAATCTTCCGTGAGGAAGTTATGAATGCAGGGCTTGAGCAAAACACAAATCAGTATTTTGCGGTGCTTACCAATAACCGTACTGTCGGTGTTATGGGTGATGCAAGAACTTACGGCTACACCATAGCTTTAAGGGCAGTTTCAACAGATGACTTTATGACTGCAGACTGGTCAAGACTTCCCTTTGAACTTCTTGCCAAAGCATCAAACCGTATCACAAACGAGGTTAAAGATGTAAGCAGAGTAGTTTACGATATTACAAGCAAACCACCTGCCACGGTAGAGTGGGAATAAACGACAATTTCAAAGTTCTCTTGTGCCGAATTACAGTACGAGGGGACTTTGTCACTTTTTAAGGATATAAAAAACGGAAGAGGAGAGCAGACAAATGACAAAGTATATTTTTGTAACAGGCGGTGTTGTATCCGGCCTCGGCAAAGGAATTACGGCCGCATCACTTGGTAGATTGCTTAAAGCAAGAGGGCTAAAAGTTGCATCCCAAAAGCTTGACCCTTATATCAATGTTGACCCGGGCACAATGAGTCCTTATCAGCACGGCGAGGTTTATGTAACCGATGACGGGGCGGAGACAGACCTTGACCTTGGCCACTACGAAAGATTTATCGATGAAAATCTTAATAAGTATTCAAATCTTACCTCCGGTAAGGTTTATTGGAATGTTCTCAATAAAGAGAGGAGAGGAGAATACCTCGGCAGTACCGTTCAGGTAATTCCTCATATCACCAACGAAATTAAAGAATTTGTTTACCGTGTTGGCAAACATTCCGATGCGGATGTGGTTATCACGGAAATCGGAGGCACAATCGGTGATATTGAAAGCCAGCCCTTCCTTGAGGCAGTTCGTCAAATCTCACTTGAGGTCGGTAAAGAAAATAGCCTTTTTATCCATGTAACTCTTGTCCCCTTTCTCAGAGGCTCCGATGAGCATAAGTCAAAGCCTACCCAGCACTCTGTTAAAGAGCTTCAAGGCATGGGCATCAATCCGGATATAATTGTTTTACGCTGTGATGAGCCTCTTGAAGAATCAATATTCAAAAAAATATCTCTTTTCTGTAATGTTGAAGAAGATTGTGTTATAGAAAATATTACTCTCCCATATCTTTATGAAGCGCCTCTCATGCTTGAAAAGGCAAATATTTCTTCCGTTGTTTGCCGTAAACTTAAAATTGATGCACCGAAGCCTGACCTTACCGAGTGGGAAGAAATGGTAGAACGCATAAAAACCCTCAGCGGCACCGTTAATATTGGCCTTGTAGGTAAATATACTCAGCTTCATGATGCTTATCTTTCCGTGGCAGAGGCTCTTCGCCATGCAGGCTATGATTATGGCTCCGATGTTAATATTCATTGGATTGATTCAGAACTTATTACAAGAGAAAATGCCGCCGAAATGCTTAAAGGTGTTGATGGTATAATCGTTCCCGGTGGCTTTGGTAACAGAGGTATTGAAGGAATGATTGCCGCCGCCGAGTATGCAAGAATCAATAAAGTACCCTACTTTGGAATCTGCCTTGGTATGCAAATATCCGTTATTGAGTTTGCTCGTCATGTGGCAGGTATAGAGAATGCTCATTCTGGCGAATTTGACGAGCTTTGTGACAATAAAGTTATAGACTTTATGCCCGGCCAAAGCGAAGATATAGATAAAGGCGGCACTCTCCGTCTTGGTGCTTATCCCTGCAAGATTAAAGAAGGCACAATGATGGAAAAATGCTACGGCACGCTTGAAATTTCAGAACGCCATCGTCATCGTTATGAATTCAATAATAATTACAGAGAGCTTCTCCAAAGCAAAGGTCTTACACTCAGTGGATTATCACCTGACGGCAGGCTTGTGGAAACAGTTGAAATATCAGACCATCCATTTTTTGTAGGTGTCCAGTATCATCCGGAGTTTAAGTCCAGGCCCAACAAGCCGCATCCTCTTTTCAAAGGCTTTGTAAAAGCTTCTATAGACCACAGTAACAAATAATTCAACACAAAACAAATCGGCAGTAGTCTGAAAAAACTACTGCCGATTTTTACATCAAAAAGGCAAAATTCAAACCAATCTTATTTTGGCCTGAATTCTGTTTTAATCTTTAACCTTTTTTATTTTTATTTTTTCAATAATATTACTTATAACTTTTTCAATTGCTATACCTATAAGGGCACAGATAAGTCCTAAAATAATTCCGCCGAGCACATCTGTGCAGTAATGTACATGAAGATAAATTCTTGTAAATCCTACAATTGCGGAAAGAACGATAGCAGCCCATCCCATAATTTTTTGCCACTTGTCTTTTGACATATAAAGCATGGCAAATGAGGCGCAAAAGCAGGAAGAAGTGTGTCCGGAGGGGAAGGCATATCCGTGAGAATAGTGATAGCCGATTTGATAAGGATAATTATAATTTGAAAGCCATTTGTTTATAAATTCCTGAGAATAATTTTTCATTTCATTAACAACTTGCGTAAGATAGCTTTCGTTCATCCAACCTTCAACAAATTCACCCTTTGTATCTGTGTAGCCTTTTATACATTTCTCGGCAATCTCCGGATTGAAAAGAGCAAAAGGCCTTGTGCGGCTGAACAGAGCTTTTATGGGGTTGCTTACACAATATCTTACAAGAGATGCCGCAAGCACGGCAATTCCTATTTTTCGTGTTTTTTTCGGAATTAAAAGTATAGCTCCCAATATAGGCCAAAACCAGCCGTCACCAAACCATGTAAGTATTGGCATAATCGGGCTTAGCCAAGGGGCGGCTGCAATAAGTTTATCCATAAGGGTAAATATATAAAGGTCAAAATTCAAAATAGTTTCCATAAATTTTCTCCCAAATTATTTAATCGATGCAAATTGCACCTCTTAACAAAAAAACCGTACCGCTTGCAAAAAAGCAGTACGGCGTAAATTCTATACTTTTATTCTTGCATCAAATCAAACTTCAAAGCAAAGCCTACTGAGTCTTCGCCGTCACTCTTTGCACTGCAAGAAGCGAAAGAGCCGTCCTTTGAAAGCGTTGCCCCGCTTACATAAACGCTGGTTGCGGATGAGCCTGTGGAGCAAACAGATTGTGCTCTGTCTGATTTAGCACCGCCAAACGAAGTGATGGATGACAGCTTTCCGTATTCTGAAACCACGCCCACAAATGAGTCATAATCGCCTCTGTTATTAAAGGCAAAATTTCTGTTTGTTGAGGTGGTGTATCCGCAGAAAGCATATCCGCCGTTTACGGGGGTAATTCCGGTTACGAAATCACTTTGGAAACCTATGAGCGGAAGTTTCCAAGAAACCTCACCGGAAGGAGTCATCTTGATTATCATTCCATCAAAAGTTCCGGCGGAACCGCCGTTGTAAATGCCCTTAAACGAGCCGTTATTTGATGTTTTTCCGGCTGAATAGGAGCCTGCAAGTACACAACCGCTGTCATTTGCTGCGGTAATATAATTTAATACAACATTGCCGATGTCCCAAAATGTTTTTATCCAGTTAATGTTGCCGTTGGTAATTTTTAATACTACAGTATATGTACCGCTTGAAGGACGCTCAAGGCTTTCAAAATCTCCGTCTTTGCAGGGGGTTTGTATAGTGGCATATACTGTGCCGGCCGAAGTAGTTGCAACGCCTTTAACAGCGCATGAAAGGGAACCACCTAAGGATGTTATCCAGGATTTGTTTCCGTCTGCATCCATTTTTGCAACAAATCCGTTATTAGCTTCACGGGTAACATTTTTCAGATCAAAATCGGTGCTCGTTGAGCTGCCGCCTATTATAAATCCGCCATCGGCAGTTGGTGCAACAGCATAAATTACGTCACCACCACTGCCTCCGAAAATCTTAGTCCAAAGCAATTTTCCCTCTGAACTATATTTTGAAATTACACCTTCTACAGTTCCTTTACACCTGTAAACGGAATCTTTTACAAGGTTTTTAGCTAATGTTTCGCCTACGGCTATGATGCTGCCGTCTGTGAGTACTGTAACATCATCGAATTTTGTGATTTCGTCGCCGCCCAAAATGTTATACCATAATTGATTGCCTGAATTATCAAATTTTACTATAAGACCGTTTGCTGTGCTACCGACTTTACCACTTGAAGTAATATATGTATTGCCAACTGAAATAACGCCATCAGATGCGGCTGCATTGGCAGAGAAAAGACAGTGAGCATTACCACCGAAAGTATTGCCGCCGGATGCGGTTATAGCAGTTGTTGTTTTCTTATAAGTGGCAATCGGAGTGGTGCCTGTGGTTGTTTTGATAGAATCTTTATTTTTGGTGGTGCCTACAGGGGAGGTTGAGGGCACGTATGGTGCTGTTGTAGTTGTATTTTTTGTTGTGGTTTTGCTTGAGGTTTGGGATTCCGTTTGCTTTGCAGTGGTAGAAACAACGGTTGTTTCAATAATTGTAACGTTACCTTTTTCATTGGTAATTGCTGTTGCACCTTTTTCATCTGCCGCTTTTGAAATCTCTACGTACTGCTTATCAGATACGGTGGTTCCTGTATCTACATTTGCCTTTGAATAAATTTCACTTGCTTTTTCTTCGGAAACCTCTGATACCTGAACATTGCTGTTCTTTTTGATTTCGGTGTCACCGTTTTCTTCTTCAATTATATATCCTTTTTCTTCGGCAACCTCTTTAACCTTTTCCAGTTGGTCATCTGTAAGAGATGAAAGGTCACCGTTAAAGCCCGTAGCTTTATCGCCTAATGCTTCTGATACAATTGCCACAAGCTCAACATCCGTAATATCAACAGGCTCGTAAAAATCCTCTGCTCCCGACCACGAATCGTCCGGAATAGAAGTTGATGTATCTTCGTCGCCTGCTTTGTTTATAGAACAAGCGGATAAAACAGAAATGACCATAAGGATGCATACTGTGATTGAAACTATCACCGTAAGTTTGTTTTTCATGGTAATTCCTCCTAATATATATTGGCACACAATAACAATATCACAATTTGTCCTTTAATTCAATATTTTTCTTATTGTAATCAAAAAATTTACAAATATATTTATTTTTTTCGTAATGTGCTGTATAATCTACAAATAATACTTGAGAGGTAATTATGAAAAAGAAAGATATTGCACTTGCTGCCGTAGAGGCACTAAAAATTAAATATCCTGAATCTCTATGCTCACTGAAGTCGGAAAATCCATTACAGCTACTTATTGCTACCCGTCTTTCTGCACAATGTACGGACGCAAGAGTTAATTTGGTTACACCGGTCTTGTTTGAAAAATATAAAACTGTTGAAGATTTTGCCGCTGCAGATGTAAGCGACATAGAAAATATAATACATTCCTGCGGATTTTTCAGAGCAAAAGCAAAAGATATAGTGGAAATGTGCCAAAAGATGATAAGTGATTACGATTCTCAAGTTCCCGATACTATTGAAAAACTTACCTCTTTACCCGGTGTCGGCAGGAAAACAGCTAACTTGATTATGGGCGATATTTATCATCAGCCTGCGGTTGAAGCGGACACGCATTTAATCAGAATTTCAAATTTATTGGGGCTTGTTGATACAAAAAATCCGCTTAAAGTTGAGATGGAATTACGCAAGCTTTTACCACCGGAAGAGAGCAATGATTTTTGCCACAGATGTGTTTTACATGGCAGAGAAACTTGCATTTCATCAAGGCCTAAATGCTCGGAATGTTGCTTAAATTTCTTTTGTTCACATGGGGTGAAAATCTTAAAAAAAGTGAATAACTGAGTGAATAGGGTGAACAAAATCCCCCCAAACCCCTTAATTTCCACACTTTTCGGGGGTGAAAAACCTGCTTTCAGCTTAAATGAGGCCAAACTATGAACAAAAATAAATTCTACGTATTGCACAAAAATTGCCTGAATTTTTCTCTTACTCTTGATTGCGGTCAGTCATTTAGATGGAGAAAAAATGATGATGGAACTTTTCACGGAGTGGCGTTTGGAAAAGCTCTTACAATAGAAGATAAGGGCGAGACGGCCATACTTTACGGAACTGATGAAAAAGAGTTTAACGAAATCTGGCGAAACTATTTTGATATTGACAGAGATTATGAAAAAATTTGCCAAAAATTGTCTTTCGATAAATATCTTGCTGTGGCAATAAGCGAATATCCCGGTATAAGAATTTTGCGACAGGATCCTTGGGAAGCTCTTTGCTCATTTATCATTTCTCAAAACAATAATATTCCCAGAATTAAGGGGATTATTGATCGCTTATGCTCTACTTTAGGGGATGATTTGGAAGATGGCGATTATTCCTTTCCTTCTCCCGAAAAAATATTACAGGTGGGTGCCGAAGGCTTAGCTCCCTTGCGTGCGGGGTTCAGAACTAGATATATTCTTGATGCAGCCGAAAAGGTTGCAAGCGGAGAAATAGATTTTGACAAAATAAATAACAGCACCACTGAAAAGGGTGCTGAGGAATTGAAAAAAATAAAAGGCGTAGGAGATAAAGTTGCGGCATGCACCTTACTTTACGGATTCGGAAAAATTGATGCTTTTCCCATTGATGTTTGGGTTAAAAGAATACTTACCGAAATGTACCCGAAGGGCTTACCTGAATGCGCAAAAGGCGTAGAGGGCATAGCACAACAGTATCTTTTCCATTGGCGCAGGCAACAATCAGAATAATAAATCAGGCTGTCACATTGTGACAGCCTGATTGGCATATATAAACGAGTTTATGCTTTCTTTGCGGTAATTTTTTTGATTGTTAAAAGTGTTGCAATTGTAAGAACTATACCAATCGGGAGCGAGAGGATTGCAAGGCCGCTTGAAGCGAGAAGGCCCGCAATAATATAAGTTACAAATGAAATTCCCGCAACGGTGAATGCGTAGGGAAGCTGAGTTGAAACATGGTTAATGTGATCACACTGTGCACCTGCGGATGCCATAATTGTGGTGTCTGAAATGGGAGAGCAATGGTCGCCGCAAACAGCACCTGCCATACAAGCGGAGATTGAAACTATCTGGAGCGGGTTGTCTGTTGAGAACACGCTGAGAACAATTGGAATAAGAATACCGAATGTACCCCATGATGTACCTGTTGCAAAGGAAAGAATAACAGCAATAATAAAGATGATTGCAGGGAGAAGCATTTGGAAACCTGCAGCAGAGCTGTTTACTATCTGAGAAATGAAAATCTTTAAGCCGAGGGAATCGGTCATAGCTTTAAGGGTCCATGCACAAGCAAGAATGAGGATAGCGGGAACCATTGCTTTGAAACCTTCGGGAAGAGAATCCATAATATCGGTGAATTTAATTGTTCTTCTGATTAAGAAATAAATTACTGCGAATACAAGAGCAACTGAGGAACCGAGAGCGAGGCCTACGGATGCATCGGAGTTTGAAAATGCAGTAATGGGTGAATGATAATATTCGGGATTGCTTGCATCAAAGAAACCGCCGGAATAAATCATACCGATAATACAGCAAACAACAAGAACGGCTACGGGAATAACAAGGTCAATAACTCTGCCTTTTTCGTTTATTTTCATTTCCTCTACAGCCTGCTTTGTGCCGCTTGTGAATAAATCGCCTTTTTCGGTTGCATTCTTCTCATGAAGTTTCATGGGACCGTAATCAAATTTTCCAACGGCAATAATAATAATCATCAAGATTGTGAAAAGAGCATAGAAGTTATAGGGAATTGCACGAACAAAAAGGTGAATACCGTTTGTTTCGCCTGCACTCTTTGCAAAACCGGCAACGGCTGCTGCCCAAGAAGAAATGGGAGCAATAATACAAACGGGAGCTGCGGTTGCATCAATGAAATATGCAAGCTTTGCTCTTGAAATTTTATGGCTGTCTGTAACAGGTCTCATAACAGAGCCGACAGTTAAACAGTTAAAATAGTCATCTACGAAAATAAGCACGCCAAGAGCGATGGTTGCAAGTTGAGCACCTACTTTTGATTTGATGTGTGTGGTAGCCCATCTGCCGAAAGCGGAAGAACCGCCGGCTTTATTCATCATGCTTACAAGGGCACCGAGAAGAACAAGGAAAATGATAATACCTATGTTGTAAGAGTCGGCAATGCTTGCAACAAATCCGTCTTGAATTGCATGAGTGAGTGTGCCGGTAAAATTACCACCTGCATAGATAACGGCACCGGTGAAAATACCGATAATGAGTGAAGAATAAACTTCTTTTGTAATAAGAGCAAGCACAATTGCAACAAGTGCGGGAACAACTGCAAGAGGCTTTGCGTAAGTGCCGATATTTTCACGGATTTTGGCAAGAGCCATATCAATGTGAGAATCAAAGTTTTCGTCATCCGTAAGATTGTCGGCATAGTTGGCGGCATATTCGTGAGCAGAATCATAATCTGAAAGATCATACTCAACATCGTTAACGGTGAAAACTGTATTTTCGGCAGCTTCAGTTGCTGCAGCATCTTCATCTACAGCACCTGCAAAAAAGGTAAACATGGATGTGACTAATGCAAACATAAATATAACTGCAATCAGCCATCTTCTTCTTTTGTTCATAGAAGACCCCTCCGTTTAAAATAAAAATCAGCTCCGATAACACACAGTCAGCGGAGCTTTGAAAGAATAAATATCAAAAATAAAAATTCTTCTGAGATAGCTCTCCACAAGCTGTGACAGTCCGAAACATATTTTGCAGCGGACCGGCTATCTTTCTCCTTGGGCAGGATTAAGACGCCTCGGCGAATTTTCCTTTTGCCTTTTCTCGTTTCCCATAAAGAAAAGGATACTCATAATTTTCGCGCCTCTATCTTAGCAAATAAAAATCTATCACTTTGGAGAGCAGTTGTCAAGGGTAATATTGTGATTTAGGCAAATTTGAGATGTTTATTTCTGCATTTTTGCGATTTCAGATGTAATAAGAGCAAAATCTTCCATTGTCATTACCTCTGCACGAATGTTAACATCAAAGCCACAGGAGGTTAAAACCCCTGAAATTTTATCTTTTGAAATGCCTAAACCGGAGCTTAAAGAGTTTACGGCGGTTTTTCTCCTTTGACCGAAAGCAGCTTTTACTATGGCAAAAAACAGCTTTTCATCCTCAACTTTAATTGCTTTTTCTTTTCTTATATCCATTCTGATAACGGAGCTGTCAACCTTAGGTGCAGGCATAAATGATGAGGCTTTAACATCAAATAATTTATTTGCATCGGAATAATAGTCAACGGCAACCGTAACCGCTCCACTGTCTCTACTGCCGACATCGGCACAAATTTTTTGAGCTGCCTCTTTTTGTACCATTACCGTAATTGCTTTAATGGGCAGATTGCTCTCAAGAAGCATCATAATAACAGGGGAGGTAATGTAATATGGCAAATTTGCACATACATAAACATCCATGCCGTGAAATTCATCTTCGATTATCTTTTTAAGATCACATTTCAGCACATCGTCATTTATTATTTTAACGTTGTCAAAATCCGAAAGCGTTTCACTTAAAATCGGCAAAAGCCTTTTGTCAAGCTCAATGCATACTACTTTTTGCGCTCTTTGAGCAAGCTCCGCCGTTAGTACACCTATGCCGGGGCCTATTTCTATAACACCGCTTTCTCTGTCTGCTCCGCAGTTTTCAGCCATAAGTGGGCAAATACCGGGATTTATTATGAAATTTTGACCGAGAGCCTTTGAAAAATGAAATCCGTTTTTTGAAAGAATCGATTTTATTGTGTTTATATCCGTTAAATTATACATACATTCCTCCGCAATTTGCCAAAAAAACTTATTGTAATTGACTGATTATTGTAAACCTCTACCGTTGATTTTTTTCTTTTGATATAATATACTATACTCAGAAAATTACGGATAGGAGAGATTTATATGTCTATTCTTGTTACAGGCGGTGCCGGATTTATCGGTTCACATACTTGTGTAGAGCTTCTTAATGCAGGCTATGACACTATTATACTTGATAATCTTTGCAACAGCAAGAGGGAAAGTGTAAATAGGATAGAAGAGTTAACCGGCAAAACAGTTAAATTTTATGAATGTGATATTCGTGATAAGACCGGCCTTGATAAAGTTTTTGCAGAGAACAAAATTGAAGCCGTTATTCATTTTGCAGGCCTTAAAGCCGTAGGCGAAAGCGTACAAAAACCTCTTGAATATTATGAAAATAACATTGGCGGCAGTGTAACACTTTGCGAAGCTATGAGAGACGCAGGCTGCAAAAAAATAGTTTTCAGCTCCTCCGCAACGGTTTACGGTGCCGAAAATAAATCTCCCCTTACAGAAGATATGCCCGAGGGCAAAACAACAAATCCATACGGAACTACAAAATTGTACATTGAAAGAATACTTAAAGATACCTATTTTGCGGATAATGATTGGAGCGTTTGCCTTTTAAGATATTTTAACCCCATCGGTGCTCATAAGAGTGGCAGAATTGGTGAAGATCCAAAAGGTATTCCCAATAATCTTGTACCTTATATTGCTCAAATTGCCATCGGCAAAAGAGATCATGTAAGTGTTTTCGGTAATGATTATGACACTCCTGACGGAACGGGTGTAAGAGATTACATTCATGTTGTTGACCTTGCTTTGGGTCACATTAAAGCCGTTGAAAAAGTGCTTAACGAGAATGGATGTTTCACTTATAACCTCGGCACAGGGGTGGGTTACAGTGTGCTTGATGTTATCAATGCCTTCAGTAAGGCTTGCGGTCATCCCATTAAGTACGAAATAGCTCCACGTCGAGCAGGTGACCTTGATACTTGCTATTCAGATCCTTCCAAAGCATATAAAGAACTTGGCTGGAAGGCTGAAAGAGGCATAGATGAAATGTGTGAGGACAGCTGGCGCTGGCAATCACAAAACCCCGACGGTTATTGCTGATGAAAAATTATATATGGGATTTTGACGGTATGCTGTTTGACAGCTACCCGCACATAGCTACGGCTTTTCAGCTTATGATGAAAGATTTTGGCAAAGAGTCAGATTATTCAACAGCAAAAGCACTTTTGGAGATTACCTTTGCCGAATGTTATAGTTATTATGGTGTTACGGATGAAATGAGCGAGAAACATCATTTTTATGAAAGACAGTTTGATCTTGAGCCGATAGTAAAGCCTTTTCCGAATACTTATAAAACTCTTGAAGAACTTTATAACAGAGGAGCTGAGAATTTTCTTTACACTCACAGAGGTTTTGAAACTTCTCAATACTATTTGAAAAAGTATGATATTGCAAAGTTCTTCACCGGGTTTGTGGATTCTTCCATGAATTTTCCTCTTAAGCCTGCACCGAATGCGGTTAATTATATTTGTGAAGAATACAGCCTTGACAAAAAAGAAACCATAATGATAGGCGACCGGGAAATAGATGTACTTGCAGGCAAAAATGCCGGAATTTACGGATGCTTATTTACAAAAGATTTATCGGTTGATTCAGAAGCGGACTATAAAATAGATGATATTATTCAAGTTTTACGTATAAAAGGAGAAACATTATGAGAGCAGTTATCACCGTTATAGGTAAGGATATGGTTGGTATTCTTGCTAAAGTCGCCAATGAGTGTGCAGAGCATAACATAAATGTTCTTGAAGTTACCCAGTCCATTCTTCAGGATATGTTTGCCATGATTATGATGGTTGAAATTACCAATTCAGACATCAGCTTTACTCAATTTGCAGATGACATTAGTAAAATGGGGGAAGAAATGGGTCTTTCAATTCACGCTATGCACGAAGATATTTTTGATGCAATGCACACAATTTGAGGTGAATGAAAATGCTTAATGCAAAGGATATTCTTGAAACCATAACAATGATACAAGATGAAAATCTTGATATTCGTACCATTACTATGGGTATTTCCCTTCTTGACTGCTGCCACAGTGATGTGGATATAATGTGTCAGAAGGTTTACGACAAAATTACCCGCTATGCAAAAGACCTTGTTAAAACAGGGGAAGATATAGAAAAAGAGTTCGGTATTCCCATTATCAATAAGAGAATTTCCGTAACCCCGGCCGCAATGATTCTTGCTTCCTGTGATAATAAAGATGCCGTGAAGCTGGCAAAAACACTTGATAATGCCGCTAAAACCTGTGGAGTAAATTTCCTTGGTGGATTTTCAGCCTTAGTTCAAAAAGGCTTTGGCCCCGGAGATAAAGAGCTTATAGAGGCAATTCCGGAGGCTCTTGCTCAAACGGATTTTGTTTGTTCTTCCGTAAATATCGGCTCAACCAAGACGGGTATCAATATGGATGCCGTAGGCATGATGGGTCATGTGGTAAAAAAAGCCGCCGAGCTTACTGCGGATAAAGGCTGCATAGGCCCTGCAAAGCTTGTTGTATTTTGCAATGCTCCTGAGGATAATCCCTTTATGGCAGGTGCATTTCACGGTGCCGGTGAACCGGACAGCGTTATAAATGTAGGTGTATCAGGCCCCGGTGTTGTTAGAGCAGCTCTTGCAAAGGCAGGGGACTGCGACCTTACTGCGGTAGCAGATTTAATTAAGAAAACTGCATTCAAAATTACAAGAATGGGTCAGCTTGTTGCTACAGAGGCTTCGAAAAGGCTTGGCGTTCAGTTCGGTATAGTGGATTTATCTCTTGCTCCGACCCCTGCAGTTGGCGACTCGGTTGCTTATATTCTTGAGGAAATGGGCCTTGAATGTTGTGGATGCCACGGCACTACCGCTGCCCTTGCTCTCCTTAATGATGCAGTTAAGAAAGGCGGCGTAATGGCTTCTTCCCATGTGGGCGGACTTTCGGGCGCGTTTATCCCGGTTACTGAGGATGCAGGTATGATTCATGCGGCTCAGTGCGGTTCTCTTACAATCACAAAACTTGAGGCTATGACAGCCGTTTGCTCTGTCGGCCTTGATATGATAAATATTCCCGGTGATACTCCTGCGGATGTTATTTCCGCAATTATTGCAGATGAAGCGGCAATAGGTATGGTTAATTCAAAAACCACCGCTGTTAGAGTTATTCCGGCTATCGGTAAAAAAGTCGGTGATGAGCTTAACTTTGGTGGACTTTTGGGCTCCGGCCCCGTTATGCCCGTTTCGACCTATTCACCGGCAAAATTCATTGCCCGTGGTGGCAGAATTCCCGCTCCTATGCAGTCACTTAAAAACTAAGGTGTGATTTATTGTGCCTAAAAAAGCATCACGCAATACTAAAAATAAAATAGTCAGCACAGCTTGGTCATTGTTTTATAAATATGGATTTGATAACACTACAATAGAAGATATTGTTTATGAATCCGGCACGTCAAGAGGCTCTTTTTATCATTATTTCAGCAGCAAAGACGAATTATTAAATACTCTTTCCGATTTGTTTGACAGTAAATATGAAGAATTGAGTAAAACTCTCGGCGATGATATGTCCGCTCTTGAAAAGTTGCTTTATATGAATAAAGAGCAGTTCGCTATGATTGATGACAGTGTGCCTCTTGATTTGCTTGCAAGGATGTATTCCTCCCAGCTTACTACATCCGGCAGCAGAAACTTGCTTGACCATAACCGCACATATTACAAACTCATAAGGCAAGTGGTTATTGAAGGTAAAGAAAAAGGCGAATTTACGGAAGAAATGTCCGTAAATGATATTGTGGGTGCTTATGCTATGTGTGAAAGAGCACTTATAAGCGATTGGTGTTTATCAAACGGTGAATATTCCCTTTCACGCAAGGGAGAAATACTTTTACCAAGGTTATTAAAAGGCTTTTTAAAAGTAAATAAATGATATAAATAGGGCTGTATCTCAATTTGAAGATACAGCCTTTAAAATTTTTGATGTGAATGTGAACAAACGGAAAAAATGTTTTTTGCGAATTCAGCATATGAAAAAACCGCAGATATTGTATGTACAATGTAATTAAAAAATAAATAATGGAGGAAAATTCAGATAGGTATAAAAAGTTGACATTGTAATTTTATAAAGAATACCACTTCTTATTAAAAGTTATTTTAATAAAGAAGAAGCATAACGTCATAAATTATTGATGAATAAAATAAAAGCTATATCCCATTGAAAAATCTTTGGTGATATAGCTTCTTATCATATTAGCTTGAATAGCCGAAAATTAGAGTTTTTCAACAATTTCCTTTGTGTCACGTGCAATAACAAGTTCTTCGTTGGTAGGAATTACGAACATCTTAACCTTTGAGCCGGGAACTGAAATTTCAACTTCTTCCCCTCTGATGTGGTTCTTTTCTTCGTCAATTTCAGTGCCGAGGAAAGCAATTTTTTCTGCAACTCTTGTTCTGTATTGAGGATTGTTTTCACCGATACCGCCTGTGAATACAACTGCGTCAACTCCACCCATTGCAGCAGCAAATCCACCAATGTATTTTGTGAGTTGATGGCAAAGCATGCTTTCAACCAACTTTGCTTTGGGATTGCCGTCTTTGGCTTCTTTTTCGATAGTTCTGTTGTCGCTTGTGCCCACAAGGCCGAGCATGCCACTCTTTTTATTCATTAGAGTGTCCATTTCGTCAGGCGTGAGATTATGAGCTTTCATAATTGTAGTAACAATGGCAGGGTCAATTGAACCACAGCGTGTTCCCATAAGAATGCCTTCAAGAGGAGTAAGGCCCATGGTTGTGTCAAGACACTTACCGTCTTTAACAGCACTGATAGATGAACCGTTACCTAAATGGCAGGTAACAATCTTTGTGCCTTCTGCTTTACCGCCGAGAAGCTCAATACAACGGCCTGCAACATATCTGTGGCTTGTGCCGTGGAAACCATATTTACGAATGCCGTCGTTTTCATAAAATTCATAAGGAAGAGCATACATATATGCATAATCAGGCATTGTTTGATGGAAACCCGTATCAAAAACGGCAACCTGAGGAACGTCCATAATTTTTTCACATGCTTCAATGCCCTTAAGGTTTGCGGGATTGTGAAGAGGACCGAATTTAAAGCACTTTTTAATTGCGGCCTTAACCGGCTCTGTAACAAGAACGGAATCGCTGAATTCTTCAGCACCGTGGAGAACTCTGTGGCCAACAGCATTAATTTCATTTGTGGAAGAAATAACACCGTGGTCGGCACTTACAAGAGTATCAAGCACAAGTTTGATTGTCTCACCATGATCTGCCATCTTATATGGAAGGTCTTTGATATTTTTACTTTCGTCAGCCGGAACTTTGTGAGTAAAAGCAGCGTTGTCATCACCAATTTGCTCACAAATGCCTTTTGCAAGGAGTTTTTCACCCTCCATATCAATAAGCTGATATTTGAGTGATGAACTGCCGCAGTTAATAACAAGAATTTTCATAAATGCACACTCCAAAATATTTTTTACTTGCAGAAATGTTTTAACTTTTGTATTATATACCTATAAATTTTATTTTTCAAGTATGATTTGCTCATGGAGGTGAGAGTTTGCAGGTTGCCGGAATAATAGCGGAGTATAACCCTTTTCATAACGGACATAGGCATTTAATTGATACGCTTAGAAAAACGGGTGTAACCCATATCATAGCCGTCATGAGTGGTAATTTTGTTCAAAGAGGTGAGCCGGCTCTTTTTGAAACCGGCACAAGAGTGAAAGCGGCCCTTGATGGTGGAGCTGACCTTGTTTTGCAGCTTCCCCTTGCTTACTCCGTATCGGGAGCCGCAAATTTCGCCTATGGCGGAGTCTCGCTTCTTGAAGCAACAGGTGTTGTTGATTTGCTTGCTTTCGGCAGTGAATGCGGAAATATCAAAGCACTTGAGAGCACTTCTGAAATATTACTTTCCGGCAGTTTAGAAGAAAGAATCAGAAAAGAGCTTGAAACCGGCATAACCTACGCAAAGGCAAGGGAGAACGCCTTAAGAAATGTAGATGAAGAATTGGCTGATATTTTACTTGAACCAAACAATATTCTTGCTGTTGAGTATATAAATTCTCTAAAAAAGTTAAATAGCAAAATTCTGCCATATACTGCCAAAAGAATGGGACCTTTTCACGATTCAAGTGAAAAGGTGAGTAATATTGCATCGGCTTCTAAAATAAGAAAAATGATTGTTGATGGCGAAAATTGGAAAAATTTTGTTCCGAATTCTGAACTTTATTATGATAACAAAAAAATAAATTTCGTCGCTTTTAACAAATTTGAGACAGCGGTTTTATACAAAATGCGTATGGCATCTGCCGATGAAATCGCAAAGGCACCGGATGTGTCCGAGGGAATTGAAAACAGAATTTTTGCAGCAGCGAGGCATGCAACAACCCTCGAGGAACTGTATTCTCTTGCAAAAACAAAAAGATACACTCATGCTCGCGTAAGACGAATTATACTTAATGCCTTGCTTGGCGTTACTGCCGAGGATGCAATTTCCCCCGTGCCGTATATACGAATTTTGGGATTTAATGATAGAGGAGCTGAACTTATCCGAAAAATGAAAAGTAAAGCAAAATTACCGCTTGTTACAAAGGCTGCCGATCTTGCTTCGCTGCCGGAATGCTGCAAAAAAACTTTTGCACTTGAGAGCAAGGCAACGGATATATACTCCCTTTTACTTCAAAACGCAGATTCTTGTGGCGGTGAAGTAAAGCGCAAAGTTATCATAAACACTGAGAAAAAAGATTAACAAACTTTTCGATAAAACTTTTAAAATATTTGGTAATATTACACAAATTAGTATTTTCTTTGAAACAACAATAAAATATTTCTTGACTTTCATTATAAGGGCGAATATAATTTTATCCTACATTATGATGGAATGTGTCGCCCTATTTTAATGTTTATTTTCTAAATAAGGCAACATTCCAATTTGTAAATTATTGAACGGAGGATTATCAGATGCTCAAAGTGAAGCCCGTTACAAGAGGAAGCTGCACACGCATGAGCTTTGGCAAAATCAATGAGGTTATGGATATGCCGAACCTTATTGAAATCCAAAAAGCATCCTACCAGTGGTTTATTGAAACAGGCCTTAAGGAAGCCTTCCGCGATATGTCCGAAATCGTGGATTTCTCAGGCAACCTTGTGCTTACTTTCGTTGACTACCGTTTCGACGACAAGCCAAAGTACACCGTACGCGAATGTAAAAAGAGAAGTGTAACCTACGCTGCTCCCCTCAGAGTCACCGCTCGTCTTTTAAACAAAAACACCGGTTCCATTAAGGAAGCGGAGGTCTATATGGGTGATTTCCCGATCATGACCGATAGCGGTACTTTTGTTATCAATGGTGCAGAACGTGTTATTGTTTCACAGCTTGTTCGTTCGCCCGGCGTTTATTTTGACATGACACATGATAAGACAGGTAAGGAACTCTATACGAGTACCATCAACCCCAACAGAGGCGCCTGGCTTGAGTATGAAACGGATGTCAATGACATTTATTACGTAAAGATTGATAAAAATAAGAAAATTTTCATCACCACCTTTGTCAGAGCTCTCGGGTTAAGTTCTAACGAGGATATCCGTGAGTTTTTCGGTAACGATGAAAAAATTGAAGCTACTCTCGAAAAGGACGAAACTAAGAACACAGAAGAAGCCCTTATGGAAGTGTTCAAAAAGATGCGTCCCGGCGAGCCTGTTACTCTTGATGTGGCAGAGCAAAATATCGTTAATCTTTTCTTTGACCCATACAGATACGATATTTCAAGGGTAGGTCGTTATAAGTATAACAAGAAGTTGGCTTTCTCTAACAGACTTCCCGGCCAAATGGTTGCGCAGCCTGTTGTAAGCGAGGCTACAGGTGAAATCCTTGCCATGCCCGGCGATGTGATTACCAAAGAAATGGCAACGGAGTTTGAAAACAACGGTGTTTGGAGAGTCGTAATCTCTGCCGAAGACGGCACAGAACTTACTGTTATTTCAAACCGAATGGTTGATCCTATGGCACTCCTTCCGGATTCAATCAGCAAGGAAGAGCTTGATGCAATTGCCATCAATGAAAGAGTCAGCTATGCCGTGCTTACAGAAGTTCTTGAGAAGTGCGGCGATGACAAGAAAGCTCTTCTTGACGAAATGAAGAGTCGTTGCGATGATCTTGTTCCCAAAACAATCGTAAAAGATGATATTTTTGCCTCCGTTAATTATATTAATTGCCTCACAAAGCGTGTTGGTAATATTGATGATATAGACCACCTCGGAAACAGACGTATTCGCTCCGTTGGTGAATTACTTCAAAACCAATTCAAAATCGGTCTTTCAAGAATGGAAAGACTTGTAAGAGAAAGAATGGGCGTTCAGGCACAGGAAGATGATGAAAAAATCACTCCTCAAAGCCTTATCAATATTCGCCCTGTTACCACTGCTATCCGTGAATTTTTCGGTTCATCTCCTCTTTCGCAGTTCATGGATCAGAACAATCCTCTTGCAGAGCTTACACATAAGCGCCGCATTTCAGCTCTCGGCCCCGGTGGTCTTTCAAGAGACCGTGCAGGCTTTGAAGTTCGTGACGTTCATTACACTCACTACGGCAGAATGTGCCCCATTGAAACTCCTGAAGGCCCCAACATCGGCCTTATCTCTTACCTTGCATCTTTTGCAAGAATAAATGAGTACGGTTTCATTGAAACTCCTTACAGAAAGATAGATAAAGAAACCGGCATTGTGCTCAGCGAAGTTGAGTATATGACTGCCGACACGGAAGACCAGTATGTAGTAGCTCAGGCTAATGAACCTCTTGACGAAAACAACAGATTTGTTAATTCAAGAATAGCTGCAAGATACAGAGATACTTTCCTTGAGTGTGAACCCTCCAAAGCGGACTATATGGACGTTTCACCTAAGATGGTTGTTTCCGTAGCTACCGCTATGATTCCGTTCCTTGAAAATGATGACGCTAACCGTGCGCTTATGGGCTCTAACATGCAGAAGCAGGCCGTTCCTCTTCTTAAAACGGACGCTCCCATCGTAGGCACCGGTATGGAATACAAAGCAGCTGTTGACTCGGGCGTTTGTATTCTTGCCAAAAAGGGCGGCGTTGTTACAAAGGTATGTGCCGATTTCATTGAAATCCTTGAAGATGGCGGCACAACCGAAAAATATGAAATCACTAAGTTCATGCGTTCTAACCAAGCTTGCTGTAACAACCAAAGGCCTATAGTTTCCGCCGGCCAAAGAGTTGAAGAAGGCGAAGTTATAGCAGACGGCCCTGCAACAGATCACGGTGAAGTTGCTTTGGGCAAAAATGCTCTTATCGGCTTTATGACTTGGGAAGGTTACAACTACGAGGACGCCGTTCTTATTAATGAAAAGCTTGTTCGTGATGATGTTTATACATCAATTCACATTGAAGAATACGAAACAGAAGCAAGAGATACAAAACTTGGTCCAGAAGATATTACAAGAGATATTCCCAACACCGGCGAAGACGCTCTTGCAAACCTTGACGAGGACGGAATTATTCGCATTGGTGCAGAGGTTCATTCCGGAGATATCCTTGTAGGTAAGGTTACACCTAAAGGCGAAACCGAAATGACACCTGAAGAAAGACTTCTTCATGCAATTTTCGGAGAAAAGGCAAAAGAAGTAAGAGATACTTCCCTTAAAGTTCCTCATGGTGCTTACGGCGTTGTTGTTAATGTTGAGGTATTCACAAAAGAAAACAGTGATGAGCTTGCACCCGGTGTAAACAAAATTGTTCGTTGCTATATTGCCCAAAAGCGTAAGCTTTCAGTCGGCGATAAAATGGCTGGCCGTCATGGTAATAAGGGCGTTGTTTCAAGGATTCTTCCTCAAGAAGATATGCCATTCCTTCCCGATGGTACACCTCTTGATATTGTTCTTAACCCCCTTGGCGTTCCTTCACGTATGAACATCGGTCAGGTTCTTGAAGTTCACCTCGGTCTTGCTGCAAGAAGCCTCGGAATTAAAGTCATGACACCTGTTTTTGACGGCGCACATGAGCAGGATATTCTTGATGCTTTTGAAGAAGCTAACAAACAGACCATAGAGAAAGCAAAGGCAGAGGCAGAAGAAAAAGGCGTAGAGTTTGACGAATCCAAACTCAACCTTATTAGTCCGACCGGTAAAACAGTTCTTTATGATGGCAGAACGGGTAGAAAGTTTGATAACCCGGTTACCGTAGGCGTTATGTATTACTTAAAACTCCATCACCTTGTTGACGATAAAATTCACGCTCGTTCAACAGGCCCTTATTCACTTGTTACTCAGCAGCCTCTTGGTGGTAAAGCTCAATTTGGCGGCCAGCGTTTCGGTGAAATGGAAGTTTGGGCCCTTGAAGCATACGGCGCAGCATATACCCTTCAGGAGATACTTACAGTTAAATCCGATGATACCGTGGGTAGAGTTGATACTTATGAAGCAATCGTAAAAGGTAATAATATTCCCAAACCCGGTACTCCGGAAGCATTCAAGGTTCTTGTTAAAGAGTTACAGTCTCTTGCACTCGATATCAGAGTATATGACAAGAACGGTGATGAAATAGACCTTCGCACTTCATTTGACAACGATTTCCCACAGGTAAGTGAAGAAACAAAAGACGAATTTAAAGTTGTTAATGATGCAGAAGGCAGCACAGGCTATAATATTGATGTAGACAGCCTTGAGAATGACATCTTTGAGAATGAAAACGAAGACGATGACAGCGTGCTTTTTGATGCTGTTGACGGTATGGAAGATGACGGCTTAGATGAGCCCTTGTTTGACGACTATAACTTTGATACATCATCCGAAGATGACTATAATTGATCTCCGGCACCGACTAAATTTAACGGAAGGGGCATCGTTTAATGGAAAACGTTGAAAATAACGCAAACATTACTTTTGAATCCATAAAAATCGGCCTTGCTTCACCGGATACCATCAGAGAATGGTCTTATGGTGAGGTTAAAAAGCCCGAAACTATAAACTACAGAACCCTTAAGCCTGAAAAAGACGGTCTTTTCTGCGAAAAGATTTTCGGACCTACCAAGGACTGGGAATGTCACTGCGGTAGATACAAAAAGGTGAGATATAAGGGCAAAATATGTGAAAGGTGCGGTGTTGAAGTTACAAGAGCAAAAGTCCGCCGCGAAAGAATGGGACATATCGAGCTCGCAACACCTGTTTCACACATTTGGTATTTTAAAGGTACACCGTCAAGAATGAGTATAATTCTTGATATAGGTGTAAAAGACCTCGAGAAAGTTCTTTATTTTGCAAAGCACATCGTAACAGATCCGGGCGACACACCTCTTGTAAAAGGTCAAACACTTGACGAGAAGGATTATGATGAGTACCGCCTTAGATATGAAGATGACTTTAAGGCAGGCATGGGCGCTGAGGCAATTAAAAAATTGCTTTCGGATATTAACCTTGAAGAGCTTTCGGCAGAGCTTAAAGAAGAGCTTGAAACAGCATCTTCACAAAAGAGAATTAAACTTCTTAAAAGACTTGAGGTTGTTGAGTCATTCAGACTTTCCGGAAACAGACCCGAATGGATGATTCTTGATGTAATTCCCGTAATTCCTCCTGAACTTCGTCCTATGGTTCAGCTTGAAGGCGGTAGATTTGCAACAAGCGATCTTAATGACCTTTACAGAAGAGTTATTAACAGAAATAACCGTCTTGCAAAGCTCATAGAGCTTGGTTCTCCCGATATTATTATAAGAAATGAAAAGAGGATGCTGCAAGAAGCTGTTGATGCTCTTATTGATAACGGCAGAAGAGGAAGGGCTGTTACAGGCCCAAGCAACAGAGCACTTAAATCTCTTTCCGATATGCTTAAGGGCAAGCAGGGCCGTTTCAGACAGAATCTTCTCGGTAAACGTGTTGACTATTCAGGACGTTCTGTTATCGTTGTTGGCCCTGAGCTTAAGATTTATCAGTGCGGTCTTCCCAAAGAAATGGCACTTGAGCTCTTCAAGCCTTTCATTATGAAACGACTTGTTGAAACTGAGGTTGCAGGTAACGTTAAGTCAGCTCGTAAAATGGTTGATCGTGCAAATCCTGCGGTTTGGGATGCTCTTGAGGTAGTTATCAAAGACCGCCCGGTTATGCTTAACCGTGCTCCTACTCTTCATAGGCTTGGTATTCAAGCATTTGAGCCTGTTCTTGTTGAAGGCAAAGCAATTAAGCTCCATCCCCTTGTATGTACAGCATTCAATGCTGACTTTGATGGTGACCAGATGGCTGTTCACGTTCCTCTTTCTGCAGAGGCACAGGCAGAGGCAAGATTCCTTATGCTTGCCGCTAACAACCTCCTTAAGCCTTCAGATGGTAAACCCGTTACCGTTCCTACACAGGATATGATCCTTGGCTCTTATTATCTTACAATGGTTAATGATAATAATCCGAGCAATTCAAATTATAATCCCGAAAACCCATATGAACCCGGTGCTCCTCTTGAAATTAAAGACGAGAACGGCAAGGTTATAGGTATTCAATATAAAACCTTCAGCTCTGCCGATGAAGCTATGATGGCTTATGATGAGGGTGATATCGGTCTTCACGTTCATATAAAGATTCGTATGTCCAAAGAGTGGAAGGGTCAGCAAATTACCAGACTTGTATGCACAACTCTCGGTAAAATTATATTTAATACTCCTATTCCTCAGGATCTCGGGTTTATCGACAGAGATGATCCCGAAAACATCTTTACACCTGAAATTGATACGCTTGTTGATAAGAAAATGCTTGGCAAACTTATTGACCGCTGTATTAAGACTCACGGCACGTCAATTTCCGCAGAAGTTCTTGATAAAATTAAAGCTCAAGGTTATAAATATTCAACATTCAGCGGCCTTACAGTTGCTGTTTGTGATGCTACAATTCCGCCGACAAAGTGGGCAATTCTTAAAGAAGCAGATGAAAAGGTTGACTCTATCAAGAAGAAATTTGACAGAGGCTTCATCACTGAAGAAGGCCGCTCCAAAGAGGTTATCCAAGCTTGGGAAGATGCTACAGCTTGTGTTTCCGATGAACTTAAAGCAAACTTCAATGAATTTAACCCGATCAACATCATGCTTAAATCCGGTGCCCGTGGTAACGACTCTCAGCTTCGTCAGCTTGCAGGTATGCGTGGACTTATCGCCAATACCGCAGGTAAAGTTATCGAGGTTCCCATTAGAGCTAACTACCGTGAAGGCCTTAATATTTTGGAATACTTCATTTCAGCTCGTGGTGCTCGTAAAGGTCTTGCCGATACAGCACTTCGTACCGCCGACTCAGGTTACCTTACTCGTCGTCTTGTTGATGTTTCCCAGGATGTTATTATCCGTGAAGAGGATTGTCACTGCAAGGATGGTACCTATGTTTACGAAATCCTTGATGATGAAAAGAAAAAGGATTCAAGAAAAATCGTTACCCTTGAAGAAAGACTTGCGGGCAGATACTTGCTTGACGATTATTATGATCCTGAAACAGGTACACTTCTTGCAAGTAAAGACGAAATGATAACTGAAGATGCCGCAAAGAAAATTGCCGCAGCAGTTCAGAAGGAACATGACAGGAAGGTAGAAGCAGGGGAAATTTCTCCTGACGAAAAAGCAAAAATCAAAATTCGTTCACTTCTTTCCTGCGAATCAGAACATGGTGTATGTATTAAGTGCTATGGTAAAAACCTTGCAACCGGCAAGCCTGTAACAGTTGGTGAAGCAGTTGGTATTATTGCTGCTCAGTCAATCGGTGAGCCCGGTACACAGCTTACCATGAGAACCTTCCATACCG
>CAVHYZ010000009.1:0-1511 GCA_963640495.1 Acutalibacteraceae bacterium
GCCCTTTCCCGACACCGCATGAGAGCTGCCGCCTTGACCGTACTCGTTCTTTAGAAAATCCGCTTTTTCTTTGGAATTGTGAGCACCGGTAAAATACTCGTAGATGCGACCTTTGCCGCCTTCAACGCTGCTCCCACGGGTCAAAGTGGCATCAATCTCATCCTCGGTGATGAACATTCCCGCATGGGGGACTTCTGCCATATCGGAGGTGTATTCCCGTCTCGGCAGGTCAAGGTCTTGCAGAGCGTTCCAAATCTCAACAGGCTTGTGGTAACGGAAACGCAGAACATTACGGTCTTCCTTGTAGACTTCCATAAATGCGGAGAAATCGGCAGCAATTTTCTGACGGATAGAAGGGTCCTTCAAATCCTCTGCCAAGCCTTCCGTTGCGTCGGGGAAACCGCCTTTTCGGTAATCTTCCAAGGTGGAGAGGATACCGATTTCTCTTGCATCGTCGCTCAAATCCCCACGGAGATACCACAGCTTATGAGAAAGCTCGGTGCGCTCGTGCAGTTCAGCCTCGGCAAGCTCTACATTGGAGGCGAACTTACCCTCATCCATAAGCTGACCGATACGCTCGGCGGCGGTTTCCCACGAAACGACCTGTGCGGCACGGGAATATCTTGCGGTGCGACCTTTTGCAAGGTGAATACCGTCCTCGGCATACCATACCGAGAACTCGCCGTTATCAGACTTGATACCGGCACCGCCGTGATATTCCTTTTTGAACAGTTCTGCGATTTCTTCTATCGGCTTCTGCTTTTGGAAAGCGGCAGCTACATTCATTCGTGTATGCTCGGAATTGCTGGCGAGACGGAGCACATCGTCAATATCGCTTTGGGCAAAAGAAAAAGCGAAGGGTGCAGGTTTTACACTCTCCGCTTCATCTATGATAGCAATTTGCTCTTGTTCTGTCGGGAACAGCCCAGCATCAAAGAGGGTAAGCTGTTCGCTTAACTGTGAATCAGTTCTTCGAGAATTACTTCTTCTGCCTGGTGCTTGAGATTGTTCATCAAGCCCGTCCACATCATCGGGTCGCTGGCTTTCAGTTCCTCCGTCACGCCGTTCTGCTTCATCAGTTCGGGCATCATCTGTTCCAGTCTCCGGTTCGCCGTCTCGTCGATTTCCCTCAGATGCGGGTACAGGGTCTCCGACAAAATCATGCTGTTCCACAGTACCGGACGATTCTCCTGCAGATACTTCTTCCTCATGCGACCGTACTTGCCCAGAGGCTTCGACTCGGTCTCGGATAGTGTCAGATTGGGAACCAGATAATCCCCGTTCTGCGTGTAGTTCAGTTTGTTCTCCATAATCCTGTGTCCTTTCTGCCTGCCTTTGCAGGCTTGCTTCTCGCTCGTAGTTTTTTACTGTGACGGCGATTTGCCTTAAAATCTGTTCGCTGCTGTTGGAGACAGCCGAGCCGAGTACGGCAATCGTATCACGGGTGTTAAAGTCGAATACGCTTAAAAAGTCTTCGTGCTCAAAGTAATCGCCGGGGTTCAGTCCGCAGC
>CAVHYZ010000009.1:1521-12891 GCA_963640495.1 Acutalibacteraceae bacterium
GACATAAGAGCGTAGGTGGTGCTGACGGTAGCGGCATTTCGGAATGCAACCTCTACATTATAATCATCATACTCCTCAAGAAAGGAATCAGCAAGGATACCGAGAATGTCACGGCGGTTGTCATTCCAATATTCGGTTACGAGTTTAGATGCAATCTGTTCCAGTTGGTCGGCAAGACCTTTTTCACCGGATACACCGAAGCGATTTTCCAAATCTGTGGTAACGGAGTCGTGATGCTCGTCTTTGTATTCCCAAAGATTAAGACGGCGGGAATTTTCCCTGCCGCCCGTATCGGAAACATCAAACACATATTTGAGCCTTGGATTATCGCCGGTGGTGTCAAGGAGCGCAATCCCTTTAGAGCCACGGCGGACATATCTGCCCATCTGTTTATTCCAAAGGTCGTAATCGGCACAGGCGGTTGCGTTCGGCTTCTGGGCGAAAATCATCAACTGCTCATGGAACGGATATTTATATAACCGTCCCATTGTTTCAAGAAACGCCGTCCATTCACCGAAGCTGCCCGTAACCTGTCTTGCGGCGGTGTCTGCCATTTGCGTGTAAAATTGCAATTTGCTTGGCAATAGTCTGTCCTCCTTCTTTTGATTTTGGGCATAAGAAAAGCACCTCCGCAGAGATGCTTTCTTATACTGTTACTGTTTGAAATTGTTTAGATGAGATTGCTCGGAATAAAGCAGTTATCCGCATCAATCGGTATCGGCTCCTCGCACATACAGATGATGCCGCCGTTGCCACGCTTCAAGGAAGCCTTGTCAATCACGCTGTACTTTTTGACCTCACGACGGTCGGGCGCAGCACTCTTTTTGATTTCCAGCGGATGGATGACGTTGTTTTCCTCAACGAACACATCAATCTCTTTTGCGTTGGAATCCCGGAAGTAGGTGAGGTTTACCTTAGACTTTGCGTAGGCGTAATTCTTGACCAGCTCCATCACAACATAGTTCTCGTAGTAATGACCGCTTGCAGCGCCGTTCCGCAGCGTATCCGGCGTCAGCCACATGGAAAGATACGAACAGAGTCCGGTATCGCAGAAGTACAGCTTCGGCGTTTTGCTGAGGCGTTTGAGTTCGTTGTTGGAATAGGGGGAAAGCAGATAGATGATGTTCAATCCAACGAGAATTTTCAGCCACTCTTTTGCGGTGCTCGGTGCAATGTCGGCAGACTCAGCCAATGTGGAATAATTGACCTGTTCCGAAACAAGAGAAGCGCAGCCCACAAGAAATTTGCGGAAGCGAACGGTGTCGGTAATGCCGCCTGCCTCAGTAGCATCACGCATCAAGTAGGTGTCAACATAGGAATTGAAATACTCCTGCCGGAGTTCGTCGTCCACGCCCTGCACCTGGGGCATACCGCCCTCCCAAATGTGATTGAATACTTGAACCACATCATTTTTCGGGAGTTTGCGTTGCCTTGCCTGCAGGGTGGCGAGAGAGAAGTCCAAATCCGTGTCGAACACAAGCCCTGCTTTTTCTCTTGCGGATAGGCTGTACAGCTCCAAAATGCCGATTCTTCCGGCGAGGGTCTCACGCACTCGTTTCATCATATTGTACTGCTGCGAACCGGTCAGCCAAATGAGACCTTTTTCATCGCTTTCGTCGCAAATGATTTTGATTTGCTCGAACAGCTCCGGTGCTTTCTGTACCTCGTCAATAAGGACAGGCGGCTTATAGGTCTGGAAGAACAGCACGGGGTCAGACTGTGCAAGCTCCCTCGCCATTGTATTGTCCATCGTGACATAGGTTCTGCCGCTCTCAGCTAAATGCTTCAGCATCGTCGTTTTGCCGACCTGCCTTGCGCCTGTAACAAGGATAACCTTGAAAAAATCATTGAGCTTTAAGAACTTGCGTTCAAGCTCTCGTGTAATATATGCCATAACGCACCTCCGTTTTAGGATAATCCATGGTCAATCATATTTTATCATAATATTCCCGTTCCGTCAAGAGAGTATACGCATTATGGCTTTTAACTTTTCTGTGAACGCTCAAAAATCCGATGATTGGCTAATCACTCGTCGAAATCGGGGTACAGCTCCAACTTCTCATAGTCCTCATCGGGTATAGCGGAGAGCTTATTCAGCACGGAATCGGTCAGCTCACGAAGTGTGACTTCATCGGCGTCCAGTTCCTTTCGCATTTCGGAAAGGGCATTTATCAGCCCTGTTCTGCTTCCTGTGTCATAGATACACATAAGATTCATTTCGTCGTTGGTAAAGTCCATCATATCAAATCCCTTTCCGCACTTCTGTGCTGTGTCGTTTTCTCTCTGTCTTCTTTTTGATACTGCCGGAGCTTTGCGAGAACAGAGGGTTTCTTGGGTTTCGTTTCTTCCGCTTGCTTGACAGGTTTGGGTTCTTCTTTCGGACCGTTATTGATAATGCCGTCAATCATTCCAAAATCATCTTCCATCTGCATTTCGGCATTTTTCAGATAATTCTCGGTCGTGCGGAAGTTGGGAAGTTCCTTGTAGCCGATACTGTCAACATAGTGATATGATACCACGCCTGCCTGCTTTAACGCCACGATGTCGCTGACAGAGAGGTTGTGTCCCGTGAAGTCCTGCGGATGCTCAATGTTAAAAATGCGGTACAAATCCTCCAGCTTTTCAACCGGGCTACCGTCCTTGGTCAAAGCTCCGGTATAAACAAGCTCATAGTTTTCGTACTGCGGCTCAATGCCTTTTTTCTGCAAATATTCGGAGTTCATAAAACGCAAATCTGCGGTGGCATCATCACGCTTTAACTGGTAGATAGCGTAGGTGTCGCCGGGGTTTTCAAGGAACGCCTGCTCACGTTTCTGCCGGATAAGCTTCAAATCCATCGGCGGCACTTCGCCCTTGATGGCATCCCAATCCTCACGGGTGATACCAAAGCAACCGGAGAACAGTACAATGTCCTCGGCTTCAAATGCCATAGCTTCGGTGTTGCCCTCGTAGAGCATATAGACGGGAACATCTCGCTCAAACAGTTCCAATGCTCGCTCCTTGGAAAGAGGGAGCATATCGGAATCGGTGTAACCGTATGCGTTCATCGCTTCCACGGACATGGACGGGTCTGGCATATACCCATTATTAGGAGCTTGCATTGGTGTGGCTTCTTCGACCGGAGGTTCGATGACCGGTTCAGACGATTTGTTTTTATTAGCCGCTTCGTTGATTTTTCTTGCCTGCCATTCGGAATTAGCAAGGTTGTTTGCCTGTTCCTCAGTCATACCTTGCTCCGTGAAATAATCCACCATTTCGAGGATATTCATTTCTTCAAGGGGTTTTTCATCGGTCTCAATCGCCATTGTTGCTTCACGCTCTTTCATAATCTCCGCATAGTTGCGGTCAATATCGGTGATAAGTTCGGAGGAGGTTTTGTTGATGGTTTCAAGGCTTGCACGAAGCTCTTTCAGTTCCTTATCTTTCGACCAGGACGCGATATAGCCGAAGCTATTTTCACCCGTTGCGATACCGTAATAGGCGCACACGGCGAAAGAAATGCTTTCTGCCTCGACTTCTTCGGTGTTGCGGTCTTTCTGCCGCTCGTTGAAGAAACGCTGCATGGAAATCTCACCGCCGACAAAGTTCAAGCCTTCGTCTTCGGTTAAGAACAGGCGACCGTCTTCACCAAGGTCAAGAGGCTTTGCCGTAACAATAGCACCTGCATGATTGACGGCTACATTCTGCTCGACAGTTACAGGCATACCGGGGTCATCGTCAGAGCCACGCAAATCATAACGATACAGTCCTTCGGGCAAATCAGCAAGAGCAATACGCCCGTTAGAGAACAGAGCCGGTACATCAAAGATTTCGACTTCCTGGTATTTCGGAGCGTCTTTCGGTTCCTCGATTTTCTTCTGATTGTGTAGCTTGGAATGTGCAATTTCGTGAACGACGGCAGAGACAGTCTGAACTTCACTCATACCCTCACGGATAGCGATTTTCTGCTTGTCCAGAGAGAAATAGCCGTCTGAGCCATCACGGATAGGGAGAATTTCGATGGGAACAGGAGCGGAGCGCCGCAAGGCTTCCATAAAGACTTCGTAGTTCTGAACGTTGCCCGAAAGGTCGGAGGCGAGCTGCGGTAATGGCTTTCCATCTGTCTGCGATACGTCAAACACCGTTACAGGCTTGAACATCGGGATTTTGATTTCCTTTTCCTCGGTGATAACTTTACCGTCCGCATCAAGCATGGGCAGGTTCGTGTCTGGGTCTCGCTTTTCCTGCTCGATTTTCTTTTTGAAGGGTGTGGGAGCGATGATTTTGATGCCTTTTTCGCCCTTCATTACGTTGCGTTCAAACTGGTCTCTCCACTTGTTGAAGCCAGCTACCAAAGTGGCGTCGGGTTTCTGCATATAGATGAGCATGGTGTTGTTTACGCTGTATTTGTGAAAACGGCTCATCGTGCGGAGATATTCGGCGTACTTATCCGACTGAAACAGGTCTTGAATCCCACGCTCAATGCTGTCGGTGATGTCTTTCAGCCGTTCTTTATTGGTCTGCTTTTCATTTTCAGCCATAGACTTCTCCTTTCGATTTGTATATTTTCGGTGTATTTTTCGGCGTACCCCTTGACAAACTAATACCACAGTATTATAATGAGAATATCTTGGTCGTATTCTCTTTGAGACAGTCGAACACGAATTTAATATGCTCCATATCCAGCTTCAAAAGCCTTGAACGGACAACCTCAGCAGGATAGTCCGAACAGGCAACTCGAATGTATTTCTTAGTGGAGCAGACGGTCTCTACGAGCAGTTCCAGAATTTCTTCCAGTCGGTCATGGTCATACGGCAAATCAGAGAAAAGATAGTCGTAGCCGATATTTTCCTTGATGATTTCTCTGTACCTATCCATATCTCTGCATTCCGTTTCTTTTCTTTTCGCTTCCAGTGCGGCAAGCACAGACGGATGAGCCTCATCGGAAAGAATAGAATGAGTATTTGATAAATCCGTATTTGATTCATCTGTAATTCTTTTATCTATATTTATTTGTGCGGGAGTTTCCGGATGTGGTAAACCCATATCCGGTTTTACCATATACGGCTTTTCCGTATCCGGTGATGCCGTATGTGGTCTCTCGTAAATGATATATTCCATATCGACGATTCTGCCGTTACTGTCCCTTATCCTATGGCGTATAAGATAGCCGTACTGTTCAAGCTCTTTGAGCTGTGCGGTTATCCCATCCACGCCGTCCTTGCATATCTTCGCAAGTCCTCGTGTGGTGTAGTCCCAATTATCTGGGAGGGAAAGCATTGTGGATAGAAGCCCTCGTGCCTTATTGGACAGATTATGGTCACGCAGATGGTAATTCGACATGGTGGTATAGTTCTTGTTTTTCTCAACTCGACATACTGCCATGTTTCCTCCTGTGTCGGGGTATGAAAAAAGCCGAACAAGAAAAGTACAATTCCTGTTCGGCTCATTTGCCCGTATTCATTTTTTAACGCTGTTGTTCTCGCTGCCGTTTTTTCATCCATGTTTCAAGCAGCTTGATTATGGTTTCCTCCATTCGCTGCGGTGTATAAGAGCGAGGGAAAAACTTTCTGATTTTCTCCATCGGGAGTTTCAAGTCCCAATTTTCGGGTTTCTTTTGCTCCATCATAATACCGAGAACCGCATCGTCATTCAGCTTGCCCTCCTGGGAAAGTCTCCTCATACGCTGCGCCTGGGAGAAAGACGGTGTTGCCTGTTCGCTGTCGATAGTCTCAATCAGTATCTTTTGCTCATCGGGTTTGAGATAGGAAATCTCAACCGCAGGGGTCATACCGATTTTGCCCTCATCGACCAAGTGCTGCAGCTCCGGTTGCAGTTCATTCAGGCGAATATACCGCCTAATCTGCTCTCGGCTCGTACCTGCGTCCTCGGCAATCTGCTCCACCGACAACTTCTGCACAGGTTGTGTAGAAGTTAAATCGTGTCGTTTTCCTTGTCGCTTGATAGCCTCCAACTTCATCTTGTACGCCTTGGCTCGTTCGCTCGGCAGGATGTTTTCTCGCTGTAGGTTGCTGTCCACCATAACGATGGTTGCGGTGTTTCGGTCTATGTCTCGGACGATAACCGGCATTGTTTTCAGTCCTGCAATCTCGCAGGCGTGTTTTCGCCTGTGTCCTGCGATTATCTCATAGCCACCGTTTTCACGAGGTCGGGCGATAGCAGGAACGAGGACGCCGTATTCTTTAATGCTTTCGACCGTTTGCGTCATAGCTTCATCGTCCCGCACACCGAATGGATGGTCGGGGAATGGGTGAAGTTCACCCAACGGAATTTCTTTAATCGTATCTTTCATTTCTACCTCCAAATCCTCAGAAAAGACAAAGGCGCTCATTGCTTGCTCAGAAGTCAATGAACGCCTTTTGCGTTATAGTGTTTAATTGCTGCTCCTCCTTTCTCAGCTCAAAAGGCTGTTGTGATGGCAGCTTCATCACGGCTTGGGGTATTGATGAAATTGGACAAAAATCAGCGAAAACCCCGTATTTTCAAGGCTTCTGACCTTTGTGCCTATAATAACACGATAGTCTCCGAGTGTTAAGCCGGAAACTACCACAAGCACGACCACTACCACCTCAAAAACTATTACGATCACTAACATAGAAATCAGAAATTATAAAAGCAGCGTTTCTGTATCTTACAGAACAACCTGCACATTTACCTATACAGGCAATTTGCCCTCAGGCACTTATGTTCAATGGTATGTTAATGGCCAAAATAGGGGTAACGGAAATTCTGTTACCATAAGTCAGGCAAAGAGTGACTTTACCGTTAAATGTGTAGCTGTAAATAACGGAAAAATTATTGCAGAGTCTCATACCCAAACAGTTCATGTTGATACAGGCTTTGTTGCAAAAATTATAGCGTGGTTCAAATCTTTGCTTGGCTCGTTGCCAACCTATAATCAGTAACAATCTTTCTTGACAATGAGAGCATATAATTGTAAAATAATTTGGACGTTTTAGGGAAAGCATTTATAATTTAAGGAGAAAATAAAAATGGGCAGATATCTTATAATCAATGCCGATGATTTTGGTATGTGCAATTCGGCCAATCAGGCGGTATTTGAGCTTTTTCAGGGAGGTTACATTAAATCTTCAACGATTATGATGCCCTGCCCTGCAGCAAAAGAGGCAGTTAAGTTTTCGGTGGATAATCCGCAATATCCTATAGGTGTTCATCTTACTCTTACGAATGAGTGGATGGAAAGGTGGCCTTGGGGCTCTTTAACTCACGGTAAGACTATTGAAAATGAAGAGGGCAGAATGTGGCCCGAAAATGAAGACTTTGAAGCTCATTGCAATTATAAAGAAACCGTTGCCGAGGTAGAGGCACAAATATCTATGGCCGAAAAAATGGGTATGAAACCCGCACAGGTGGATAATCACATGGGTTCCCTCTATGGCATGAACGGTAAATATCTTATGCTCCCAAAAGTTTTTAAGGTATGTGGTAAGCATCATTACCCCTTCCGTATGTGTACCACTCCTTATAAATTATATTGCCCCGAAGGTATATCCTACGGCCTTTATAAATTCTTTTGCTATTTCTGCAGAATACTCAGTAAACTTTATAAGGTTAAAACTCCCGATTATTTGATTCTTCCGGACCAAGTGAAATGCCTTGACCATTGCGAAAGCTACGAGCAGTTCCGTGATAATTTCCTTGATTTTCATTCAAAAATTCCTGAGGGAATTACAGAAACGTATATTCACCCTGCTCTTGAAACAGAAGAAATTAAGAGCATTACAGGCTCTTGGCAAAGACGCTATTGGGAATATTTGCTTATGAAAGACCCCGTAACTCATGAATTTTTCAAGAAAAACAATATTGAGCTTATTAGTTACAGAGACTTGGTTAAGATTAAAAAGTAACAATAAGTGAGATTTTATAGATGAATTGCAATAATTTTAATGCGTTAAAACGCTAAAACGTAGCATTTTTTACAAAAATCATCACAAAGGTTGACAAATCATAAATAATAAACTAAAATATCACCATCACAAATGAAAGGAGCAAAAATAATGTTTAAGGGCACATATTCATATTACTTTTACTTTATAAACGCAGTGGATGCCCGCATTATCAATGCTCTTTAATTAGAAGTATTTTAATGTTGACGCCCGCTGCGAGCTTTGTGTTGCGCAGTGGGCTTTTCTTATTTTTAAGCGGAGGTGTTTATGAATACTCTTGAAGAGGCAAGGCGAGTTATAGATGAGGCTGATAAAGCTATATCTGAGCAGTTCGAAAGGCGAATGAGTGCCGTTAAACAAATTGCAGAATATAAAAAAGAAAATAATATTCCCATTACGGATTCAAGCCGTGAAAAAGAGATAACAGAAAAAAATTCTTTAAGAATCAAAAACACAGAATTTCGTCCTTATTACGTAAATATTATTTCGGATATTATGGCTCAGTCAAAAAAATATCAAAGGAACATCATAGGGCAAGAGCCTCAAAAAATCGCAGTTTCTCTTAATGACGCAAGCTATGATGTAACTGTAAAAAGAGGTGCCTTAAAAGAGGCGGGGAAGTTATTTAATCTTGAATGCAAAGTGCTTATAGTAACAGATGACGGCGTTCCTTCCGAGTATGCAAAGGCTGTTGCCGCTCAGTGTAAAGAGACGTATATTTATACAATCGAGCAAGGAGAAAAAAGTAAAAGCCTTCCCGTGTTTCAAAAGTTACTGTCTTTTATGCTTCAAAAGAATTTCAGCCGTAAAGATGCAGTTGTGGCAGTCGGCGGCGGAGTTGTAGGCGATCTTGCAGGATTTACTGCATCGGCTTATATGAGGGGCATTAATTTTTATAATATTCCCACAACAATTCTTTCTCAAGTGGATTCATCAATCGGAGGCAAAACAGCAGTAAATCTTGATAACATAAAAAATATCGTAGGTGCTTTTTATCAGCCGATGGGGGTTATAATTGATGCAAATGTGCTTTCAACCCTTCCTAAAAGGCAAATTTCAAACGGTCTTGCCGAGGCAATAAAAGCCGCTGTTATAGCAGATGAAGAATTATTTGAAATTTTTGAGAATGGAAATATAGAAGAAAATCTTGAAAAAATTATATACCGTTCACTTGATTTTAAACGCAAAGTAGTTGAAAAAGACGAAAAAGAAAGCGGACTTCGCCGAATTCTTAATTTCGGCCATACCATCGGCCACGGAATAGAGAGTGAAGAAGAACTTAACGGACTTTATCACGGCGAATGTGTTGCCCTTGGAATGATTCCCATGTGCAGCGAAAATGTAAGGCAAAGACTTATTCCTGTGCTTAAAAAGGCAGGGCTTCCCACAGAATTTGAATTTAATAAAGAAACTCTCTCTGCTGCCATAAGTCACGATAAAAAGAGTAGTGGAAAAAATATAAATGCAGTTATCACCGATAAAATCGGCACTTGCAAAATTATTGAAATGAGCTCAGAAGAAATTACTGCAAGGGCAGAAGTAATTCTCCCGAAAAAATAACAGAAAGGTGGTTTTCTTATGAAAAACACTTTCGGCAACAGTATAAGCATAACCTTGTTTGGCGAAAGCCATGGCAAAGAAATAGGTATTGTAATTGACGGTATCGCTCCCGGAGTAGAAATAAATAGAGAATATATAGATAAAAAATTATCTTTAAGGAGACCTGCCGGCAAAATCTCAACAGCAAGGCAGGAACCTGATAATTACAGAATTGTCAGTGGTGTGTTTGAAGATAAAGCTACCGGAACTCCTGTTTGTATTCTTATTCCCAATGAGGATAAACATTCATCTGATTATTCTTTGGTTAAAAATACAGCACGCCCCGGCCATGCAGATTTTACGGCTAATGAAAAATATCATGGTTTTCAGGATTACAGAGGTGGCGGCCATTTCAGTGGCAGACTAACTGCCCCCATAGTTGCTGCAGGAGCAATAGCTCAGTCTATGCTTGATAAAAAGGATATTCATATCGGCACTCATATTAAAAATATAGCAGGCATTGAAGATGATTCTTTTAACCCCTTAAATCCTGAAATTGATGCAGTAAATGACAAATATTTTGCTGTTCTCAATGAAGAAAAAGGCAAAAAAATGAAAGAGGCTATTGAAAACGCCACAAAGGATAAAAACAGTGTGGGTGGTATCCTTGAAACGGCAATAACGGGTCTTCCAACGGGTGTAGGAGAGCCTTGGTTTGATTCGGTTGAAAGCCTTCTTTCTCATGCACTTTTTTCAATCCCGGCAGTAAAAGGTGTTGAGTTTGGCAAAGGCTTTGATTTTGCCAATATGCAGGGTAGTGAGGCAAATGATTCATTTTGTATTAGAGATGGCAAAATTCAAACATCCTCAAATAACAACGGAGGAATAAACGGTGGCATTACAAACGGTATGCCCGTATTATTCAAAATTGCCGTTAAACCTACTCCGTCAATTTCCATCCCTCAAAATACAGTTGATTTTGCAGGTCACAAAGAAACCGTGCTTGAGCTTAAAGGTAGACATGATCCTTGTATAATGCATAGGGCAAGAGCTGTTGCAGATGCGGTTACCGCCCTTGTTATTTGCGATATTTTATCATCTCGTTTCGGAACAGATTATTTTACAGAAGGTTAATTATATGATTTACGGCTGCATTGGTGAGCATCTTCCTCATTCCTTTTCAAAGGAAATTCACAACAGGATAGGCGATTATGATTATGTGCTTCATGAAATCCCCATGGATGAATTAGATGCTTTTATGAAGGCAAAGGATTTTAAGGCTATAAATGTAACAATTCCTTATAAACAGGCTGTTATACCTTATCTTGATGAGATTGATGAAAAAGCAAAAACTATAGGAGCGGTAAACACCATAGTTAATAAAAACGATAAACTCTATGGCTTTAATACTGATTTTTCGGGAATGACGGATTTGATAAACAAAATCGGAATTTCTCTTAAAAATAAAAAAGTCCTTATACTCGGCACAGGTGGTACCTCAAAAACAGCAAATGCCGTTGCTGAAAGTATGAGTGCAAAAGAAATTATAACCGTAAGCCGTAAAAAGACCGATAAATTTATTGATTATGATGAAGCAGTTACTAATTATAAAGATGCTGAAATTATCATAAATACAACTCCTTGCGGAATGTACCCCAATATAGATTTTTGCCCTATTGATATTTCTCAGTTTTTAAACCTTGAGGGAGCAATTGACGCTATATATAATCCTCTTAGAACAAATTTTATCTTGAATTGCAAAAACAAAAATATTAAATCCGAAGGCGGTTTATATATGCTTGTGGCGCAGGCCGTAAGAGCTTATGAAATATTTTTTGATACAGTTGCAGAAAAGGGCTTAACAGAAAAAATTTACAACGAATTGTTTTCTCAAAAAGAAAATATAATATTAACAGGTATGCCG
>CAVHYZ010000009.1:12901-35335 GCA_963640495.1 Acutalibacteraceae bacterium
ATGCCGGGCAGTGGCAAATCATCGGTGGGTAAAGTTCTTGCCGAAAAATTGCAGAGAAAATTTATAGATATGGATGAAATTATTGTAAAAAACGCAGGTATACCTATAACTGAAATTTTTGAAAAATACGGCGAAGCATATTTCAGAGAGCTTGAAACACAAGCAATTCTTGAAGCCTCAAAATATTCAAATTCGATAATAGCTACCGGTGGCGGTGCAATTCTTAAAGATAAAAATGTATCTCTTCTTAAAATGAACGGCAAAATTTATTTTCTTGACAGATCTCTTAAAAAACTTTTGCCTACCGACGACAGACCTCTCGCTTCAAGCCGTGAGGCTATAACAAAAAGATACGAAGAAAGAATAGACAGATATAATCAAACGGCCGATGTAAAAATAAATTCCGATGTTTCAGTAGATGATGTGGCATCGGAAATTGAAGGAAGGCACGAAAAATGAAAATTCTTGTTATGAATGGGCCTAATATAAACATGATAGGTATAAGGGAGCCTGAAATTTATGGCAAACAAGATTATGCTTGGCTTTGCAATGACATAAAAGAGCACTGTGAAGGTGTAGGTGTAGATGTTGAAATATATCAAAGTAATCATGAAGGGGATTTGGTGGATAAAATTCAGCAGTCCTACGGAAAAATTGACGGTATAGTTATAAATCCCGGTGCCTACACTCACACAAGTGTTGCAATTCTTGATGCAATTAAAGCCGTAAGTATTCCAACGGTAGAGGTACATATAAGTGACCCTGATACCCGTGAAGAATTCAGAAAAATCAGCTATATAAGGCTTGCCTGCAATAAAACGATAAAAGGTCATGGCCTTGCCGGTTATAATGAGGCAATAGATTTTCTTGTAAATAGGGAGAAAATATGAATATTCGTATATTTCCGAGTGCTCCCTGTGGGCAAATTACCGCACCGCCTTCTAAAAGTGATGCACATAGGTTGCTTCTTTGTGCAGGCCTTGCCAAAGGCAAAAGCATAATAGAAAATGTGCAACTGTCCGAGGATATAAAAGCTACCCTTAATTGTCTTGAGGTGATGGGGGCAAAATGGCAAAAAACGGGAAACACCGAAACTATTGAGGGCACGAATGTATGCTCTATATCTGGGAAAAAAGAGCTTTTTTGTAATGAATGTGGCACAACAATCAGATTTTTCATTCCTCTTTGTTTGCTTAGTGATAATGAATTTACAATTTTCGGCAGTGAAAGATTATTAAAAAGACCCCTTACCGTTTATGAAGATATTTGCAAAGAGAAAAATATATATTTTGAAAATGATGGTGAAAAAATAAGACTTAAAGGTAAACTTTCATCGGGAGAATATAAAATTAAAGGCAACATAAGCAGCCAGTTTATTTCAGGCTTATTATTTGCTTTGCCGCTTCTAAAAGGTGACAGTATTATTAAAATTATACCTCCTTTTGAAAGCAAACCATATGTAAATATGACATTATCTGTTTTGTCCCGCAGTGGTATTGAAATAAGTCAAAAGGACGAACTTACTTTTGAAATAAAAGGGAATCAGTCCTATAATACTATAAATTGTAGGGCGGAAGGTGACTGGTCAAATGCGGCTTTCCTTTATGCCTTAAAAGAAATGGGAAATAATTTACAAATAGACGGTTTAAGCGACAATAGTTTACAGGGCGATAAAATTTGTATTTCTTATTTTGAAATGCTGAAAAATGGTTATGCTGAAATCAATCTTTCAGATTGTCCGGACTTAGCTCCCATTTTATTTGCATTTGCCGGAATAAATAAAGGTGCAAAATTTACCGGCATTGCCCGACTTAGAATTAAAGAAAGCAACAGAATCAGTAAAACTGCCGAAGAACTTTCCAAATTCGGCATTAAATTAAAAGAATATGATGATTTTGTTACAGTAGATGGCGGAGAATTTCATTCGCCGAGTGAAATGTTAAACGGACATAATGACCATAGAATTGTTATGACCGAGGCGGTGTTGCTTACAAAAGTCGGCGGAGTTATAGATGGTGCCGAAGCAGTAAAAAAGAGCTACCCCGATTTCTTTGAGGACTTGCAAAAGTTAGGAGTGAAGTTACAATATGATTCTTGATAAAAACTTAAATATTCTTATTGTAGGCCTTGGACTTATGGGAGGTTCTTATGCAAAAGGTTTCTCAAAAAAAGGGTACAAAGTTAAAGCAATAGATACAAATGAAGAATCCATAAAATATGCGCTCGAAAATAATTTGATTATTGAAGGCACAACGAAAATCAACGAAAAAATGATAGGAGAAGCGGATATAGTAATATTTGCTGTTTACCCTCATACTATAGTACCGTGGATTGAGGAAAACCAAAAATATTTTAAGAGCGGAGCAATTATAACCGATGTAACAGGTGTTAAATCCTGCATAGTTTATGATATTCAGAATATGCTCAGAAAAGATTGTGAATTTATAGCCGCTCACCCAATGGCCGGCCGTGAAGTTTACGGAGTCCAAAACAGTAATAACGAGATGTTTGCGGATGCTAACTATATTGTTGTTTCAACGGATACTAACACATTTGATGCCATTGAAACCTGTAAAGCAATCGGTAAAGCGCTTGGATTTGCTAATATTTCATCATTACCTCCGAAAGCACATGACGAAATGATAGGCTTTGTTTCTCAGCTTACTCATTGCATAGCAATTTGCTTAATGACCTGTTCAAAGAGTGAACATCTTGTGGATTACACAGGTGACTCTTTCAGAGATTTAACAAGGATCGCAAATATAAATGAAAATATGTGGAGTGAGTTATTTTTACTTAATAAAGATGCTCTTCTTTGTCAAATGGAAAAATTTATGGCAGAGATGGAAAATTTCCATAATATTCTTAAAGAAGAAGATGTGGAAAAAATGAAAGAAAAAATGCGTGAATCCACAATAAAAAGAGCACTGTTTAATAAGCCGGATAATAAAGGAGAAAAATAAATTATGAACGTTATTTTTGAAAAAAAGCTTACTATTCCAAAAGAAGTAAAAGAAATGTACCCTCTTGATGAATCTCTTAAAAAGATTGTTGACGAAAGAGCTGCAGCAATAAGAGATATTTTCAGTGGAAAAGATGATAGGCTCTGCCTTATTATCGGCCCGTGCTCAGCCGACAGAGAGGATGCTGTAATAGATTATATTTCACGCCTTCGTGAGGTACAGGAAAAAGTAAAAGATAAAATTTTTATTATACCCAGAATTTATACAAATAAACCCCGCACCACCGGTTCAGGTTATAAGGGCATGCTCCATCAGCCTGACCCAACTGCTAAGCCGGATATGTTTAAAGGAATTATTGCTATCAGAGAGCTTCATATGAGAGCACTTAGAGAAACAGGCTTTTCCTGTGCCGATGAAATGCTTTACACGGAAAATTATAAATATCTTGATGATTTGCTTGCTTATGTTGCCATAGGCGCAAGAAGTGTTGAAGACCAGCAGCATAGACTTACCGCAAGCGGCATTGAAGTGCCTGTCGGCATGAAAAACCCCACAAGTGGTGATTTAAGTGTTATGATGAATGCAATTCATGCTGCACAAAATAAGCATACATTTATTTACAGGGGCTGGGAGGCTCATTCACAGGGTAATCCTTATGCACACTCAATCCTTCGTGGTTATACAGATAAACACGGCAAAACTCACCCCAATTATCATTATGAAGATATAAGAGATGTTGTTAAGCTTTATGCTGAGGACGAATCTATTGTAAATCCGGCAGTTATAATTGACACCAACCACGCAAATTCCGGCAAAGACCCATTCCAGCAGCAAAGAATTGCAAAAGAGGTTATGTTCAGTATGAAATATGACCCGGAAGTTAAAAAGATTGTTAAAGGCTTTATGACTGAAAGCTATATTGAAGACGGCAATCAAAAAGTCGGTGGCGGAGTTTACGGTAAATCAATCACCGATGCCTGTATCGGCTGGGAAAAGACCGAAAGGCTCATTTACGACCTTGCGGATTTGCTCTGAGCTTGATATGAATGTATACGAAAAGAACAGTTGTGGCCGGGGCAAACTGATAACGAACTATTGAACACAAAGTTATCAAGGCGTAGCAAAGGTAAGAAAAAATATCGAGATTAGTATATATAGATTTCAAGATATATTAAGCTTTTGCAATAACAAAGTTAAGGTTGTCTTTACTTGCATTGATTTTTTTGAGGCTATTTGTAATGAAAACAATATAGAACCCGATAAATGTGAATGTTAAAACATTGAATATAAAAGTACAAGAAATATGCGAAAAGTAGACCTTAATTGGGTAAAAATATTTGAGATTTTTCATCTGAGTTGTTGGAAAAGCCCAAGTATATGTAATAATTCAGCCAAATAATTTTAGGCAGAGAAGCAAGAAAAATCCCGACAGTTTATGCTGTCGGGATAATTGTTTTTTATTGCTGATTGAGCGAAGTGGCTTACACTCCGGAATATGCGCTGAAACCACCGTCAATGGGAAGAACGATACCGGTGATAAATGCGGAGTATGTGTCATCGCAAAGGAATACAAGAGCACCGCTTAAATCCTCGGGCACACCGAAACGGCCCATAGGTGTGTGGCTTATAATCTTTTCGCTTCTTGCTGTAAGAGAGCCGTCTTCATTAAATAAAAGAGTATGGTTTTGATTTGTTGCAAAGAATCCGGGTGCAATGGCGTTAACTCTGATGCCAACCCCTGCGAAGTGAACGGCAAGCCATTGTGTAAAATTGGAGACCCCTGCCTTTGCCGAAGAATATGCGGGAATCTTGGTGAGGGGAGTAAAGGCGTTCATTGAAGAAATATTAAGAATTGTGCCTTTCTTTCTTGTTACCATATCCTTTGCAAAGCATTGAGTTGTAAGCAAAGTGCCGAGAATGTTAAGGTTAAACACAAACTGAATACCACTTGCATCAAGGTCAAAGAAAGTCTTTATGCCTTCAACTTTATTTTCAAGGTCGCCCTCTTCGTAATACTCTTTTGTGGTGGTACCTTTCGGATTGTTTCCGCCTGCACCGTTTACGAGTATGTCACAGGGGCCGAGCTCTTTATTTACTATTTCTCTTGCTTTTTCAAGGCTTTCGCTTTCAAGCCCATTACAACCAATGGCGATAGCTGTGCCGCCGTTTTTTATGATTTCATCCACAACGGTTTGCGCAGCTTCTTCTTTTAAATCAAGCACTGCGACTTTAACGCCTTGTGATGCAAGAGCTTTTGCAAATCCACTGCAAAGAACTCCGCCGCCGCCGGTTATAACAGCGACTTTTCCACTTAAATTTTCGTGTATCATTTATTTCACCTCAATAGTCTTGTTTTCTTTTGATGAATTATAGCAGGCTGCTACGATTTTTGCACTTTTTGAGCCTTCCATGGCGTCAATGTCAAAATGCCTGTCTGTTTCAAGGCAATCGTAAAAATCCTTTATAATAGCCTTGTGGCCGTGGCCCCAATAATTTTTGCCCGCAAATTCTTTTTTACTGTTTTTGCAAAGCTCTTCAAATTCGCCTTCCGTGATTTTATAAAGATGCTCACCCTCAAGCCTTAAAATTCCGTTTTCAAAGGTAAACTCTATAAATACATCGGAGTTAACCGAAAAAGCCGTTGTGGCGTATAATAAAGCCGTTACACCGTTGTTTAATTCAAAACGAACAGTTGCCGTATCTTCAACCTCAATTATATCTTTTAGATGGTCGTTAAATACATGGGCAGTAACATTTTTACACCCTCTGCCAAAATATTGAATTAAGTCAATGGTGTGAATAGCTTGATTTATTAAAACTCCGCCACATTCTTTAGCAAGAGTTCCGTGCCAATCATCAGAGTAATAATTATTATCTCTGCTCCATGTGACAAAGGCTCTTATGGCTTTTAATTCACCTAAAGTGCCTTTATCTATAATGAATTTTGCCATTATGGAGCTGTCATTGTATCTGTTTTGTAGGCAAACCCCAAGCTGTTTATTGCTCTGCTTTTGGGCACTTATAAGAGCCTTAGCCTCCTCATTTGTAACTGAACAAGGCTTTTCAAGAAAGACATTCGCTCCGCTTTTAAGGGCTTTTATTGCCATTGGCGTGTGAAGATAATGGGGCGTAGCAATATGAACACAGTTTGGATGTTCCTTTTGAAGCATTTCATCAAAATTATAATATGCTTTTGCGTTATTTTCAGCCGCTTTTATGTCGGCTCTTTCTTTTTTTATATCAACTGTAGCAACTATTTCAGCATTCTTAATTTCCTTAAGAGCACTAAAATGATTTTTTGATACATTGCCGCAGCCGACTACCGCTACTTTCATTGGTAAATCTCCCAAAATCAGAATGTGTTGGACATATCCCCTTGAACTGTAACCGTTACATTGTCTTTTTCGGCTTTACCTGTAGCAATTTTCTTTTGAAGCTCTGCATAGTAAAGGTCTTCATCAACGGGAAGAGTAATCTCTTTTGAAAGCCAAGATGAAAGGTGAGCTGCATTTGAAATATTAAGGCCATTTATACCTTCTTCACCTTTTGCTACAAGAGGCTCACCTCTGATAATTGCAGCGGCAAATTTGCTTACAACCTCAGGATGCTGCTTGTTTCTGCCGTCGGTTTCCACATCTTCCCATTCACCTTCCAACTTGCCGAAACCGTCGGTAGCGGTTTTAATATGCTCGGATACTTTGCCTTTAAGCCTGTAAAGCTTTAGCTTTTCACCGTTTTCACAGATTATTTTACCGCCGTCAAGAGTGATTTCAAGCCTGTTAGTGCCGGGACAGTCACCTGTTGTGGTGATGAATACGCCGGTAGCATCGTTTGGATATTCGGCATATATGGTAACATCGTCTTCAACTTCTATATCATGCCATTTGCCTTCGTGACAAAATGCTTTGATTTTTGAGGGCATACCGCAAATCCATTGCCATAAATCAAGGTTATGGGGGCATTGGTTAAGAAGAACGCCGCCACCTTCACCTGCCCAAGTGGCACGCCATCCACCTGAATTATAATAAGCCTGAGTGCGATACCAGTCAGTGATAATCCAGTTAACTCTCCTAATTTCTCCAAGCTCACCGCTCTTAACAATTTCACGGAGTTTTCTGTAAACGCAGTTCGTGCGCTGATTATACATAATACCGAAAACAAGATTTGTTTTTGCGGCAGCTTCGTTCATTTCTCTGACCTGTTTTGTGTAAACACCCGCAGGCTTTTCCGTAAGAACATGTAAACCTTTTGAAAAAGCGTATTGTGCAATGGGGGAGTGAGAGTAATGAGGAGTTGCAATGAGAACGGCATCAACCTCACCACTGTCTATAAGAGCTTCTGCAGAGTCAAAAGTTTTAAGTGTGGGCAAAAGCTCTTTCATTTTTTCGTTTCTTTCGGGAATAAGGTCAGCGCAGGCAGTGACGCGAAGCTCGTGGTGCTTGCCGCTTACTTCGTTTTTAATATGTGAAGAACCCATATTGCCTACACCGATAACTCCAAGCCTTACAGGCTGCACCTTTTCAACCAGCTTGTGAATTGCGGTGCAAGCTGCGGTGAAAGATTCGTCGTTGTTATTATAAACATACTTTTCGTTCATTTTAAGAGCGAGCTTATCATCAACTTCAAGGTCTTTGATTCCGTCAAAAACTCTTAAATGAGGCTCAACGCTGAGAATAATCTCATCCTCTTTCTTATCAAGAAGTCTGAGCATCCTTTCAAGCTCACCATCGCCCTCACCGGCGGGAACTATGGTTTCTGTGCCGTAGAGAGCGTCTTTAATGTGCATATATGTAATTCTATTGCAAAGAGTTTCAAATGCAGGGAAAGTCTTGTTAGAGTTAATTAAGTAGTTTGCAGGGTCAAATATAATGCCCAGTCTGTCACCAAAGTAATCGGCAATTTCAATGGCTCTTTCGGGAGTGTCACCGTAAATGCCTCTTTCGTTTTCGTGGCAGCACTTAATGCCGTGCTCATTGGCGTAGTCAGCCATGGCACCCACACGGGCAAATACTTCTTCTTTGTATTCCTCACGGCTTTCACCGTGAAGGAAATAGAAGCTGAACATTCTGATGCATTTTGCACCGAGAATTTTTGCAACCTCAACTGTATTTTTGAATGCTTCAAAATGAGGAGCGAAATCGTCTGTAATTTCAATTTTGCCGTAGTGAGAGCCTAAGGAATAAACTTTCATTCCGCCCTCATCAAGCCTTTTCTTTAAATTTTTTGCTTCTTCAACAGTCAGATTGGAAACATTTTTGCCATCGCAATTACGAAGCTCAATAAATTCAATACCATTCTTCTTGCAGGCGGCAATCTGCTCTGAGATATTTCCGGAAGCCTCATCGGCAAAAGCCGAAAATCTAAAATGTGCCATAATTACCTCCGATATTTATTATTTAAAATTGCAAATAATTTTATTGTCTTCTGCGGTTACGGTTACGGATTTAATGGGGGAGTCAATGCTTTCAACCATCTTTGCCGTAATGATATCCTCCACATTCTTCCTGATGCAGGAGCGTAAATCTCTTGCACCCCTTGTGCCATCGGCAGAAAGATTTGCAATTGTTTCGGTTGCTTTGCTATCCCATGAGAATTTAATACCCTTATCCTCAAGTGGATCAACAAGCTCGTTAAGAAGGAGAGAGGCTATTTCTTCATAGTTTTCTTTTGTAAGCTCATTAAATACCACAACCTCATCAACTCTGCCTATAAACTCCGGCCTCAAGAATTCTTGAAGACCTTTCATTGCTTTTTCTTTAGAGGAATCATTTTTGGTTTTGCCGAATCCGAGTGCACTGCCTAAGTGGCTGCTGCCCGCATTAGATGTCATAATTATAATAGTATTTTCAAAGTTTACAACTCTACCTTGCGCATCTGTAATTCTGCCCTCATCAAGAATTTGAAGCAAAATATTCATTATATCAGGATGAGCTTTTTCTATTTCATCAAAAAGAATTACTGAGTAAGGCTTGCGGCGTACCTTTTCAGTAAGCTGACCGGCTTCATCATAGCCCACATATCCCGGAGGCGAGCCGATAATTCTTGAAACGGAGTGCTTTTCCATAAACTCGCTCATATCAAGGCGAATGAGCGTTTCGGGAGTGTCAAATAGTTCTTTCGAAAGAAGTTTTACAAGCTCTGTTTTACCAACACCTGTGGGGCCTACAAATATAAACGATGCAGGTCTGCGTCGAGGATTTATTTGTATTCTGTTTCTGCGTATTGCAGCAGAAACAAGCTCTACTGCTTCATCTTGACCGATAAGATGAGCTTTGATATTTTCTTCAAGCTGAGAAAGACGCCTTAAATCACTTTCAATAACCTTACTTGCGGGTATGCCTGTCCATAGCTGAATAACTTTTGCCAAGTCTTCTTCCGTAACAAGATTATCTTCTGCAAGCACTTTGAGTTTATCAATTTCTTGCTCTTTTAGGAGAATTTCAGATTTAACTTTTGCGGTCTCTTCGTAGTCAACTTCTCCGTTTTCATCACCTTCCATAAGCTCTGATTCTATGTTTTTAAGCTCTGCAAGGTCGTTTTGAGCAATTTCATACTTGCTGATATTTACATTTCTAAGGTTTGCACTTGTGCAAGCCTCATCAAGTAAATCAATGGCTTTATCGGGGAGAAAACGATCATTTATGTATCTTTCACTTAAAGTAACTGCTTTTTCAAGCAAGCTGTCATTAACTCTTACTTTGTGATAATCTTCGTAATAGCTCTTAACGCCTTTAAGCATTTCAACGGTTTCTTCTATTGAGGGCTCTTCTACCTTTACGGGTTGAAGCCTTCTTTCGAGGGCAGCATCCTTTTCAATATATTTTCTATACTCAGTGAAAGTTGTAGCGCCGATAATTTGCAACTCGTCTCTTGAAAGGGAGGGCTTTAAGATGTTGGCTGCATTCATAGAGCCTTCGGATTCACCTGCGCCAACAAGCTGGTGAACTTCATCAATGAAGAGTATTACATTTCCCTCTGCTTTAACCTCATCGAGAAGGCCTTTAATACGGCTTTCAAACTGGCCTCTGAACTGAGTGCCGGCAACAAGAGCGGCAATATCAAGCATTTGAATTTCTTTGTCTCTCAGTTTTACGGGCACTTCACCCTTTGCAATACGCATTGCAAGGCCTTCGGCAATGGCTGTTTTACCAACACCGGGCTCACCAATTAAGCAGGGGTTGTTTTTAGTTCTTCTGCAAAGAATTTGAATGGAACGGAAAATTTCGTTATCTCTGCCGATAATTCTGTCAATTTTACCTTCTCTTGCTTTTTGAGTAAGATTTGTGCAGAATTGGTTGAGATATTTTCTCTTTTTGGAATGAGCTTCTTCCTCTTTTTTACCGAATCTCTTTTTCTTTTTCTCTTTTTCTTTTTCGCCTGTGGCACTGTCACCATCTTTATTTGTCTTACTGTCATCTGTCATGGTACTGAAATTTTGCATAAATGGCATGGTGTTGGCTCCACCCGGCTCAAATGAACCGTTTTCAAACATTTCGTTGAATTGTTCGCTCACTTCGTCAAACTCATCCTCTGAAATGCCCATGGATTGTATAATTTGTTTTATAGGGCCTATATTAAGGTCCATGGCACACTTAAGGCAAAGTCCCTCTTGTGTGGTTTTGTCACCTTCAACCTTTGTCATAAAAAACATGGCAGGACGTTCGTGACATTTAGAACATAAAACTTGTTTCATAGTTTAACCTCTTTTATTTTGCTGAGTTTTCGGCGCTTTTATTTTGATTTTTCTCTTTAAGCTGGTGATAAACGCCGGGAAGATAGCTGCAGAAAGCAATGATTGTAAGCACTGCGCTTATTACAACAAGAACAAGCATTAACCAGTCCGGATAAGTGAAAAGTGTATCTCTTAAAATTCCGATTTCTGGTCCGAATGCAATTATTGAAATCATAATCAAATAAAAAGCGAATGTTGCCACTTTACCGGGCATTTCGGCGGCACCTGGGCGAATACCGAGAATAATCATAATAACGGAACCAATTACCATAAGAGCTTCTTTAACAAGGAATACAAGGAAGATAATGCTTATGTAGTGAATAAATTTATCCTCTGCATTCCAAAATTTTATAAAGAAAACTATGGCAATGGTGATTTGAGTTGCTTTGTCGGCGAGTGGGTCAAGAATTTTGCCAAGTGAGCTTATTTGATTGAAACGGCGGGCAATATTAAAGTCAAAAAAGTCACTGAGACCTGAAAGAGCAAGTACAAAAACGCTCCAAGCATATTCGCCGTTCATAAAAAGTACTGCAAACACAGGCACCATAAGTATTCTCAAAAACGAGAGCAAGTTAGGTACAGTTTTCCAATTTGAAAATAAATCCTTAATAATCTCTTTCATTTTTATATCCTCCAATCAGAAAATATTCTGAATTTTATCTGCAGCGAGCTGCAATATATGCGTTTGTGATATTAACGCATTTATTTCTTTATTATCAGCAAGCGAAACAATGGTAACTGCTATAAGCAATATAATTCCGAGCCTTATTACCCCGGAAATTAACCCAAGCACACCGCCAAAAAATTTATTTGATTGCTTAATCAGGGGTAACCTTGCAATTAAATTTGCAGGCTTTACAAGTACTTTGCCTATAAGTTTTGAAACAATGTAAGCAATAACGTAAATAAAACATATAAGAACGGGTATTATAATTATCGACTCCGCAGTTGTGGCGGTTTTTTCACTAATTTCATTTATGGGCAGGGTATTTGCTGCTTTATTTGCGGAAAATCCTGCAGCCTGAGCCATTTTAAGCAACCATTCGGGTAAAGAATCCGACAGCGTAGCGGCTTCACTTTCAATTCCGTTTGTGATTTCAGCACTTACAAATTTTGTGAGTTGCCCGTGAATGAACATTGTGTTTATTTCATTTGCAATCGTTCCCGCATACATTTTGCAAAGAACAAGGCATCCGATGGTAGCAGCAAGGGGAAGCACAATTGAGGCAAAACCTTTCTTGAAGCCCATTATCATGGAAACTAAGGGTATAAGAATAATAACACCATCAATTATGTATGGTACACTTTCCATAGCATCTCTCCTTTGACTTATGTAAAGACAAATTCTAATACTTACAGACAGAGCCGTTTTCAAGGGTATAAATGCCGGAGCTTATTAACAAAACAGTACTCACATTGTTGCTGCACTCATAAGTGCTTTTCTCTTTGCCTGAAGGCGAGTAAACCGTTACTTTATCATCAAGAGCAATGGCAATTTTACTACCCTTTATATCAATGCTTATGGGAGTATAGTCTATTTCAAATTGTTTTGTTGAGCCTATGGCAGGAATCTTAACTATATTGATTTTTGAACCGCCATAGAGTTTATAGCAAAGTAAAGTATTGCCATCACTGTCATTATCAACTGCAAAAAGGGAATCTTCCGAATATGTTATTTCAGAAATTTGCTCTCCCTTTGAATTAAATATAACCGTTTTATTATCACCTATAGCGATAATTTTATTAAAAGATGCATAAACAACTTTAAGTATGCTTGTGCCTTCAAGTTTAATATCAAATTTTGCTTCCGTGTCACTTGTCTTAAATAAAACGACACGTGAATATATTTCGGCATTATCAACGCCAAGAGCGGATATTAAAACATTTTTACCGTTTGGCGATAGAGAAAGAGATGAAACATAATCTCTTGAAACTTCCCATTGAAAATCTGCTTTTTGTTTTGGAGAATATACTTTAACAATACTTTCAGCATTTTCTCCCGTATATGAAAGGGCAACACTGCCGTTTTTACCAACTGTGCCCGTAACTATTGTACCATCTTCACTGAATGATGCAAGTGTATCAGTGCGGCTGATAAGAATGGCTTTATTGGATGTGTTGCTGTATACAAAAGCTCTGCCGCTTTGAGAGTAAGCTCTTGTATCAGCCCAATCTGTGTAGATTTCCTGTAATATATCCGCATTTTGAGAAAGAATTTGAATACTTGTATCGCTTATGAGCATGGGCTTATCACCCACAAGCATTAGCTTTTCAAGGGAAAGCTCATCCTCACTATATGGGTAGCCTGTGCTTTCACCCATGGTTGAGGGGATAGCCTTAAAGCTATCTGCAATGTTTGAGCGTCTCGTTTTGCCTGCTATAACAAAGGAGAGGAAAACAATGGCAATTACAAGAAGCACCGCAATGGGAATTCTCAGCTTTTTTAATATTTTATGGGCTGTTGCTTTCTTTTTTGCTTTTTGAAAGTCAACCGTATTTTTGTTGCTTAATTTTTTTGCCACAAATTACACCTCAATAAATGATTTTATTAAGAAATAAGCCTTCAGGTTTTGCTGTAAAGCCTGCAAGATTTCTTTCACCAGATGCGATTATTTCCGAAATTTTCCCTTGGGGAATCTTCCCTGAAGAAATGTCAAGCAAAGTGCCCACCATTATTCTTACCATATTGTATAGAAAACCGTTTGCTTCCACACGGAAGGTAACTAAATTTCCTTTACGTTCAACAGAGGCGCTTTTTACGGTTCTAATGGTATCTTCAATACTGCTGCCTGCGGAACAGAAGGCTTTATAATCAAATTTTCCAATATAATCTTTTGCCTCTGCGTTCAGCATTTTTTCATCAAGGGGATATTTATACTGCAAAGAGTATTTACAAAGAAAAGGATTCTTCTCTCCGCTGTTCCAAATTTTGTAAATATACTCTTTTGATATGCAATCATATCTTGAGTGAAATTCATAAGGAACCTCTTTGCAATCAATTACGCCTATATCATTCGGCAAAATTGCATTAAGGGCAGAAACGAGTTTTTTACAATCTATATTATGCTCTGTGCGAATATTGCAGCAATACATATTGGCGTGAACCCCTGCATCCGTACGGGAACAGCCCGTTATATTTTCTCTTTTTTGAATAATATGTTCAAGCGAATCTTGAAGAACTTTCTGAACTGTAATTGCGTTTTCCTGTACCTGCCAACCATGATAGTTTGTGCCGTCAAAGCAGATTGTAAGAAGCAAATTTCGCATAAAATCAATCCTTAAATTACCGCATCAAAAAATATATTAAGCACTATTACACCGGCACAAACCAGTGCACTTATGAGAAGTGCAATAAAGTCGCGTGCCGAAAGTTTCATTTGTTTCATTCTCGTTCTGCCTTCACCGCCTGTGTAACAGCGGCAAGTCATGGCAAATGCAAGCTCGTATGCTCGCCTGAAAGATGAAACCATAAGGGGAATAAATATCGGTATAAGAGCTTTTGCTCTTTGAATGAGGCCACCCGATTCAAGATCTGCTCCTCTTGCTTTTTGAGCGTTCATTATTCTTTCAATTTCTTCAATGAGAGTTGGAATAAATCTTAAAGCAAGGGTCATCATCATTGCAAGAGTGTCTACTCTTATATGTAATTTTTTAAGAGGGGAGAGGAGCCTTTCAAGGCCGTCTGTAAGCATTGTGGGGGTAGTGGTGTAGGTGAGAAGTGAGCTTATAACCACAAGGGCAACAATTCTGATAATTGTGAAAATTGCCGTGTATATACCCTTGTCCCATATCTCAAATCTGTTAAAGAGGGTGCAAAGCAAAATATCCCCGTCTTCTGCTTTACCTTTTGTATAGAAAGTGTTGAGAACAGCGGTAAATATCAAAATAATAAATACAGGCTTTACACTTTTAAGTATCATTTTTGGCGGAACAGATGAGAGCGTAACGGCTGCAATCGTGAATAATACCATAAGTGCAAGGGAAAAGAAATTTTTGCATACAAAAAGTATTACTATCATTGCAAAAACAAGTATAATTTTAATGCGGGGGTCAAGCCTGTGCAAAGGGGAGTTTGCGGAATAATATTGACCGAATGTAATATCTTTAACCATTACTCACGCCCCCTTTCTTTAAGGAAACGAAGAATTTCTGCACCGTATTTTACCGTGTAAACATCAAGGGGAACATCATATCCCATATTTTTTAGTTTTATAAAAACTTCGGTAATTTCAGGCACATTAAGACCCATTTGTTTAAGCTCCTCGCCGCGTGAGAAAATTTCTTTTACTGTGCCGTCCATGGCTAATGAGCCATTATTTATAGCTATAATTCTTTTAGCAAGGCGGGCAATATCTTCCATATTATGAGATACAACTATAACAGTTGAGCCTGTTTGCTCATGGTACTCTTCAATAAGTTTTATAAGATTTTTACGACCTGCAGGGTCAAGACCTGCGGCTGGTTCGTCAAAAACAAGCACTTCGGGCTCCATTGCCATTATGCCGGCAATTGCAACTCTTCTTTTTTCACCGCCCGAAAGGTCAAAGGGTGATTTTTTAAGCATATCTTTTCTTATGCCCGTAAATTCTGCCGCTTTAAGAACTCTTTCTTCTATTTCACTTTCGGAAAGCTTCATATTTTTGGGCCCGAAAGAAATGTCTTTATAAACGGTTTCTTCAAAAAGCTGATATTCCGGGTATTGGAAACAAAGCCCCACCTTAAACCTTGCGTTTCTTAAAGTTTCTTTATCTCTCCAAATATCTGTGCCGTCAACAATGACTTTTCCTTCGGTTGGTTTAAGTAAACCGTTAAAGTGAGAAACAAGGGTGCTTTTACCTGAACCGGTATGGCCGATTATTCCGATAATTTCACCTTTTTCAATTGTGAGATTTATATTTTTGATTGCCGTAACCTCTTGATTTGTTCCTTGAGAGTAACGGTAGCTAACATTTTGAATTTCAATGGCTTTTTTATTCATAAGGCACCTCCCAACATTTGAGATACCTTGCTTACACATTCATCAATGCTAAGTACATCATCACCAAGACCGAGAATGTGACAAAGCTCTGTAGATTGAGGCACATCAAGGCTATGTGCTCTAAGAGAATCAATCTTTGAAAAAACTTTTCGGGGTGTGCCGTCGGCAATAATTTTGCCGCTGTCCATTACAATAACCCTATCTGCCTTAACAGCTTCATCCATAAAGTGAGTAACAAGAACAATCGTTATGCCCAGCTCTTTGTTAAGCCTTTGAATTGTTTTTATAACCTCCTGCCTGCCCATTGGGTCAAGCATGGCAGTAGGCTCATCAAGCACAATACAGTCTGTTTGCATTGCGATAACACCTGCAATGGCAACTCTTTGTTTTTGACCACCGGAGAGCTTATGAGGCTCTCTTTCTCTGAATTCATACATATTGACGCTCTTAAGAGCGTCGTCAACACGCCTTCTGATTTCGCTTGGCTCAACGCCGAGGTTTTCGGGGCCGAACGCCACATCATCCTCAACTATTGTTGCAACGATTTGATTATCGGGATTTTGAAAAACCATGCCGACTTTTCGGCGAATTTTATCTCCGTTTGCTTCTGAATTTGAGGGAATACCCTCAACGGTTACAATGCCTTCCGTTGGCTCGAATATTGCATTGCAGAGCTTTGCAAAGGTGCTTTTACCTGAGCCGTTGTGCCCAAGCACAGCAACAAATTCACCTTTATTTATGTCAAGAGTAATATTCTTAATAATAGGTGGAAGTAACTTTCCTTCTTCATCACTTTCATAAGAATATGAAACATTTTTGAATTCAATAAGTTTTTTGCTCATTTAGGGGTGTCCTTTAGTTTATTTTTTCCAAATGGCACTTGCTCCGCAGGGGAGAACTCTGCCGGGCTTTGAAGAAACGGGCAATCCTATTTCATCACTTTCGGTAGTGCCACCGAATTTCTTTTGTACTGTTTCGCCGAGAATATATTCCATTACACTTGGCGAAAGCCCTGTTGTGTAAGAATTTATAAGCATCATAAGTGAATCACTCGTAAGAAGTTTTGCACATTCTTCCACAAAGCCATAAACTTCATTTTCCAATTTCCAAACTTCTCCGCCGGGGCCTCTGCCGTATGAGGGAGGATCCATTATGATAATGTCATAAGTGTTGCCTCTGCGGATTTCTCTTTGTACAAATTTCATACAGTCATCCACTAGCCATCTTACACTTTTATCTGCCACATGGCTTGCAGTAGCATTTTCTTTTGCCCATAAAGTCATACCTTTTGAGGCATCAACGTGGGTTACACTTGCCCCTGCATTAAGAGCGGCAACGGTTGCACCGCCGGTATATGCAAATAAATTCAACACTTTTACGGGCCTGTTTGCTTTTTTGATAATATCGGCTGTCATTTCCCAGTTAACCGCTTGCTCAGGGAAAAGACCTGTATGCTTAAAACCCATGGTTTTAATGTTAAATTGTAAATCTTTGAAACCTACTTGCCAAATTTCCGGCATTTTTTTGCACACTTGCCAACTGCCGCCACCGGTATTTGAACGATTATATATAGCATGGGGATTATACCAATTTCTATCCTCTTTCGGAGTTTTCCAGATAACCTGAGGATCGGGCCTGATAAGAATAATATCTTTCCACCTTTCAAGCCTTTCTCCATCGGAGCAGTCAATCAGCTCATAATCTTTCCATGAGTTTGAAATTTTCATATTTTTCCTCTTTATCACACATCAAGTTTTTGCTGACCTGGCATTGGAATACCAAGGTGAGCATATCCGGCAGGGGAAACGCATCTGCCACGGGGGGTTCTGCTTAAAAAGCCCAGTTGCATAAGGTAAGGTTCATAAACATCCTCTATGGTAATAGCCTCCTCACCTACGGCTGCGGCAATGGTTTCAAGGCCGACGGGGCCGCCATTATAATTTCTGATCATAGTGGTCAAAATAAGTCTATCAATGGAATCAAGGCCGAGATTATCAACTTCCATTTTAGAAAGGGCGATTGCGGCAACTTCTTTTGTGATGGAGCCGTCACCGACAATTTGAGCAAAGTCCCTTGCTCTTTTAAGAAATCTGTTGGCAATTCTCGGCGTTCCTCTTGACCTTGAAGCAATTTCATAAGCTCCTTCGGGGGCAATATCTATGCCCAATATGCCGGCAGAGCGTGTAACGATTTGAGCAAGCTGCTGAGGAGTATAAAGCTCTAAACGAAATATTACGCCGAAACGATCACGAAGGGGAGCCGAAAGCTGACCGGCTCTTGTGGTGGCACCTACAAGGGTGAATTTATGCAAATCAAGGCGAATTGACCTTGCAGATGGACCTTTGCCGATTATTATGTCCAGCTCATTATCTTCCATAGCAGGGTAAAGTACTTCTTCAACTTGCCTTGAAAGCCTGTGAATTTCATCAATAAAAAGCACATCGCCGTCATTGAGATTTGTAAGCAATGCGGCAAGGTCACCGGGTTTTTCGATGGCTGGGCCGCTTGTAACTCTGAAATTAACACCCATCTCGTTTGCGACTATGCCTGCAAGTGTGGTTTTGCCCAGCCCCGGAGGGCCGTAAAGCAAAACATGGTCAAGGGGATCGTTTCTTTGTTTTGCCGCCTCAATATATATAGAAAGATTTTCTTTAACTTTTTCTTGACCTATGTAATCATCAAGAATTTTGGGGCGGAGGGAGAGCTCAACTTCATTATCGTCGGATTCGGAATATTCTGCTCCGACAAATCTGCTTTCAAAATCTGTTTCCATTCATTTCCCTCCTTAAATGTTTTTTGACAGCATATTAAGGGCCTTTTTAATCATTTCTTCTGTAGATAAATTGACGTCAAGTTTACCTACGGCAACACCTGCTTCACTCCTTGAAAATCCGAGAGAAACAAGGGCATTTACGGCTTCTTCCCCTGAATAGCTTACAGATGATTTTTTTGCTGCGGCAATGTTGCCCAATGCTTGAGAGGAAGAGGCGAATGAATCCAGCTTGCCTTTAAGCTCAAGAACTATTCTGTTTGCAATTTTTGTGCCTATGCCTTGAGCTGTGGTAATGGATTTTGCATCATCACTTGCAACTGCAAGGGCAAGCGCATCCGGAGTAAGAACGGAAAGAATTGCAACAGCTGCCTTGGGGCCTACACCGGTAATTCCGATAAGCATTTTGAAACATTCAAGTTCGCTGTTTTGTGCAAATCCGAAAAGGTCAAGAGAATCTTCTTTAACACTGAGATATGTGTATAAAGTTTGTTTTTCTCCGATGGAAGCACAGCTTTTTAACGTGGTTAATGTGGTAGTTAGGTAGAAAGCCACGCCGTTACAATCAAGAGCAATGGCGTTTTCACCTGTAAAAATAACTGTGCCTGTGATACTGTAAAACATATATCTTATCCTCTCATTTTCAGCGAGCCTAACAGGGAACCTGCACTGTGACAGTGGCAAATTGCCATTGCAAGGGCATCGGCAGCATCATCGGGTTTGGGAATTTTTTCAAGATTAAGCATAATTCTTGTCATTTCCTGAACCTGCTTTTTTTCTGCTCTGCCGTAGCCTACAACACTTTGTTTAACCTGTAGGGGGGTATATTCATAAATAGGAATTCTGTTTTTTTGAGCTGCAAGCACAAGAACGCCTCTTGCCTGAGCTACATCTATTGCTGTTTTTTGGTTCGTATTGAAAAATAATTTTTCCATCGCAACAGCGTCAATGGAGTATTTTTGCATGAGAGCGGTTGCTTCATCCCATATTTTTTCAAGTCTTTCATTAAAAGGCGTGTGTGCGTCTGTGGTTATGGCACCGTACTCTAACATTTTGAATTTGTTTGATTTATATTCAACTACACCACAGCCTACTATGGCATAGCCCGGGTCAATGCCGAGAACTATCATTTCTTCTTTGACTCTCTTTCACGAATTACCATTCTTGTGGGGGTGCCTTCAAGGCCGAATACTTCTCTTATTTGGTTATCAATATATCGTTGATAGCTGTAATGAAATAGCTCTGCATTATTTACAAAGCAAATAAATGTTGGTGGCCTAGTGGATGCCTGAGTCATATAGTAGATTTTAAGCCTCTTACCTTTATCTGTGGGAGGCTGAACTCTTGCCGTAGCGTCTGCAAGCACTTCATTTAATTTTCCGGTGGATATTCTCATTGCATTTTGAGTGTCTACAAACTTAATAAGCTCAAAAAGCCTGTCAAGCCTAAGCCCTTCTTTTGCTGAAATGAAAATAATTGGGGCGTAGCTCATAAACGAAAAATCATTCATAAGTTTTTTTCGTTCTTTGTCCATGGTTTTGCCGTCTTTTTCGACGGCGTCCCATTTGTTGACCGCTATAACACAGCCTTTGCCCATTTCATGAGCAATTCCCGCAACCTTTGAATCCTGCTCTGTAAATCCTTCGGTAGCATCAATCATAATCACGCAAACTTGTGCTCTTTCAACTGCCATTCTTGCACGGATTACAGAGTATTTTTCTATTTGATCATAAACTTTGCTTTTACGCCTAAGGCCTGCTGTATCAATAAAAATAAATTTACCGTATTCGTTTTCAACTATGGAATCCGTTGCATCACGGGTTGTACCGGCAATGTCGGAAACAATCATTCTGTTTTCGCCGAGAACTGCGTTTACAAGGGACGATTTGCCCACATTGGGCTTGCCGATAACGGCAACTTTAATATATTCATCGGAGTCTGTTTCATCTATGCTGTCATTCGGTAAATATTTGAGTACCTCATCAAGTAAATCACCTGTGCCGTGGCCGTGAACTGATGAAACGGCGATAGGGTCTCCGAGACCGAGATTATAAAATTCATAAAAATCTGCGGGAAGCTCACCGATTGTGTCACATTTGTTTACTGCAAGAATGATGGGCTTTCCGCTTTTTTGCAGCATACTTGCAACCTCCATATCCGTTGCAACAACACCGGATCTTATATCTGTTACAAGAATTATAACGTTCGCACTGTCAATGGCGAGCTGTGCCTGACTTGACATTTGTTTAAGAATAATATCGTCGCTTGCAGGCTCAATACCACCGGTATCAATAAGCATAAAACGCCTGCCGAGCCACTCGCATTCACCGTATATTCTATCTCTTGTTACACCCGGTGTGTCATCAACAATGGACATCCTTGTGCCGATAAGTTTGTTAAAAAGGGTTGATTTGCCAACATTCGGTCTTCCGACGATGGCTACTACATTGCCTGCCATTATTTACCTCCGATTATTGAGGCGAGCATTTCTGCACCGCTGCTGCCACATTGGCTTACTTTAACTTTGAGAGCTTTGCTCAGCTCCTCAACTGTCATATTATCAAGAAACATATCTCCTTCACTGCGTAAACAGTTAGGTGGAATTAAAAGCTCTTCACCGATATCTTTGTCTTTAAGCGAGGAGACTATATCTCCTCCGGTGATAAGCCCCGAAACGGTTATGCTTTCGCCGAACAATTTGTTTTTTATTGCCTCTACATTGATTTCAAGCCCCTGAATTTTACTCATTGTTATGCTTGAAAGTTCATCTATAAGTGGATATGCTGCCGTACCTGTTGCAAGAGTGATTTTTCTGTTTAAGTTTTTAATTTCACATTCACTTAAAGCCTCTGTAAATTCATCTTTAAGCAAAGTCCACATTCCAACGCCGTTTTCAAGCTGGGGAAAATCATCATAATAATCTGCAGAGGGCATTTCTCTTTCAGCTATCAAATAAAATTCATCTGATGCATAAGCAATTTTAACGCCGTGTGTTTCTTTAAACTTCTTGTTATAGCTATCAATTATGTCAATAACTTCGCCTGCTGTATCTTTGTTGTAAGCGCTTAGATGGGGCAGATTTTTTCTGAATTTTGTAAGCCCTACGGGCACACAGGCGATGCTGCACATTGACGGATAATATTTGAAAAGCTCATTCAAAGAATATTCAAGCTCTTTTCCATCGTTTATACCGGGGCACAGAACAAGTTGAGCGTTTATACTAAGCCCTGCATCTGCGAATTTTTTAATGTAATTAAGACATTCACCTGAACGGGGATTCTTCATCATTTCAACCCTAAGCACAGGGTTCATTGTATGCACGGATATATTTATGGGGCTAATGTGCATCTTAATGAGCCTTTCAACCTCATCATCATCAAGATTAGTTAAGGTCACATAATTTCCGAACAGGAAAGATAATCTATCATCGTCATCTTTAAAATACAGGCTGTCCCTAAGGCCATCGGGAAGCTGGTCTATAAAGCAAAAGATACATTTGTTTTTGCAAGAATGTTGTTTATCCATAAGATAAGTTTCAAAATCAAGGCCTATATCATCAAATTCATCTTTATGAATTTTGTAATGCTTTATTTTACCTTTTTGATTTAATATCTCGATCTTCAGTTTTGAATTATTCAGGTGAAAACGGTAATCAAGCACATCTTTTATCTCGTTGCCGTTTATTGAGATTATTGTATCGCCGGTTTCAATCCCTTTTTTATCTGCAATACTGTCTTTTTCAACAGAGGAGATTTTGACTGCCATTTTTTCACCAGCCTTTGCCATTAAAATGATCACAAAGGAGTATATCACATTGTGATCAAAAAATAAACATTATTTTTAAAATTTTAACATTTTATTATTAGATAAATAATATAAGATGCCTAAATGTGCATTTGTCAATGATGTGAGACTAAGAAAATTGAGAGAAAAAAACTAATTAGAATGTTTTTTCGGGACAGAGAGAGTAAGCGACGGAGCGTAGCGGAGG
>CAVHYZ010000010.1:0-21280 GCA_963640495.1 Acutalibacteraceae bacterium
CATCGGGACATTCATTGCTAATTGCTAATTGCTAATTGCTAATTGATCAAAATGCCTCTCTATTTTGTTCACAAATTGTTCGTAAATTCCATAAATTTTACTACAATTTTGTAATATTTCGTTAAATTTTTGTCATATTTTCAAAAGTGCTTGCATTTTATAAATCAATGTCATATAATTTACACAGGATATAATATTCGCTAATTGCGTGATATTTGTACCCCATAGCAAAACATTTGTGCAAAGAGAGGAAGCAATTCGTTATATGATACATAGTTTTGATGATATAGTCCGTGATGCAATCGCAGCCAGAGCATCTGATATTCATGTTTGCGCAGGCTATCCTGTTAATGTGAGAGTAGACGGTGGCATTCGTCCCCTTTATGAAGAGGCAGAGCTTACCGTTGAGCAGGCAAACGCCATAGCTCATTCAATTATGAATGAAAGGCAAAAAGACACCCTCGTTAACGCAGGTGAAGTTGACTTTGCTTATGCTATTAAAGACACTGCCCGCCTTCGTATGAATATCTACAGCCAGACCAGTTCAATCGCAACCTGCGGGCGTATCCTCAATGACCATATTCCAAACCTCAAGAGTTTAGGCCTTCCCGAAATCCTCTCTGATATGTGTGATAAAAAAAGAGGCCTTATCCTTGTTACAGGCATTACCGGCTCAGGTAAGTCTACCACCTTGGCGGCGCTTATCCAAAATATCAATATGCGCCATGACCACCATATACTTACCATTGAAGAGCCTATTGAGTATGTTTATCCCCGTGGCAGAAGTGTTGTAAATCAGCGTGAAATCGGCTCAGATTCCAAGAGCTTCGCTGCAGCCCTTCGTGCATCTCTTCGTGAAGACCCCGATGTTATTCTTTTGGGTGAAATGAGAGACTTAGAAACCATGCAGACTGCTATTTCAGCTGCGGAAACGGGCCACCTTGTTCTTTCAACCCTTCACACTATGAATGCAGCCGCTTCTATAGACCGTATCCTTGATACTTTCCCACCTGCACAGCAAGACCAGGTCCGTACCCAGCTTGCAGATGTTATTGAATGTGTTGTTTCTCAGCAGCTTGTTCCTAAGATTGACGGCGTTGGCAGATGCGTTGCCACAGAGATTATGACCGCCGTGCCTGCCATCAGAGCAAACATTCGTGACGGTAAAACTTACCAAATTCCTCAAACTATCGCTACGTCCCGTAAAATCGGTATGCATCTTATGGATGATTCACTTTATGACTTGTATCTTCACGGTAAAATCAGCGGAGACAGCGCATTGTACTTCGCTCAAGACCGTGAGGCGATGAGCAGAAAAATTTTCTGATTTTTTTAAATCAGAAAATCAAAGTGGAAACAGGAATAAAAAGCGGTCAGTGGTCAAAATAACAGGAGCTGACAGTGAGGGGTCGCCTCTCCTGTGCAATCGTCTTGCTGGATTTGCATCGGCAATGAAAATATTGCTGAAAAAGAGCGAAAAATATAATTTTACGGAAATATCTGTTTTATATAGTCGGAGCGAAGCGACCATTCATTCCGCATTCCGCATTTAACTTTTCTATTGGTTATCCCGGGTGGCCTTTCAAGGGGAGGTCAAAACCCGATAACAATATAAAAATTCATATTTTATGAAATTTTTGGAGGTCTTCTTATGATGACAAAGTTAGCTCACATCCGTGAAAATCGCAATAACAACAAAGGTTTCTCCCTTGTTGAACTTATCATCGTTATCGCTATCATGGTAGCTCTTATCGCTGTTATGGGCCCTCAGTATGTTAAGTACGTTCAGTCTTCAAGAGACGCTGTTGTAGGCGACGCAGCTGAATCCACCCTTTCAGTTGTTAAGTCAGAGTATGCACTTAATAACCTTCAATCAACAGGTGATGCTACAATCACTATTGCAGCAAAAGAAGGCAATGGTCCAGTTTGTGTTGTATGTGAAAAAGTTTTTGTTGGCCCTAATGTAGGTGATAATTATGATTTTATTAAAGCTCTTGGTATTGATGATGCTAAGACTGTTAAATCAAACAAAGTTTATACTATTACCATTAAACTGGAGAAAAATGGTGGTTATACTTTTAAGATGACAAATGTAGATAATAAGGATTTAGCTGCAGCAATAACAAAAAATTCTGGACCTTCAGCTGCATCAGTAAAAGGAAATTCTGGAACTTCAGGTGTTAATACTCAAGAATCTAATGCAACAAATTAAGATCTCCCCACGCACGAAACTAACTCAACCTATATTTGTCAGTTGTGGGGGTTCCCCCGCAACTGACCCAAACGGTTAACCGATATTCCTCACCGGAAGTCCCTTGCTCCGGTGAGAAATATCAGAAACAGCCGGAGGCTGTTTCAATGTGAAATCAGGAATGCGGAATGAAGGAATAATTGATTATAATATTCCCTTTCAGCTTGCAAAGTAAGGAATTTTTTAATAGCGTTATAAAACCTGTGATAATTAAAGGGAATAAAATCTGTGGATAAAAAACACAATAAAGATATTCTTCCCCTTGAGAGAAATCTCAAAAAATATGACCAAAGAAGAATGGCAATTATGGCACGAATTTTTGAGAGATTACCCGAAAAAAATAAAAAAGACTAAAGATAATCAGTAAATATATCGTAGATTTTTGTTGTGCAGAGGCACAAATCGTAATTGAAATTGACACAAGCCAACATTTTGAAGATAAAAGCTTAAAGAAAGACGCAGAACGAACAGAATTTCTTGAGCAATATGGTTTGAAAATTATCAGAATACCCGATAACGAAATTTGAGAAAATTTCGAGGGTGTTTGTGAATATATAGATTCAGAAGTAAAAAAGCATTGGCAAAAAAGAGCAATAACCCATAAATTTCCATCGCGTTAAGTGAGGGGTCACCTCTCCTGTGTAATCGTCTTGATAAATTTGCAATCGGCAATGAAAATATTGCCGAAAAAGAGTGAAAAATATAATTTTACAGAAATATCTGTTTTATATAGTCGGAGCGAAGCAACCCTTCATTTTACATTCCGCATTGGGCTTTAGCCCCTTCATTGCTAATTGTCTTTGCCTTTAGCAAAGGCCGAAAGGTGTTGATATATTTGGCAACCTTTGTTTATACAGCCATAGACCAAACCGGTAAGCAGGTAAAAGGTTCTGTTGCCGCAGATACTCAAGATGCCGCTACCTTAAAAGTTAAAGAATTGGGAGTAACCCCCATAAGTGTTGCAAAAGGTACCGCCCTTAACTCAGATATCAATCTGAGCTTTATGCAAAAGGGCCCCAAGCCTCGTGACATTTCCGTTTTCTGCCGTCAGATGGTTTCAATCCTCGGCGCAGGCGTTGGCATGAGTGATGCTTTGGGCATGGTAGCCGGGCAGACCGAAAACAAAGTGCTGCAAGATGCTATCAGCGGTTGCCGTGAAAAGATTGAGCAAGGTTCTTCTCTTTCCGAAGCAATGAGGGAGTACCCGAAAGCCTTTGAAGATGTTTTTTGCACCATGGTTGCCGCAGGCGAAGAGTCCGGCTCTTTGGATATATCTTTTACTCGTATGGGTGAGAGCGCAGAGAAAACGGCCAGCTTAAAAGCGCTTATTAAAAAATCCACTATGTACCCTATGGTTTTGGGCATAGTTGTTGTTGTGGTTGTTTTCGTAATGCTCACATTCATCGTTCCAAAGTTTGAAAGCTTCCTTTCGGGTTTGGGCAGTGACCTTCCCGCCTTTACAAAGGCGCTTGTTGCCGCCGGTAACTTCTGTAAAAATAATGTAGTGTATATAGTAGCCGGCGTTGCTGTTTTTATATTTGTCCTTAAAAAATTCAAAAAGACTGATATGGGCAAGCACATTTTCGGCAAAATTTCTATGAAAGCCCCCGTTGTTAAAAATTTAACGGTTAAAACAGCCTGTGCCAATCTTATGCGCACTCTTTCCACCTTGCTTGCAACAGGCATTAACATGGTTGACGCCATTGAGATTACCGGCGCCACCATGACAAATATTTATTATAAAGAAGCTCTTGCCAAGGTTAAAGAGGAAGTTGCCATGGGTACACCTCTTTCCGAAAGCTTGGAGCACACAAAAGTATTCCCCGACATGGTTTTCCACATGGCAAGCATTGGCGAAGAAACAGGTAACCTTGTGCAGATGTTTGACACTACTGCCGATTATTATGATGAAGAAGTTAAAGCAGCCACGGAATCTTTAACCGCCTTGCTTGAACCTTTGGTTATCGTAGCCCTTGCCGGTGTTGTAGGCCCCATTGTTATTGCACTTCTTATGCCGATGATGAGCATGTACTCGTCACTTTCAGAGGCATAGCCTTCAGAAAAATCAGGAGTCAGGAGCGCCTCTCCCGTGCAGTCGCTATCGCTCCGATTATATCAGCAATTTTCTGATATATAACATATAAACAATTTGAATTAGGAGGAAACAGTTTTGCGAAAATTTAATAACAAAGGCTTTTCCCTTGTAGAGCTGATAATCGTTATTGCGATAATGGTGGCCCTGGTTGCGGTTATGGGCCCACAGTACATTAAGTATGTCAGCTCATCAAGAGATGCAGTTGTAACCCAAGCGGCGCAAGATGTGCTTTCCGTTGTTAAAGCGGAGGTAAACCTCGGTACTCTTACCCTTAAAGATAAAGAGACCGAAGGCAAAATCATCGTGGCGGCATCAAGTGGCAACGGCCATATTGATGTTACCCTTTCAGATGAACTTGAATACAACGACAACGGTAACACGGATTTCAAATCCATCTGCGGTGTAGATGAATCAAAAACCGTTAAATCCGACCTTGTGTATACTATCAAAGTTACACAAACCGAAATTTCAGCCCACCCAAAACTTGAGGTTGAAATGGAATCAAAAGAAGCGGAGAAAGCCGGGGAATAAACACTGTTTCAATCAGCAATGAAAAGCGGCCAGTGGTCAGTGGTCAGAATAGCAGGAACTGACAGTGAGCAATTGCTGATTATAATCGGCACGAAGTGCGCCTTAATTCCGCATTCCCCATTATAAAAAATCTCCGTCATTTTTCCGAGGTGATCATATGAAAGATTCAATTAAATTAATTTTTGAATCATCACCGGCAGCGGTGTATGTTTTCACCTTTATTTTCGGCGCAGTGATAGGCAGCTTTCTTAATGTTTGCATCTATCGCTTGCCTAAACATGAATCCATTGTAGTGGTGCCAAGCCACTGCATGTCTTGCGGCAGGAAACTCATGTGGTATGAACTCGTGCCGCTTTTCAGCTTTTTATTCCTGCGTGGAAAATGCCACGGCTGCAAGGCGAAAATCAGCCCGCAATATTTTATCGTGGAGTTTATAACAGGCGTTCTTTTTGTGCTTGTATTATTCGTAAAAGGAATTTCAGCAGATACAATTTTAATTCAGCTTTTAATATCCGCCCTTCTTGTTATAGGGGTAATTGACGCACGCACATTTGAAATTCCGTTCCCCGTAGTAGTATTTATCGGGGTTTTAGGTGCAATTCGCATAGCCGTGAATTATAAAACTTTTACGGCAAATTGGTGGAATATCGTCTTTGGCCCTATTGCAATGATGGTGTTTTTCGGATTGATTATATTTATTTCAAACGGCAGAGCCATGGGCGGCGGGGATTATAAACTTGCCATTGCCGCCGGCCTTTTCTTAGGGTTAAAACAGGTTGCCCTCGGATTAGTCCTCGGGTGCGTAATAGGCTCTGTAATTCATGTAGCTCTTATGATAATTAAGAAAAAAGGCAGAGAACTTGCCTTTGGCCCTTACCTCGGCGCCGGTTTCGCTGTTTCTGCCCTTTGGGGTAATGAAATGATAAGCTGGTATGTGCAAAAGTTTCTCACTTTCTAAAGCGAAGCGACCCTTCATTCCGCATTGGGCTTTAGCCCCTTCATTTCCCCTTTCGCATTTCGTGAGAATATTTCGTCTTCTTCCAGGCGTTGCCTGTTATCCATAAATAAAAGTGAAAAAGGATGTATTTGTTATGGCTCAAAAAGTGTTGAATATTGAGATAGGCAAAAGGCTCAGCAAGGTTTGCATTACCGTAAGCAAGGGTAAGGCATTCCAAGTTAGTGAAAGCTTTGTGTTTGCTACTCCCGAGGGTGCCGTTGTGGATGGCCAAATCATCAACCCCGCCATTTTGGGCGAGGCTCTTCGTGATGAATTTAACCTTCACAGCATTGACCTTACAAACTGCGTATTTTCTGTTGCATCATCTAAAATTGCGGTGCGTGAAATCAATATTCCCGCTATTAAAGATGACCAAATCAAGAGCATCGTAAATACCAACGCATCGGATTATTTCCCCGTTGATATTTCAAAATATACTGTTTCTCACACCGTTCTTGAAAAGGATAAAACCAAGGGCAGCGAAAATTCAAGAATCCTTGTTGCAGCCGTTCCCACAACCATTATTGAGGGTTACACAACTCTTGCGGATACAGCAGGCTTAATCGTAAATAAAATGGACTTTAGCGGTAACTCCCAGTATCAGGTGCTTAAAGGCATAGGCGGTGAGGGCGTTAATATGTTTATCACCATTGATTCAGACTCTGCCTATGTTACATTTATGGAAGATCATAAACTCCTTATGCAGCGTACTTTGAATGTAGGCGGCGACGAAATGATCAGCCGTTACATGGGCCTTAACGAAAAAGACGAAGACACTTATATAGAATCTCTTAATGAACTCAGCGTTTCAAAAGATAAACTTACCGTTGACGCAGATGTTGAAGACCTTGATGATGCAATGCGCCGCCTTGTTATGGGCATTGCAAGAAGTGTTGACTTCTTCCACAGCGGTGACTACGGCACAAAAGAGATAAGCAGAGTAGTGCTTATGGGCTCCTGCGGCCACCTTATCGGCCTTAAAGAGCAAATCTCCGCCGCAGTAGGCGCAGAAAGCTTTTGGCTTGAAGAGCTGCAAGACATTCAGGGCCTTGCAAACAGCGTAAATGATATTGCCGTATATATCAGCTGCCTTGGCGCAAGGCTTGCTCCTATGAGCTTCTTGCCCAAAGAATACCTTGAAAAAACAGGCCAGAGCGGTACCGGCGCCATTATGGGCGACCAAAACCTCGGTAAAATAGTTATCGGCGTGTTTGTAGGCCTTTCCGTTATTATGATAGGTTTTTCATTCTTCCAAAACTTTATGGCAAAGAAAGAACTTAATGACCTTAATGAAAGCGCCTCGTCACTCCAATACGCAGAGGATACATATAATCAATATATTCTTTACAATAACGGCGTTAGCAGCCTTCAGGAATTCATTGACAGCTCAAATAACAATAATGAAAAGTTAAAGGCATTCTTTGAAGAGCTTGAAGAAAGGATGCCATCCGCAATTACCCTTCTTTCCGCAGACTGCACCACAGATGGTATTTCACTTAACATTACCGTACCCAGCTTTGACGAAGCGGCAGTGGTTATAAGGCAGTTCAGAAGCTTTGAGACCATTGATGTTATTGAGGTTTCAGACCTTTCAAGATCCAGCGGTGATGAGGGCCTTGGCAATGTAAGCTTCTCTGTTTCATGCCATTATCCGGTACCCACAACCACAGAGGCACCCACTACAGAAGCTGAAACAGAATCCACAACAGAAGCATAAGGGGGCGAGAAAATGAAAGACTTAAAAATTAAAGATCTTATTGCAAAATATAAGGCTTTACCTGTTAAAACCAAAAACTTGATTTTCGTTATTTTGGGCATTGTAATTTTCCTCGGCTCCTATGTGTTGGGTTATCAAAAGCTTAACGAATCCACATCGGCAATTAACGAAGAAATTACAACCCAGAGCCAAAGAGTATCCGAATTAAAAAATTATTATGACAATATTACCACCTACGAAAAGGGAATTGCAGATTCAAAGGCAACAATTTCGGATTGCCTTTCACGCCTTCCCCTCGGCATTGAGGAAGAAGATTTCCTTATGTATGTTAAAAATATGAATGAGGATTTAGGCATTGAGTTTTTGAACCTCTCTTTCGACGGTGACACAACTATAGGCGAATTCGGCTGCACGGTTGAGGATGAAAAGGGCGTAGCAAAGCAGGTTAACGCCACGGCAATGAGCACAAGTGTCAGCTACAGCTGCAATATGACCTATGACAAGTTTAAAGAATTTTTTGATTACCTTTATGAAGATACAAAGCAGGTAACATTCCTTGATTCAATATCACTTACTTATGATTCTGAAACCGCATCCCTCAGCTCCTCAATAGCAATCAGCAAATTTTATCTTACTTATGATGGCGCAAATTATGTACCTGTTGAAGTTCCGAAAGTATCAATGGGCAATTCCGACCCATTCGGCACGGACTAAGCTTTAAGAAAAGGAGGGGAAACCCTTGAAAAGAAATAAAAAGAATAACAAGGGCTTCTCCCTTATTGAGCTTGTAGCGGCAATTGCAATCTTAATGATTGTAGTTATCCCTCTTTTGCAGGCCTTCACCACCTCCGCAAGCCTTACATCAAGGGCAAAAAAGATAGGTGAAGCAACGGCAGCAGCTCAGAATATTCAAGAAACTATTGAGGCTTTATCCGTTAAAGATTTTAAAAATCTTGATAATAAAAATGTTGCAACCATGCTTGAACCCATGGGCGACAGTGTGGAGCGCAGTGAGGCAACCGAAAACGATGACGGCTCAACCTCTATGACCGTTAAAAATCTTAAATCCGGCTCCGGCACTTATGATGCAAAAGTTACATTCTCCCTTGGCACTGAAAGCAGTTCAGGCATTGGCATTATCAATAATACGGATATAGCAAAATACACAAACCTTGAAACGGCATTTGTTCAGTGCGGCTCCACCGGCCTTGATAAAAACCCCGATGAACAAGCCGATACCGAGTTTATAACCACTAAGAAGTACAAAGAAGCCACAGATGCCGAAAAAGAAGTTCTCCTAAAAAATAAATCTCGCAGAATAGTTGTGGAAATCAAAACAGAAGAGGATACCGAAAGAAACGTTCTCCTTGTTTATGAAAAAGTATCATTCTGCTACATTTACGGCACAGCCGGTTACACTGCAACCCTAAAGCAGGCAAGCACTAACGGCGGTAAATCCGTTAATAACATTAAGCGAAATTCAAAATATGATGAGAATGACCCAACATCAACCTACTATGACGGCGTTGATGTGGAATTAGATTATGATATGTTCCCGAATGGCTATGAAATGAGCCTTGAAAAGGATGATGAAGGTGCTTATAAAGACACTTTCATAGCATACCTTATGTATTATCCCTATTTTTCATTTCAGGATGACAGTGAGAATGGCATCAAAACAATAGACGATGACTATATTGAGTTTTTGATTGACACTAACGATGATAATCAAAATAATGCTCCTCTGAATACTCAATTTTTCGTTGTTAAAATGTGGCCTCTTGAACGAGAAACCATAGATGATACCTCAACCTCAGTCAGCGGCGACACTTCTAAAATTATAAACTGGAAGAAAATTGATTTAGGTACTAAAGACAGCAATTATAAAGTTAACATTATAGAAACCCGTAATGAAGCATATAATGACTATGTAAAAGATAGTTTTGAAAATGATATTCTTAAAATGGGTGTTCGTTTATATACAAATGTTCGCTGCAACCTTGAAACAGGAAAATTGTATAGCACGGGTGATCTTGCAAACAAATTTTCTTATAAAGTAAGATTGCCGGCAAAAACTTTTACAATCTTCGATAAGCAATATACTCTCTATGATGTTAAAGTTAATGATGAAATTAGATATGAGGATGCCCTCGTTAAGCACGAAAAAGAGGACAGACTTTATAGTGTTAAAATAGAAATTTATGACAGCGGCAAAATAGACGACGGAAAAGTCGTACATACCCTTGAGGCGAATAAGCTCACATAACTGTGGGAGGAAACTATGAATATTAAGTCAAGATTAAAACTTAATAACCGTGGTGCAGGTATAATTACCGTTATGATCGGTATTCTGTTCCTTACCGCCTTTGGTTCCTTGCTGCTTATTTTAAGTTACAGTGGCTTTGAAATGAGAGTTTCAGACCGTGAAAGCAAGCAAAACCTTTATGACGCAACTGCCGTTATGGAAGAAATAAACGCAGGTGTTCAAGAGGCCTGCTCCGATGCTATCGTTAATACTTATTCAGATGTGCTTGTTCACTTTAATGAGTCCGTAACCTCTGTTTCTGCTAATTTCCGTGAGAATTATTATAATGAAATCTTAAAGTGGAAAGTTAAAACCTTCCCGTTAGCCGCTGAAACAGAATCTACAAGCGGCTCTGCAAAAAACAATTCTTCCACAGATAAAGTTGCTTTTGACGAAACAATACAGGGCACAACCCAACTAATCAATGGTTCCGGCTATTACCTTAACGCCATAAGACTTATGATAGTTGATAGGAAAGATGTTGACTATGTGGTTATAAATAACACTAACAAAATCAGCACCGAGCCATATGAAATTTACGAATATAACGAAAATGCAAAAAATCACAATGAGCTTTGGCAGAAAAAAACAGATTTAAATTATGAAGATGATATTGAAAATGCCGGCGTAGATTATATTCTTCTTTCCTCCACAAGTGGATGCAAAGTTGATAATGTCGGCTATTCGCCGAATTCCGATGTATTTAAGAGCGAAAGCATTAAACCCATTACTCTTAAAAGCCTTTCCGTTTACTATAAAAAAGACGGCAGAGCCACAAGAGTTGTTTCCGATATAACAATAAACTACCCAAGCGTAGGCTACAAATCAAATGGTTACTCCACATCGGGCATTACACAGTATGCTTGCATAGTTAAGGGCACACTTATCCACAAAGGTGGTGAAGTAAAATCTGACAAATCTGCAGCAATTAACGGCAACGCATATTTTTCAAATGCGGAGCTTACAGGCTCAGGAGCTCTTCAATTTAACAGCGGCACATTTATTTGCACCGGTACTATGGATGTAAACGGTACACTTATAACTGACACCAGCAGTGAAACAGGCAAAATGTCAAGATTTACTCTTGATAAAAACTCCCAGCTTTGGACCGATAACATTGATGTCCATATAGAAAGCGAGGCTAACCTTCAAGGTAAAACTTATGTTTCAAATGACCTTGTGCTTTCCGGCACAGGAGCAAGCGCCATTATATCCGGCGAATATTACGGCTTTGGTGACAGCACAACAGATTCATCAAAGAGCTCTTCAATCATAGTAAACGGCAAACAGGTAAAACTTGATATGAGCAAAGCCACATTGGTGAGCCTTGCAGGTTTCTCCTTTGTTGATGTTTCAACCGTTAATTCAATTGATAAGTCCGACAGTGACAAAACTAAAAACGATGTACAAATGGGCGAATCAATTTCCGTTAAAGAAAATCAGCGCCTTTATCTTGTGCCGGCTTCCTATATTAATGCTGTAGCAAACGGAAAAGAAGAGGGCCAAAAAGCGGCAGGCGAAAAGGTCACTATTTCAAGCAACCCCATTAAAATGACAGCCGGTGAATTCAGAAATACAGATTTTAATCTTATTAACGAAGTTCTTTGGGATGGTAAAAAACTTTCTGATTATGGCATTAAGCTTCACCCTATAAACGATAATGTTTACGGTGAAAATGTTACTTATGTGTTTATGTCTTTTGACACAACATCACATGCAAATCAGTATTTCAAAGATTATTTTAAAAATAATTCCGATGAAATAGAAGGCTACCTTAATGAGTACTTTACTGAGTATAAATTACCCGGCACAAGCTCTGTGCTTTCAAAAGGCTCTTATGTTTACAATAATTCTGCCGTTACAGGTAAGATGACAGACACTTCATCCTCAGATGATTACAGGTCCGAATTCGATAGCCTTTGCAAAACTCTTTCACAGGCTCCGAAGGACGAAAACGGTAAATATGAGGACGCAGTGGAATATATTCTTAATCAGGATATTTATGTTACCGGCACAGATGGTAAACCCGTAATAGATGAAAACGGGAATAAGAAATTAAGAATTGGTGAAAATGAAACCATCGAGTTTAAAAATACAGACGGCGAAATAGTTGCCGTAGTAACAAGCAAAGCAAACTATGTAATAGATAATAAAAATCCGAAGCTGAATCTTGTAATTCAAGTAAACGGAAACGGTAAAATTACCGTTGAAAGAGACTTTTACGGCCTTATAATTTCGGAAGGCGATTTGGAAATAAAAACCGGTTGCACTCTTAACAAATCCTCTGATAGTGTTGTAAAAGCCTATGAAGCTGAAAAGGGTGACGGCACCTCGGATACCATTACGGACTATATGAGTGATGATGCAATTACAGGCGATGAAAAAGCAACTGACGCTTGGAATGTTTCAACTCTTGTCGGTTATGATAACTGGAAGAGAACTACCGAATAATTAAAAAATTACGAAAGGAATGGTGAGAATGGAAAAAAATAACAATAAAGGTTTTTCCCTTATTGAATTGGTTGTGGTTATAGCTATTCTTGCCATTGCAGGCGGTTTAACTTATAATTCCCTTTCTACAATTTACGGTGCAAGAAGCAAAAAAGCCGCAGAAACTGTTTCTGCCGTTATGTCTCAAAGCAAGGTTAACGCTATGAGTGGTAGAAAAAATGTGATGACAATCACCTTTAAAGAGGGTAAAGAACCAAACAGCGGTGAAACAAAAGAAGGCTATTTCTGCGAGCTGTATTATATCAATGCAAACGGAAAAGTCTCCGACGAAGCTTATGAAACTCAGGTTGTCGGCAATGATACTTTAAGAATTTCAGTTAGAGATACATCTGACAGCACAAAGTTTTATACTTTAATTGAGCCGGAAGAGGGCAGCACTGATACAAAAGTTGATAAAATAGAAATTGAATTTAATCTTGATACCGGCGCTGTTAAGAGAGTTTCTGCTATTAAAGAAGGCAATGAACCGGTGAATTTGGTTAATTTGGAAACAACAGGTGTAAAGGAAATATACTTTTCACTTGAATCTATTTCAAATCATTCAATCACGTTATATAAATCAACAGGAAACCAAACTTATCAATGATTGGGATGGGATTAATGTTCAAAAAGCGAAAAAAGAATAATAAAGGTTATTCGCTAATGGAGCTGATAGTATCTTTCGCTATCTTGGGCTTCGTTGCGGTGGCTGTACTGAGTGTAATGAACGCAGGCACTTCAATGTTCAGCTCCGTAGATAATGAAATTAACCTGCAAAGCAAATCTCAAATAGCAATGGCGCAGTTTCAGCAATATTTTTTAGGATGCAGCAAAGGAATTTGCGTTCAAAGTTTTTCGAGTGTTGAAGCGGATGAAAGCACTTCGGAAACATCATCTACGGAGTCAACGCAAACCACAGAGGAAAATCAAGATATCGACGGGGATTTTGTGGCGTATGTTGCAGATGAAAACACAGTGTACGCATTTAGATTCTGTGAAGAAGAGCAAAAGATTTATTTTGGGGAATCAACTATTGCGAATGCCGAGACGGAGCTTACAAAAGATAATATCACATCTCCGTTTTGCTTCGATGTGTCGGCATTCAGCGTGAGAGTGATTCACACAGGTACAAATGCAAAATCCGCTGTTATTTCTCTTACGGTAACAAGCGGACAGAACAGCTCAAAAACATACACAACAAGTCAAACATTTTCATTTAGAAACAGACCATTGTATATTGGTACGGCTGATGAGGGGTCTACCAAATTGCATACAATGCTTAAGAAGTTAACAGATGAGGGCTCAGTTGCGGCGTAGGAGGTATAATTATGAAACTCAGGAAAATACCCAAAACTGCTAAACGAACATTTACAGGCTTGATGGCTGTGGTGCTTGCCGCTACGGCTGTGGGGCCTCTTTCTGTTTTAGTAAGTGCAAATTATAAATCGTTGCAATATATAGAGGAAATTAAAGAAGACAAAACCTCTTCAGGATCGGATTTTGGCATTTTTGAGATAGTTCCGGATGCTTCCGAAACAACTATGGGTTATTATGTTAATAATTCTGACCCTATAAATAAGTTTATCAATGCGGCAATTGATCAAAATTTAGATAGTGCCGGTAGGCAGACTGCCATTAATAATATTTATAACGGTAAGTTAAGCGACGTAATCGGCACTACAGATGCTTATCCTATGACTAAAACGGCATCAGGCTATGTTGAGTATACACCATGGAGTGATAACATTCCTGAAGGGCTCAGCATTATTACTGCCAACGCAGAAGAAAAGTTTACAAATGTGCCGGATAAGTTCAGAACCGCAAAAGATGATGAAGAGGCAGAGTATCAAAGCCATGGTGTTTATGTGCTGCCAACAGAATATTTCGATTTAAGCACTTGGATTTCAAATAGTTATACTCGCAAGGAAATGACAAGCGGATTAAATATTACCACAGACGGAAAATCTTATGTTACCTTTGAAAACGATACTACCACCATAAAACTCACAAGTCCTCATACGGGTTATGCTCTTACGTCAGCAGGGTTTAGTAACTATTATAGTATGAAGGTAACCCCCGGCACTACATATACATTTTCATTTGATTTTGACTCTTCTAATTCCGAAAATAACGGTACTGACGGCCAACTGACCCTCTACACTTATGGCAGCACCGGAACACCTGTTTCTAAATCAGCCTCTTGGACTCGTGTATATACTGATAAAAGCGGTAATAAAACAACGGTAAACGGTAATACTACTTTAAAAAAATATATATTTTCTGCTCCGGAAAATATCACCACCGGTGCAAATGGCTTATGGGATAATAATCAAGGCCACTATGATTACACTTTTACTGTGCCCGATGGGGTGTACTATATTCAGGCAAGCTTTGGTACATGGTCTCCCGCATTAAATAATGGTAACACAGGTTCGGTAACTTTTTCGGATATTCATTTTAGAGAAACAAGTCAGGTTCCTGATGTTGTTCAAGAAATTTCAGTACTTGAGCCTGCAACGGCAGTAGAAAATAATACAGCGGATGACTACTATTACGCTGTAAATTACACACCGATTTCATCCATTGATGATTTTACGGATGATGCAATTATTTATGAACAGGTTTGGAGTGACGAAAATAAACCTCTTTATTATGTGTTAAATGCAGACGGCACTGTTAGCAGTGAACTTGTGACCGAAGATGAGGAAACTGATGGCGAAAAAGTGCCGGTTTATCAGCTTCTTTTTGACACAGGTGATCTTGAAGATGATATTGAATACTCTGAAACTAAACTTAAAGCCGGCGGATATGGTAAGCTTTCTATTAATGAAAGTGCAAGTGTTGTTGTTACTGAAAATCCGGATGCTGAGCATTTTTATCATGCTGTGCCGGTATATAATAATGCAGGGGACCTTTCTTTTATAAAGCCTTCTGCTGATACTACCGGATATTACAGCGGTAATAACTCATATTTTGTAACAGAGAGTGTTAATTATTCTTATGTTGGCTCCGGCGGCGACTATGTGTATGATAAAAGTACTTCTACCACTAAAACAGCTACGGTTTATACCCAAAAATTTTATTATGATAAGGGTATTACATGCAATGAGTGGTTCAAATACAAAGTTCTTGACAGATTTGATGGGGATAATTATGACTTTCTTACGACAGTGGATTCATATAGCCCTGCTGATATTTCTGACAACGAATCCCAATTTCTTTTGACGCTGAAAACTAAGGATATGATTGTTATTTCCGGTGGCACACAGGTTAATTTTACTGCTTTTGCCTCGGATATTTCATCAGAAATAAGAGAAAGCATACTCACCCTTGCAGGCTCGGATTATAACATTCCTATAGTTGTAGACCTTAATGTGCTAAATATGATTTCTTCCGATGCACAACCTCAACTTTATAAGCTTGTTAATGCTCTTATAGACCGCAGCACAGAGTCCGAAATAAATGTTAAAGGCGGCGGTGTTTCCGGCAATATATATGTGTTTAAGTCTTCAGATATCGGCAGCAGCTCTATTGCAACATCAAAATTTAATGCACCAATATCAAAAGATTTAAAGGCAGATAATTCATCTCCTTATTATGATGTTTACAGTGAAATAGAGGATGAAAATGTATACAGAGGCTTAGATTCTTACACTTATGAAAGCACGCCTCTCCCGCAGGTTGTTTCTATAGCAACCTGTATGCGCAGCATAATTAACTATGCCGGCAGACGAGTTAAAAATGTTAAAAAAGAGGTAAGAGTTCTTGATATTGAGCCTTATGTAAGCGTTGATCACCGTACGGCAGTTATAACAGATAAAGTTTATGCTTATGCAAGCAAAAAATACAGCGAAACAGAATGCCTTAAAGCCACTGACGTTATCAGCTGGCTTCCCGATGGCACCTTCTCAATAGACGGCAGACCGGCTAAAGCTGCTGAGTTTACCGAGGAGCAGGCTGCAAAATATATAAAAATTACCACAATGTCTGTTGCGGAGTTTGTAGGGCATAATGAGGACCTCATAGGTAATTATGACCTTATATATTTTGGCGATTCTCTCGAAAACTTTAATGATGATAATAAAGTTGTTAACGGAGTTAAACATACCAAGTATAACGACTCGGATATGGACGGCTTAATTTATACCGGCATGGGTGATACCTATGTTATAGGCAACAATGCCAATGTTATTGACGGTGATACTCTTTTAGGCCTTAATACAGAAGATTATACAAGATCTGTTGAACTTTTCGGTAAGACTCTCAGATATATGGTATCCGGTGAAGTAAGTACAGTTCGTGCCACCGGAAATGATATTACAGACACTGCCGAAAAAAAGCTTGACGCTTTTGCAAAAGCCGGCCTTCCTGTTGTTATTGCCAGTGGACTTACGAATACGGCAGAGGGCACAGGTATTGATGGTGGAGTATATAACGACGAAGGAAATTTGGAAATTTCTTATTCTGTAACTGTAGAAACTAAAACCCAATTTAGAGAATACGATAGCAGGTATAAAAATAAGTATTTCACCTATTTTCTTGCCACTTTTAACGGGACTTTACCTGCCGGTGTTGGCGTTAAGTTCACTTGGTATGCAGTTCCCAATGATAAATTTAACAGTGGTAATTTTTCTAAAGAAAATTCAATAAAAATAACTGAAGTAACCGCAAAAACAGGATTTTTGGGAAGAGTTCAAAAATCTGAAGAGCCGGTTCATGCGTATTCCGTAAAAAATGACGACGAAAATAATGTATATAATTGGTACAGTACAATAGGCGATATTGACCAAAATTTTGATTATTATGACTGGAATGATGATATAACAGAGAATAAAATAACCGGAATGACAATTCCTGAAAGCAGAAACTATCAGGCTTTAAACACATATTATTTTTGTGAAGCAACCCTTGTAGTAGAAGATAAGTACAAAGATGATCCTATTTTATCGCTTTATAACAATACTAATTGGAGAAGTAATATTGTACAGGCAGTGAAAAGGAATGACCAAAACTTAACTGTTAAAGTTGAGTCGTCATACGGTGGTAACACAACGATTACCGTCACGCCTAATCCCTATTATGTAGATGGCATAAGTGATAACTTCTCGTTCTGGTGGAAATATAAGCAGACAACCACACATAAATGGAGAATATATGAAGACGACCCTGAACATCGTATAGATCACGAGGATCTTTGGAATGCAAATCAAACAAAAACTGTTATGAATATCGGCTCCGATGATAAGATTAATTCAACAAGCAAAAACATTACTAAGGTGCCGGTAAGCGTGAATAAAACAAACAGCAATGGGGTAAAAATAGCCACAATCCGTCAGGATGGAAGCGATACCTTTACCCTAACCGGTTATGATGAGAGTGATAAGAAGGATGTGCAAAAATTTGAATCTTCCGGCAGTTGGGAAAATAAAAAAGATTCTGATGGAAATTTGCTAAAAGATAAAAATGGATTCTATATTAGAAATAACGCCGGTTACCTAAAGATGACAAATATGTGTGTTCACAGTACAAATGACGACGTACTGTCTTGCGTTGAATTTAGAATTAAAGCAATTAGTTCCATTGTAAAATCAAATTCAGAATCCGGCATAACTATAAATCTTACTAATAATAATCAAATGGGCGATGATTATAATTATGGCCAGACAAAAAACCTTTCGAAATATCCGAACTTGGATGAAGATGATGATGCCGAAAAAGCAAAGGTTAACGGCGTAGGTACATGGGAAATGCCTTATGAAACCTTAACAATGAAGGATTCAGGCGTTGAAGTAAAGAACACGCCAATTGTAATCACTGACCAATTAGCTTATATCAACACTCTGGCAGTGGATAACACCACAAAGATTTATAAATTTCTTTCTTCTGTTTATGATACTGTTACGGAAAATGATGAGGGCACAACTTACGTTACAAGAAGTGACGGAGCTGTTCTTAAGAAAAACGGAAACGTCTTTAATGAGGTTCAGTTTGCACACGCCAAAGATACTAGCGAAATTAAAAAGCAGATGTATCAGTATCTTTATACTGTTTACAGCCCTGAGCTTCGCATGATTAATAATTCCGTTGTGTCTTATCCAAAGACTATTTCCGATAATACTATTTCCGGAGAATTTATAATTTATAACGATATAGATACCAACGGAACAGATAGTTATATTGCTGAGCTTTACATTGACCAAGACCATGATGCAAAGTTTAGTGATGAGGAAAAAATCGGGTTTACCAGTCTTACTGAGTTTGGTAAAAATGCAAACAAAACTAACCTAATGAGCAGCACAACCGACGGAAAACAGCTTCATGAATATAAATTCACAAAGCAGCTTACTGATGGATACATGGGCCTTGTTTCTTGGAAACTTGAAATTGTAAGAGTCGGTAACAGTTCTATTTCGGATTCTTACACTGGTTATTCATACATTCAAACCAGCGAGAAAAAGACCATAAATGCTGTTCAGGTCCTCCCGGCGGACTGGTGGTCTGCAGGCACGGACGGCAAAACGCAAAGCGAGTATGTTTCAACTTACGGCCAGTGGAATCGTAACACCAAAAAAGGATATAAAGACAGTGAATACACCGGAAGTAAAGAGGTTGGATATGTTGGCAAAGACAGTGAGCTTAAAGATGCTTATGAAAAGGAACGTGCCAACGAAATAACCGGCAACGCCTATTTAGGAAGTGTATTCCTTGGGGATGGCGGAAAAACAAAAATAGTCGAAAAAACCGATGACGGCCAATATAAAGTAGTTTACGCAGACGCTTTCTATTCACTTATAACCGCAAGTGATTCTATACTCGACAGAACGGTTTATTACGAATCAACAGAGTCAAACGACTATGACTACAGAACTCATGTCGTGTTCTGGGTTCGTCCTCAGGGAGAAAAGACTCCTCGCAAGGATGAAAATGGGCAGATTGAGCTTGACAAAAAAGGCAATGTTATTTATGAGTATAAAAAATGTGACTTTGAGGTTGATATAGCACTTACGGATATTTATGAGCTTAATAACCTTTATAAGAGCTCTGAATGTAAGTTCCTTGATAGCTATGATATGCTCATTTTGGGGTTTGGCGATTCTTATGGAAAATGTGAAACACAATCCTCCTGGCTTAAATTTTTCGGTTATGACTCTAAATCTAAAGCAACACTCGGCTTTAGCGTTGGCGCAGCCCTTGCGGTAAAGAAGTTTATTGAAGATGATAAACCGGTTCTTTTCTGCCACGATACAACAAACACCACAAATAACTATATTACCTATTTTGCTCAGAATGCACTTAGCGCGCTTACAAGCGGACTTAACAGTCTTGCAGATAAGGTTGAAACTTTGTGGAATAAAATAAAAGAATGGTTCACAGGAATAAAACCCGAGGATGAGAAAAACTTTACAGTTGACATTCAAACAAGTAAGGTGAAGGACGGATATTATAATAATATCTTGCTCCGTGATTCTCTTAACCTTGATCGCTTTGGCATTACTTATTCAATAAGGCAAACCATCGGTGAAAATAACATAAGTGAAAATATGGAAAATAACACTTGGGCAGATGGCTATAAATACAATGGTATACCTTATTATCAACGCGAAACTACAAGCGTTAAGGCTATGAGAGAGAAAAACTTCAGCATTGTTTATAAGAGTAAAGCCGCCTCCACAAGCAAAGGTAAAAACGGCGTTGAATATGTTAACTATAATGAATATGGTGAACCTATAGCAGATACATTCACAAGAAAATTTGAAGAAAACGGTACAATAACATATAGAACTGTAAGTGCATCAGATGATGATTCGGGCGAAAAGAGTAAAATGGACTATGATAAGAGCGCACAGGGCTTCACCACATGGTCAATTGTTCGTTACGGTGATGAAGGCACGAAAAATCAGCTCTTACCCGCAGGTATAGTTTCATCTAATACAGATGGTCATGTTATTATGACAAATAAGGTACAGCAGGTTAATAAAGGCCAGATAACAACTTATCCTTATGACATTAATACTGCAGAATTTGATGGTACTACCGGTAACACGGATGAATATTCCAACAGTTACGGTAAAATTACCATTAAAGCTACTCATGAGCAAGTATATCAGGTAAATACAAATGGTGACGATACTACTGTTTGGTACACTCTTGCCGGTGCAGATGAAGAGTCTGCTGATTCCGATTACCGTGATGATTATGATGCCATTTCTAAAGATGTTGTAAACTCTTATTACATCTTTACATCGGGTAATATAACCTACACAGGCGCAGGCCATTCAAACATCTTCTCCGAGGAAGAAGCAAAGCTTTTCCTTAACACCTTGGTTGCCTCTTACAGACTTCCCGGCGAAAAACCCGACCTTGACTTTGTTAACGATAAGGGCGAACAATCAAGTTATATCCTTCTTACTGCTGAAGAAACAGAGAAGAAAGACAGCGAAACCGGAGTTGTAACAAAAGAATTCACTGTTGACGACGGCATTGCAGCAATAAGAATAGATGACCCGAATGTTAAGAGAGAAAAAATAACCGTAAACTTCTTCACTAAAGATGAAGATGGGGCATATGTGGATTATAACGGCATAGTGCTTTATGAAAGCAAAGATTGCTCCGGTACACCTGTTGCTAACGATAATGTTAAGAGCGGTGTAGTATACTACTTTAAGGTGCCTGATGATATTAAAAAGGCGATTGCAAATAATACTGCAGGTGACGAAAGCGGTACAGAAAGCAACGGCTCATACACTTTGTATGCTCAAGCTGTTACAACAGTTAAGACTTCGGGAGAAGCTACGGATTATGCAAGCGGATACAAATATATCCAGTTCCGTAGAGTAGGACTTTACGACCTTGCTTAAATAATCATATCTGCACGAAATCGGCTCCCTTGCAAA
>CAVHYZ010000010.1:21290-34667 GCA_963640495.1 Acutalibacteraceae bacterium
CCTTGCAAATGCAAGGGAGCCGAAAACATAATATAATCAGTTATTAAAAGCCATTTTTGATATTTATACTTTATATTTCGCATTAATTAACAAAAAGACGAAAAATTACTATTGATTTTATTGTAAATATGGTATACAATGTTATAGGTATACAATATGGTGTATTATGCCTTAGTTTTATACACAATTCTTTAAAACGAAGGAGGCAATATTTTTAATTCAAAAAAGCTAAAACTTTCAGTATCGGTTTTGCTTAAATGATAACACTTCTTTAAACCTTTATCTAAACTCTTGCAATTTTATTGCACATTTTTGCTCACAAAGTGAGCCGTGGAAAGCTCACTTAAAACTTTTCAACTGCTTTAAGCAGTAATACAACCCGTATCCCTTGGATACTGAAGGGAATGATTAACACGAAAAAAGTAAATGCAGTCTTATTAGCGCTGATCATGGTGTTTTCAATGTGCGTTCCGGCATTTGCCTCATCTCGTGTGATTGATGGCACAGTTTATTATGTTTGTGATTCTTGTGATTATGCGTCAGATAGAAAAGCTGATTATAATTCACATGTGGCAAGTGTACATGGCGGAGACGGTAATAACTCAACCTCCGGCAGTAGCAACAGCAGCAGTAATAGTAGCAGCACTAGCAGTAGCAGTAGCTCATCATCAAGTGGCGGTTCCGCTCTTGATCAAGCAGTAAACGGCGGCTTTGTTGCAGCCAATTACTATGAATGCCCCGGTTGTGGCAAAAGGTACACAAGTCTTTCAGACTATAATGATTGTGTTGATTCACACAACAATGGTGTAGACATGCACTGGAAAACGTATATAAATCAAACTCTCCCCGAGATTTTTCAAACTCTTATGACTTACGTTCAGTATTTCTATGAGAGCCTTTATAATCTTGGATTTGATAAGATTTTATACACAAACCTTGAATCATTCTTTAGTGCACTTACAAGCTCAATTATGGCTTTTATGGATCTCACATCCGCTAGTGATTCCACAGAGTCAGATGTTGCGGGAGCTATGACGGATCTTGAATCTACCGTTAACAGCGTAGACCTTTCCGGAACAGTTCTTGCTGGCTTTATTGATACTGTAAAAACCATTATCAATACTATAAAGCAAAAGATTAAGGACTTATATTCAGGAAATAAAGAAACTACTGTTGAAATAACAGAAGCAGAGGCACCCGCAGAAACCGGTTCCGCAAATGTAGGTATTGCAGTATTTGCTGCTATCTCAGTTGCGGCTGCAGCAGCCTTTGTATGCACAAAGAAAAAGGCATAATCCCGCTTGAGGATTATCGCCTTTGGGCGTGATCACGCATCATGAGGTGTTATCATTTAAGCAAAGCTGATACAGCGAAAAGCCTACCGAAATTTCGGTAGGCTTTATTTTATGCATTACAATATTTGTGTTGAAATCTTACTGGGTAAATGTTGGTAAGCTGTTAAAGAGGCCTTTAAAAAATGCGATTATTTTTTCAAAAAATCCGTTTGAAATATTAACCGTTTCAATTTCGCTGTGACCTGCTTCAATACCATTACTATAAACTTTAATTTGCACCGTATAGGTGGATTTAGCCTCTTTAACGGTATATGTCCCATCGCTGTTACCTGTGCCCATATCGACACCGTTTATAAACCAGTGAATTTCATATACATTTGGTGTGTTTGAAACTTTTGGCCTGAATGTAATTGTAGTTCGGTAGCTTTGATTTCTCTGAGCTGCATAACCTATAATGCTGACATTTGTGTTATAGATGTAAACAGCCTCTATCGTTAGGTCGCTGGGGATTATTGAATATTTTGCCCAGCTGCCTTTTGCACCTTGTTTTGAAGGAACGGTAGGCTCAGTAAGGCTTGTTGTCTCTATTGTAAATGGAACAGTGCTTATAACTTTACCGTCTGCAATAAAGGTTGCTTTGTAAGTGATTGGTGTGTAAACTGCTGTTGCAACGGTATTTTGATGGCTGAGTACATATTCACTCCACATACCTGTATACCCTGCTTTTTCAGACACTTCAGGTTCTGTTATGGATTTAGCACCGTATTCGTAGCTTACCCTTTCCACAACCTTATTATCAGCGGTAAAAGTTACTGTGTAAGTGTTCGGAGTGTAAATGGCATTAACGGTTATTCCACCAACATCCAATGTATATGTGGGCCATGAACCTGTATATCCGTTTTTGCTCGGAACAGCGGGATTCTTTATGGATTTTGTTTCAACATTATATGTAATTTCACCTACGGCTTTATCGTCCGCAACAAATTTGGCAGTGTAATCAATAAGATCTCTGCTTGAATAAATATTTGTGCCGCCCTCTTTGAGGATGTACGAATCCCATTTATAAATATATCCGGCTTTTAGGGGAATGGTAGGCTCATCAACGAAACTGTCATTCATTGTATAAGTTACCGTATCATATAGTTTACCATCTGAAATAAACTTTGCCGTGTATTCGATAGGGGAGTATTCTGCTGTAACGGTTATACTGCTTGCAGGCATAAAGGTGGGAATTTCAACACTCCAGCCGGTAAAAATATTATCGCCATTATTTAAAACGATAGGTACAGTAACAGGTGAAAGGTAACTATATGTCTTTTTTTCGATTGTTTCTCCTATAACCCAAGTTATTGTGTATTTTTTAGGAGTATAGACCGCTTTAACTATTATGCCGTCTTCGCTCTCGGTATAGGATTCCCATACGCCGTCATAGCCGTCTTTTTGAGGAACGTTAGGCTCATTATTCGGTAAATCAGAGAATGGAACAGTAGCTATAACTTCACCACCTGCGACAAACTTTGCATAACCGGATTGCTTTTCTGCGTATTTTGCGTTAAGCGAAATATCTTTGCCGTAAGTGTAAATTGATGATTCTGTAATTTCTGTTCCGGCAGAATCATACCAGCCTAAAAACTCTAAATTTTCTTTTTCGGGCGTTGGCAAGGTGCCGATGATTTCGGCATAATTTACACTCTTATTTGTAATATTGCAAGTGCCTTCACCTGCGTTAAAAGTAACTGTATATTCAGCCTCTGACCATTTTGCGTAAAGAGTAAACGTATCTGTATATGTGCTTATGGTTTTCTCTGTTATCAGCGTGCCGTTTTCTGTGTGCCAGCCTTCAAAGTTATAACCTTCTTTTACGGGAGTGGGCAGAGTGCCGAAAGCCTTGCCATAAGTGATTTGAGCAAAAGATGCGGAGCAGGAGCCGCCTTTAGAATCAAGAATTGCTGTTGCTATTTCAGCAACCCAGGAAGTATAAAGAGTGTGATCGCTTGCAGTTTTGAGAATAGTGGAGTCTATTACCCTCATATCTCCGCCTTTTTGTGTATACCATCCTGTGAAAATATATCCTTCTCTTGTAGGTTCTGGTAAAGTGCCGTATTCGCTGTCAAAAGTAACTTCTTTTGTTTCTGCTTTACCTGTGCCGTAATCAAGAGTAACCGTATAAACTATAGGTCTCCAAACTGCATAAAAAGTAGTATCATACGGGATTTTCATTATATCGGATGAATTTATCTTTGTGCCACCTGTTTTTGCGGTATACCAGCCGGTAAATATGTAGCCTTCCCTTGAAATTGCGGGCAAGGTATTGTAAACGGAATCGTATGCATATTTGCCGTCATCGATATCAATATCTGCTCCGTTTGAATCAAAAGAAACGGTATAAGTTTTTGCAGACCAGTGAGCATAAAGAGTAATATCTTTGGTGATTTTTACTGTATCGCTATAGTTTATCTTTGTGCCGCCAATAGCCGAAGTGTACCAGCCGTTAAATGTATAGCCTGCCCTTGAGATTAATGGCAAAGAAGCATAGGTTGAATCATACCTTACACTTATGTCAGATGGCGAGGCAATATCGCAGTTAGAATCAAAGCTCACTGTGTATTTATTCGTAGTCCAAACAGCATAAAGGGTAACATCTGCATTTGTGTTATAGGTTGCTCCGGGAGAATAGGATGTACCGGTGATGTTTTGATTTGTATTCCATGAAAAAAAAGTATAGCCAACCCTTGTGGGCCTTGTCGTGCTTAGAGTAATTGATTCCTGCGAAAAGTGTTTTTTACTTTGAGAAGCAGGGGCATCGGTTCCACCGTTTGCATTATATGTGATAATATAACTTCTTTCTGCCCATTGAGCATAAAGAGTTGTGGTGGCGTTTAAATTGAAATTTCCACCAACGGAAAAGCTTTTTCCCGTGCCGCTTTTTGCAGTGTTCCAGCCTGAGAATGTATAACCTGTTTTTACGGGGACAGTAGTAGGCAAAGTTAAATCTATTGCATATTCTTTTATTATATCTTCCGGAGCATTAGTGCCTCCGTTTGCATCAAAAGTAACAGTATATTTTTGCCTTTCCCATCCGGCATAAAGAACGATATCAACATTATCCGAATAAGTATCACCATTTGAGTATTTATAACCTGTACCGTTTGCGTTTGTATACCACCCGGTAAAATTGAAACCCGCTCTTGTGGGCGTTGCGGCACTGAGAGTTACGGACTCCCCATATTTCTTGGTCTGTGAGTCTCCGCCTGTGCCACCATTTGAGTTAAAAATTATGTAATATGTTTTTTCTGTCCATTTAGCATATAGATCGTGGTCAGCAGCTACGGAAACAATAGAATCGGATGCTCTGTTTTTAAGAGATGAATCTGTATACCATCCATTAAAATCAAAACCCTCACAAGTGGGAGTTGGCAAATCGCCATAGGGTGAACCGTATGTAACTTTCATAGAGCTTACGGAAACAGTACCACCCATTGCGTTAAACCAAACAGTATAAGTTTTTCCTTGCCAGATTGCATAAAGAATTGCATCTGAATTTTCACTGTAGGTAGTTCCGGAGCTATATGTTTTCCCTGATCCGTCCGGCATAGTATTCCAATAAAGAAAAGTGTAACCGTTCCTTATAGGTTTTTGACTTCCTATGGCTTGGCTCCCATTATGCTTTATGGTGAAGCTTTGAGGAAGAGAGCCGGAGCCGCCGTTGGCACTGAAAGAAACGGTGTAGGTTAAAGCAGCCCAGTGAGCATAAAGAGTGATATTTGAATTGCATATAGTTGATGAAGTGATTTGTGTGCCGCTGGGTTGAGGAGCTGTATACCAGCCTGAAAATTTGTATCCATCTCTAGTGGCATTTGGAAGATCTCCGTATTCGTTGCCGGCATAAATTTTAAAGGAATCATACTCTGATTTGCCTGCGCCCGCATTAAATTTAACAGTGTAAATTGTTGCAGAGTCTGTATTTCCCGCAGCAGCGTACGGCGCAGAATAGAGCCTGGTGAAGCTTGATTTTACCGTAGATTTTGATACTGTGCAATTCCAGCGTATATTGCAGGTTCCGTTCCAGTTGCAGTCAGTGTAAATAATTGTATCTCCGCTTACGCCGATAACAAAAATAGAGTGGCCGTCGTTTCTGTATCTGATAACATCACCGGCCTTAACACTATCAACGGCTGATGTGTTGCTGTTTATTGTCCAATTTCTCGGATTAGAACCATAAACATCATATCCACATTTGAAGGCATAACCCATGCACTGAATTGCGCTTGAAAAAGCGTTGCAGCCACAGGATCCGCTATATTCACATCCACCTGAATGATGTGAGCAAGCTCTTGATGTATATCCATCGGGATTATTTGATGATGAACCTACATGGTTCCAATATTTTCCGGCAGGAAATTTTGACCTAAGGTCTGTAATTGAGCCGGTGCTGCTTATGGGCTTACCCGATGGTTTCGTTTTAACGGGAATTTCCTCGCCGAATGAAGATGAGTTATTCATTTCTCTTGCAATGGTGCCGTTTTCTAAATTTTTAATGTAAATATATTTTTTATCTAATGTGTAAGCAAGAAAATTTATTTCTTCAAGCCAAAAATTTTGAATTTTATCTGAATCCACAATAACAGATGTGTCACCGTTATTATCTATAAAATAAATCTTACCGTTTGTGAGAATATAAACTCCGTCATCGGTAACGGCAAAACGATTGATTGTTGCGTCTGCTTTATAAAATGCAACATCCTCACGAGTGGATATATCAATAATTCGAATGTATCTGCCGACAGATACATAAATTTTACCGCCCAATATCGCTAATTCATTTACGGCGTAAGATGTAAGGAAATCCATATTTTCAGAGTCGGATTTTCCACAGTAAACACGATCATTATTGCTGTTGACGGCATAGAGCAAGCCGTCAACATAATTTTCATTATCACTGTTAACAAACTCGGAATTATCCGTAGCAAAAGCAACCGGAAGAGAACTGAAAATTATAATCAACGAAAGTATTAAAGCAAACAACGTCTTGATATTTTTCATTTATCATCATCCTTTTTTGAGGGGTAAAATACATACAAATATACATTATAATTATATTATATATGGTATACTCTTGTCAAGAAAAACACAAGATATTGCTTGTTTGAAATAATAATCAGCTCCTCTAATGAGGAGCTGAAAAATATTTTATTTATCTACAAAGTAGAATTGTACGCCTTCTTCTTTCATCTTCTTCTTTGCGGATTTTTCCTTCTTTGCACGCTCTTTGGCGGCTTTTGCTTTGGCTTTTTCCTCTGACTCAAGCTTAGCTTTTTCTTCTGCTTCAAGGGCAGCCTTTGCTTCAGCGGAAGCTCTTGCTTCTTTTGCAGCTCTCGCTATTGTTGCGGCTCTTGCTGCAGCTTTCTCTCTTGCAGATGCAAGTGCGGCAACTCTTGCTTTTTCTGCCTCTGCAACTCTGCGTTCTTTTTCTTCCCTTTCAAGTCTTTCTTCTTCTGTTTCTTCGTGTGCCTCTTCTGCCTCAGACTCTTCCTTGCTTTCTTCTTCGTGGCCCTCGTTCTCGGCAGGTTCTTTTGTCTCTTCAATTTCTTCGACAATGGCAGGAGCTTCTTCAATCTCAGGTTCGAGTTCCGGTTGAGGCTCCGGCTCAGCAACAGATTCTTCTATTGTAGACTCAGATGTTTCTTCGGGTTCTGTAATCGGTGTGGGAGTTTCAATTTCTTCTGCCTTGTCTGCTTTTTTATTATTCTTTGCGGGTTTTTTCTTTTTAAGAACGGCAACAAGAATTAAAACTATAACAAGGACAGCAATTACAGGGATTGCAATAGTTGTAACATTAAGCCCACTTTCATCATCGGATGATATAGTTGTTTCGGTATCTTCTGTAATTTCTTCAGCTGTTTCGGTAAGCTCCGTGGTTTCTTGAGTTGCAATGCTATAAGCTGCAACAGCAGTGTTATATGTCATTGACTTTCCGTCACCAAGATCAATGGAAAGCGTAGCTTTTTCATTTGCCTCTATATCACTTGCAGCTGTAAAAGTTAATTCGATGATTTCATCTGCCTTACTGCTGTATGCTTTGAGCTTTTCACTCGCATTTTTTACAGTAAATGCTTCTGCTCCACCACCGGACTGAGAAAGAATTGAGTTAAGCTCTTTTGAATCAGCAGCGGTTGTTACATCAGGATATAACCCATAAACAGGAATATTTGAAGATTTAAGTGCCTCAACGGCTTTTGATTTATCTGATTTATTGAGAGTTTCTACACCGTCTGTATAAATAATTGCAACACAGCTGTCAGCATTGCTGCTCTTTGCAGCATTCGCAAGGGCAACGGCGGCATCATAAAAAGCAGTATCTTGACCGTTTGCTTTTATAGCATCAATCTTTTTAACGGCATCCTCTTTTGATTCATCGCCGGAAAGAACTTCCTTTGTTTTTGTATCAAAAGTGTAAAGAGAAAGTTTATCATCTTCTCCTAGAGAATTATAAACAGCTTTTATTGCGGATTTTTCAGCAGTAAAATGATCTGCGGAAAGAGAAAGAGATGTATCAAGCATGATAATCCATTCGGTAGAGGAATTTCCAAGCTTTGCGTTGTCAGTAGAAAGCTCTACTCCATCAAGGGTTGCTTTGATTGTGGACTTATCTAAATTTTCAAAAGTGCCTGCAGGTGCTTTTACCTCGGCTGTAATGCCGGAAAGTTCAGTTTTAACTTCTTTAATCGAAGCGGCAAAAACAGGAGTAGTCACAAGTGAAAATATCATAATTACGCTAAAAATCAATGCTGATAAAGATTTTTTCATGCTAACAGCCGCCGGACTTTACGGCATTCACCTCTTAATTATAGTATTTGCAAAAGATTTTCTCTCTTGCCAAGTAATCCGTGTAACAATTTTGTGTAACAGATTTATTATATTATAACTTTTTGCAAAAATCAATTCTTTTTAATCTGCATTTGCAAGCCATTCATGCTCTTTAACATAAATTCTTGTTTTATCCCAAGGGTCTCCGTCAAGGTGACGAATCATCCACACATAATACATAGTGTAGCCGGGGGCGCAGACCTGTTGATGAGCATGGAAAGGTTTAATGCAAAGAACTGAACCGTCTGTACTCTTTTGAACATCATCACCCATAAATGCAGCGCCGAAGCCTTCCGGATAATCAAACTGGTAGTAGTAAACCTCAGGCTGTGGATGGAAATGAGGAGGATAGGATGACCATTTGCCCGGATTATGAAATACCTCGCCAAGCACCATGTTTGAGTAAGGAGCATTTGAAAGGTCAAACATTGTAGCAACTGTTCTTTGACCTGCTCCGCCCCATTGAGACTGACCGAATTCTTGATAAAGGCAATTTTCCAGTGTGTAATAAACCGGCTCAAAGGTGCGTTCATTATCCGTTTGCTGAATAATAATTTCACTGTCCATAAGAGCAGTAACGGTTACGGCTGTGTTTTTGCATACATGGAGAGCATAAGGGGTTTTCTTAAATGGGTTTTCTCTCACAGCTGTTTCAACTGTTTTGCCACTATAGGTAAATGATACCTGACCTTTAAGCAAAAGAAATGCTGTTTCGTTTTTATCATCATTAAGCTCATATTTTTCACCTTTTGAAAGGCGCTTAACTTTAATATTCATAAGCATATCGGCGTTTTTACCGCCCATTTCGCAAAGTATTTTTTCATTAGCGCTGTTAAATGCGGGATTTTCAAGCATCATAAACACCTCTATTGTATATTTTTACCATTTAATTGTATCACCTACAGAAATAATTTTCAACATTTAATCTATTGAATTATAAGAGAAATAGTGCCATAATACTGTGGTAATTTCTAATAGTGGAGGAAAACAGATGATAGCAGCAATAGATGTTGAACTTTCATATTCGGGTAAACCCTTGTTCAAGCATGCGGATATTACATTCACAAGAGGTAACTGCTATGGACTTATAGGTGCAAACGGAGCAGGCAAATCCACATTTCTAAAAATTCTTTCCGGTGAGCTTGAGCCAACAGCAGGTAAAATCAGTGTTACTCCGGGTGAAAGAATTTCCGTTTTGCGTCAAGACCACTTTGCTTTTGACGATTGCACGGTTTTGCGCACGGTTCTTCTCGGAAATAAACACCTTTGCGATATAATGGACGAAAAAGAAGCCATCTATATGAAAGAAGATTTTTCACAGGAAGATGGTATAAGAGTAAGCGAACTTGAAGAAGAATTTGCCGAAATGGATGGTTGGAGTGCCGAAAGCAATGCGGAGATACTTCTTAACGGGCTTGGCGTTACAAATGAATATCATGAAATGCTTATGTCCGAATTGCCAAACGACCTTAAGGTTAAAGTCCTTCTTGCACAGGCTCTTTTCGGAAATCCCGATATTTTGCTTATGGATGAGCCTACAAACCACCTTGATATAGATGCAATCTCTTGGCTTGAAGAGTTCCTTATGGACCTTGAAAGCACAGTGATTGTTGTATCCCATGACCGTCACTTTCTTAATGCGGTATGCACTCATATCGTTGATATAGATTACGGCAAAATGGAGCTTTACACCGGTAACTACGACTTCTGGTATGAATATACTCAAATTCGCCAAAGACAGCTTAAAGAGCAAAATAAAAAGAATGAGGCAAAAGCCGAAGAACTTAAAAAGTTTATTGAAAGATTTTCTGCAAATGCTTCTAAACATAAGCAAGCTACAAGCCGTAAGAAGCTACTTGATTCTCTTGACCTTGAGGATATGCCTGTTTCGTCACGTCGCTTTCCTTTTGTGGATTTTAAACCGGACAGAGAAGTGGGCAATGACTTATTAACCGTTACGGGCCTTAGTAAAACCATCGGTGATCGTAAGGTGCTGGATAATGTTTCATTCACAATTCTTCCCTGCGAAAAGGTTGCTTTTGTGGGTACGGATGCAGTTGCGAAAACCACACTTTTCAAAATTCTTGCAGGAGAAATGGAGCCGGATGAAGGCACAATCAAATGGGGTGTTACTACATCTCAAGCCTATTTTCCATCGGATAACTCCGCTTTCTTTGATGGAGTTGAGGATAATCTTATAGATTGGCTTCGCAATTATTCAAATTTGATTTTTGAAACTGATGTAAGAGGTTGGCTCGGCAGAATGATGTTTTCCGGTGATGATGCATTAAAACAGGCAAAAGTTTTATCCGGTGGCGAAAGAGTACGCTGTATGCTTTGCAAAATGATGCTTTCAGGCGCAAATGTGCTTATTTTTGACGAGCCTACAAACCACCTTGATCTTGAATCCATCGCATCACTTAACAACGGCCTTATTAAATTTCCGCAAACTATTTTATTCACATCGCACGACCATCAATTTGTGGAAACAGTAGCAGACAGAATTATAGACATTACCACAGGCAGCCACTTCGATAAGAAGATTACATACGATGAATACCTTGAATTTGAAAAAAATAAATAATTCTAATTCAAATTAAAACTATAACAATCAAGCCTTGAACTTATGCTTATTAAAGCTGTTCAAGGCTTTTTCTTTGCTAAAATCACTTCACATCAAGATTAACAAAGGCACTTTGATTTATTGAAAAAAGCAAATTTACAATTTCGTTTTCGTTTGCTGCATAAATCGTGACCAAAACACAGGATCAGTGCTGTGCGTATAAACTTCTTGAGAACGAAGAAATGCCCGGCTGGCTTTTTATGACAAAATTGGGGGCTACAACAATTTGGGATCTTGGGAGGGTACAGAAGCCCAAGGCGGTATAGCATCGCTTAACCACTATTCAAAGGGAGCTGTTTGCGAGTGGCTGTTTTTGTCAATGTGCGGCATAAATGTTGACGGCGAAAATCATTTTGTTATTCAATTAAATACTAAATCTTTTGCAAAATATGAAGAAAGGACCTTGGTTTTTCAAGGCCCTTTTTGTTCGATTATCTTGTTTTATTTTTAATCTCATCTTTAACCTTTGTGATAAACTCGTCAAGGCTCATTTCGGTAGTTTCACCGGTATCACGACTTCTTACGCTGATATTGCCACTTTCAGCCTCTTTTGCACCGATAACAAGCATATACGGAGCACGGTCAATCTGCTGTGCCTCACGAATCTTATAGCCGATTTTTTCGTTACGGGCATCAAGCTGTACACGAATGCCTACTTTATCAATAGCTTTGTAAACCTCTGTTGCATAGTCAATGGTTTTCTCTGAAACGGGAAGAACCTTAACCTGAAGAGGAGCAAGCCAAACAGGGAATTTGCCCTTTGTTTCTTCAATAATATATGCCATGAATCTGTCAAGAGAACCAAGAATTGCACGGTGAAGAACAACGGGAGTCTTTTCGCTCTGGTCACTGTCTATATATTTAAGGTTAAACTTCATCGGAAGGCAGAAGTCGAGCTGGCAGGTGGAAAGGGTATATTCCGCACCAACTGCGGGAGTAACATTAACATCAAGTTTGGGGCCGTAAAATGCAGCCTCACCGATTTCCTCGGTAAAGTCGAGCTTAAGCTCGGTCATAACCTCTCTCAATGCGCTTTCAGCCTTATCCCACATTTCATCGTCTTGGTGATATTTAACCTTATCCTCAGGATCACGAAGGGAAAGAACACAACGATAATTTGTAATGCCGAAATCCTTATAAACATCTGCTATAAGAGCTACAACTTTACTTACCTCGTCTTTGATTTGTTCGGGAGTAACAAAAAGATGAGCATCGTTTTGGCAGAAATGACGACCTCTTTCAATTCCTTTAAGAGTGCCTGAAGATTCGAAACGAAAATCGTGAGCAATTTCGCCTATACGAATTGGAAGCTCTTTATATGAATGTGGCTTGTTAGCATAAATCATCATATGGTGAGGGCAGTTCATGGGACGAAGAACAAAGCTTTCACCTTCAACTTCCATTGCAGGGAACATATTCTCTTTGTAATGATCCCAGTGACCGGATGTCTTATAAAGCTGAACTGTACCTACGCAAGGAGTCATAACATGTTGATATCCTAACTTGCGTTCTTTTTCTTTAATGTAATTTTCAAGTTCTTGCCATACAATATAGCCTTTTGGAAGGAACATGGGAAGTCCACGGCCTACAAGGTCATCTGTCATAAATAAGCCCATTTCTTTGCCAATTTTACGGTGGTCACGGGCACGGGCCTCTTCCATTTTCTTTTCGTATTCTTCAAGCTCTTCCTGAGTTGCAAAAGCAACACCGTTAATACGGGTGAGCATCTTATTATTAGAATTATCTTTCCAGTAAGCACCGGACTGCTGAGTGATTTTGAATGCTTTGAGAGCCTTTGTGTAGGTAACATGAGGGCCAACGCACATATCAATATAATCACCCTGCTGATAAAAGCTGATTATGGCATCTTCGGCTAAATCACCGATATGTTCCTCTTTGTATTTGGCATGACGTTCATGCATAAGTTTAACAGCTTCATCTCTCGGGAGAATGAAAGGCTTGATGGGAATATTTTCCTTAACAATCTTTTTCATTTCTTTTTCAATAGCTGCAAGGTCTTCATCGGTAAGCTTTCTGTCACCTAAATCCACATCATAGTAAAAGCCTCTCTCTGTTGCGGGGCCATAAGCAAAATCAGCATCGGGATAAAGCCTTTGAATAGCCTGAGCCATTACATGAGCGGTTGAATGGCGAAGTACGTGTTGTACCTCTTCTGCAGGGCACTCTGCTACGGTGCCGTCTCTGTAAATAATTTTCATATTCAGTCTCCTTTGCGGAATAATTTATAAATACAAAACACCCTCGGAATAACTCCAAGGGTGCATAATAAGCACGGTTCCACCTTGATTTTTAACTCAATACCTTTAACGCAGGTAACACGACGATACTTATGGCAAAAGCCTTTCTTGCACGCAGCTCAAGAGTGGTATCCTCTGCTATTTACAATACTCTTTCAGCCTGTGGAGTATCTCTCTTTGGAAAAATCACAGATTCATTCTCTGTCAATGCTTTTATCGGAAGATATAATACTCTTATTTTATAAAAAAGTCAATAAAATATTAAAGCCATGGCGAAATTGTAGAGTTACAATTGATGTGAGACTGAAATCAAAAAAAGATAGAAAAAAGCGAC
>CAVHYZ010000011.1:0-15812 GCA_963640495.1 Acutalibacteraceae bacterium
ATTCTACCATAGGAGGTCTCTTTTTTCTATTGTCCATTTTTTACGGACTTGTTCAATTTTGCCGAAGGCTTTAGTTTGTTATTCTGTTAAATCAAACCAGCTCAATGATGCACATTTCAGCAGCATCGCCTCTACGAGTGCCGGTCTTGATTATACGGCAATAACCGCCGTTTACATCCTTATACTTAGGAGCAATTTCATCAAAGAGTTTCTTAACAACGTCTTCTTTTGTAACGTATGCAAGAACCTTACGCTTTGACTGAAGGGAGTCATCCTTAGCAATGGTGATCATTTTTTCTGCCATTGCACGTACTTCCTGTGCTCTTGTAACGGTGGTCTCTATTCTGCCGTTTTCCAAAAGATATGTAACAAGGCCTCTGAGCATAGCTTTACGATGGTCAGTTGTGCGGCCGAGCTTTCTGGTTCCTGGCATTTAGTTCACACTCCTTGCTTATTAGTCATCATCTCTGCGAAGGCTAAGGCCCAAAGATTCGAGCTTATTAACAACTTCGTCAAGAGATTTTCTGCCGAGATTACGGACTTTCATCATTTCGTCTTCAGTCTTGGTGATAAGGTCGCCTACCGTATTATACTGGGCTCTCTTCAAGCAGTTGAAGGAACGCACAGACAGGTCAAGTTCCTCAATGGTCATCTCCAGGACTTTTTCTTTTCCATCGTCGACCTTAACGACCATAACCTCTGTATCATAGGCCTCACCTGAGAGGTTTCCGAAGAGGTTGAGATGCTCGTTGAGAATCTTGGCGCCAAGAGAAACGGCTTCCATAGCTGTAATGGTTCCGTTGGTCCACACTTCAAGTGTAAGCTTATCATAGTCTGTGATTTGGCCAACACGTGTGTTCTCGACTGTGTAATTTACCTTTAATACGGGTGTATAAATTGAATCAATTGCTATAACACCGATGACAGGCTGCATAATAGCCTTGTTTTTTTCTGCTGAAACATATCCTCTGCCCTTATCGCAGGTAATTTCCATATTTACATGGGCATCTGCATTAAGCGTTGCAATGTGAAGCTCAGGGTTAAGAATTTCAACCTCGGAGCTGCATTTAATATCGCCGGCAGTGATTTCGCATTCACCGGAAGCATTGATATATACTGTTTGGGGACCGTCACCGTTAATTTTGAGGATAACCTGCTTGAGATTAAGAACGATCTCTGTTACATCCTCTTTAACGCCGGGAATTGTGCTGAATTCATGAAGAACGCCATCAATCTTAACTGATGTGATTGCATAGCCGGGTAATGAAGAAAGGAGCACTCTTCTTAAGCTGTTGCCTAAGGTTGTACCATAGCCTCTCTCAAGCGGCTCAACAATGAATAATCCATGTTTCCCATCGGGGGTGATTTCGGCAGTATCTATTCTGGGCTTTTCGATACCAATCATTTCAAAACCCTCCTTATTAACAGGCAGGACAAGTCCTGCGGTATGCATTCAAAAAGTTGCCGTAGTAATATGCCGGTGTATGCCCTAAAAGGACATACGGCCATGCGGTTATTACTTTGAATAAAGTTCGACAATAAGGTGCTCTTCTACAGGGAAGTCAATGTCATCACGTGCGGGCATTGCAATAATCTTACCTGAGTAAGCATCTGTCTTTTCAATCCACTTAGAAACAAGAACTACGGGTGCATTGTCACCTGTTAATTCGGTGAATGCAGGCTTTGTTCTGCTCTTTTCGCAAATAGCAATTACTTCACCGGGCTTAACCTGATATGAAGGAATGTCTACACGCTTGCCGTTAATGGTAAAATGACCATGTGTTACAAGCTGACGAGCTTGACGGCGTGTTGCTGCAAATCCAAGACGGAATACAACATTGTCAAGACGACGCTCGCAGAGAACAAGGAGATTTTCACCTGCTTTGCCGGGCATCTTTGTAGCTCTTTCATAATATGAAGCAAACTGCTTTTCAAGCATGCCATATACAAACTTAACCTTTTGCTTTTCATCAAGCTGAGTTGCATATTCGGATTTCTTTCTTCTCATCTGGCCTTTGGGATTACGATTTGTTTCCTTGTTTTTGTAACCCATAACTGCAGGAGAAATACCGAGTGCCTTACAACGCTTAGCAACAGGCTGCATATTTCTTGCCATATTCTATATCCTCCTTTTAGTTATACACGTCTTCTCTTGGGCGGGCGGCAGCCATTGTGAGGAATAGGAGTAACATCCTTAATCATGTTAACCTCCAAACCTGCTGTCTGAAGAGCTCTGATAGCTGCTTCACGACCCTGGCCGGGGCCTTTAACATATACTTCAACAGTCTTCATACCGTTATCAATAGCGATCTTTGCTGCTGTTTCTGCTGCAGTCTGAGCTGCAAACGGAGTTGACTTCTTTGAACCTCTGAAGCCCATCTCACCTGCACTTGCCCATGAAACTGCGTTGCCCTGGGTGTCAGTGATAGTAACAATTGTGTTGTTAAAAGTGGACTGGATATGGGCTGCACCGCGCTCTATATTTTTGCGCTGGCGCTTGCGGGAACCTTTAGTAGTTTTAACTTTAGCCATAATATCCCTCCTGATTACTTCTTCTTATTTGCAATGGTCTTCTTCGGGCCCTTGCGTGTACGGGCATTTGTCTTTGAACGCTGACCTCTAACGGGTAAGCCTTTTCTGTGACGAACGCCTCTGTAGCATCCGATTTCAATAAGTCTCTTAATGTCGAATGCAGTTTCTCTGCGCAGATCGCCTTCCACTTTAAGGTTATGGTCGATATATTCACGAATCTTTGATACATCGTCTTCGGTCATATCCTTAACTCTTATATCGGGATCTATGCCGGTTGCTGCTATAATGTCGCCTGCTGTTTTTCGACCTATACCATAGATATATGTGAGAGCAATTTCAATTCTCTTATCTCTGGGAAGATCAACACCTGATATACGCGCCATTTGTCAGTTGCACCTCCAATAAACTTGGTTTTTCGTCGGGATTAACCCTGACGCTGTTTGTGCTTGGGATTTTCACAGATTACCATTACTTTTCCCTTGCGCTTAATAATTTTGCATTTTTCGCACATTTTCTTAACAGAAGGTCTGACTTTCATATTTGAATACCTCCTTTAATTACTTTGATCGCCATGTTATGCGACCTTTTGATAGATCATAGGGTGACATTTCTACTGTCACTTTATCTCCGGGAAGGATGCGAATATAATTCATCCTGAGCTTTCCGGAAATGTGTGCCATAATTCTGTGGCCGTTTTCCAACTCAACCTGAAAAGTTGCATTGGGCATTGCCTCGATTACCGTACCTTCGATTTCAATCATATCCTGCTTGGACATAATATCCTCCTAAACGTTGCAGTTTTCTGCGTTTATGCGCCTTAGAGCCTTTCTTAAAGCTCTGTCTGTTGCTATTTCATTATCTTTCAGTGATAAATCCGTCAGCTCCAGATGGCGGATATTTTTGCTTTTCGGCCTGTTAAGGGGTCGTTCCTTGCCGTCACACACAAAAGCGGTTTTTTCATTTACTTCGATTATTACAAGCAAGTAGCCTTTGTCTCTGCCTGCAAGGGATTTTACAACCCTGCCTTTTTGAAACTCTCCTATCATACCTGTGTAAGTATTATGGGGCCATCTTTTGTGATGGCTATTGTGTTTTCAAAATGAGCTGAGGGCTTGCCGTCCTTAGTCTTAACAGTCCAGCCATCAGACAATTGCCTGATTGCTGCGGTGCCCAGGTTAATCATAGGCTCAATGGCTATAACCATGCCGGGCTGCAGGCGCACACCCCTACCGGGAGTGCCGTAATTCGGTACGCTGGGATCTTCATGCATAACTCTTCCTACACCGTGACCGGTATATTCTCTAACGACAGAAAAGCCTCTTTCCTCGCAATACCTTTGGATTGTGAAACCAATGTCTCCGATTCTGTTGCCTACAACTGCCATCTTGATGCCTTCATAAAGGCTCTCTCTTGTGGCGTCGCACAGCCGCTGTACCTCAGGTGCAATCTCACCCGCTGCAAAAGTGGCAGCATTATCTCCGACATAGCCCTTAAAGGTTGCACCCGTATCAATGCTGACGATATCGCCGGGCTGAATAATGCGGGTTTTGCTCGGAATGCCGTGAATGATCTCATCATTTATAGAAATGCATGCGGCAGCGGGAAATCCACCGTACCCTTTGAATGTGGGTATTGCTCCGTGTTTAATTATATAATCTTGGGCAATACGGTTTACATACTCGGTTGAAACGCCGGGTTCAACTGCCTCACCCGCTGCTTTTAATGCTCCGGCTGCGATCCTGCCTGCCTCACGCAAACAACCAATCTCATCCGATGTTTTAAGCACTATCATGCTATTCCTCCGTTAATTCGAGCTTTCGCTCAGGGCTTAATCAAGAAAGCCCTTGTAATGTCTCATCATCATCTGGCTCTCAAGCTGTTTAACAGTTTCAAGAGCAACACCAACAAGAATGATGATTGATGTACCGCCAAGTGAAATGTTCATTCCGTTAGAATAACCTGCCTTCTCAAGACCGAAGGAAGCAATCTGTGAAAATATGATGGGGAACAAAGCAACAACACTGAGGAGAAGAGCACCGAGAAGGGTGATTCTGCCGATGATTTTGCCGATGTACCTTGCGGTGGGTTCGCCGGGTCTGATACCGGGTATTGAACCGCCGTTTTCACGAATATTCTTTGACATTTCAATGGGGTTGTACTGAATGCTTGCATAAAAATATGCAAAAGCAATGATGAATACGAAATAGATGATTGCATAAGCCCAATGGTCTGATGTGAACACATTAAAGAACTTATCCCAGAAGCTACCCTCTTCAATCTTTGATGAAATAAACATCTGGATTGTGGGAGGAAGTGAAAGAATTGATGAAGCGAAGATAACGGGCATAACACCGGACATATTAACCTTAATAGGCATATGAGTGTTTTGACCGCCGTACATCTTACGGCCTACAACTCTCTTTGCATACTGAATGGGGATTCTTCTCTCTGCATTATCCATCCAAACGATGAACGCAATCATGAGAATCATTATAACACCAACTACCGGTGAAAGAACATAATATGGACCGCCGTAACGGATGTAACCTGTTTCAGGACCGTAGAGTGATGCAATAAGCGTGGGAATTCTTGAAACGATACCGGCAAAAAGGATAATGGAAATACCGTTACCGATGCCTTTATCGTTAATTCTTTCGCCAAGCCACATGATGAGGGCTGTACCTGCTGTGAAGCAAGCAATTATTACCAAAGCTTGGAACACTGCCCAGAAACCTGTATACTGATTGCCTGCGGCATCAGTGGTAATATAACCCTGGCTGCGAAGATAGAAGAAATATGCTGTACTCTGAAGAAGACCGAGAGCGATGGTAACGAAACGGGTGATAGAAGCAATCTTCTTACGGCCCTCCTCGCCTTCCTTCTGAAGTCTTTCAAGAGCGGGAATTGCAACTGCAAGGAGCTGCATAATAATTGAACTGTTGATGTAGGGGGTGATTGACATTGCAAAAATGGTACCATAGTTAAATGCGTCACCTGTCATCATGCTCAAATAGTTCATAAATGTACCGGCATTGGCATCCATAATAAGACCAGCCTCACCGATATTAGTGAATGGAACAGGAATTGCCGATCCGATTCTGAAAATAACAACTATAAGAGCTGTATAAAGAATCTTTTTTCGGAGATCTGCAATTTTCCAAGCATTAACAATAGTCTGGAGCAATTAGATCACCTCTGCCTTTCCTCCGGCTGCTTCGATCTTTGCCTTAGCGCTTTCGGAAAAAGCATTAACCTGAACGGTAAGCTTTTTGGTGATTTCGCCCTGGCCTAAAACTTTAACGCCGTCCATTGTTTTGCTGAGGATACCTTTTTCAAAAAGTGCATCAACTGTAACGGTTGCACCATCCTCAAAATAGTTGTCAAGTGTAGCAACATTTACTATTGCCAACTCTGTGCCGAAAATGTTGTTGAATCCACGCTTGGGGATTCTTCTTTGAAGAGGCATCTGGCCGCCTTCGAAACCGGCTCTTTGGCCTCTACCTGCACGGGCTAACTGGCCCTTATGACCCTTACCGGCTGTTTTGCCTTGGCCTGATGCGGGGCCGCGACCAATACGCTTGCGCTCTTTTGTTGAACCGGCTGCGGGTGCGAGATTATGTAACTTCATTTAATCGCACCTCCTTATTTAACTTCGCTTACTACAAGAAGATGAGCAAGCTTTTTAATCTTTCCTTTTGTAGCGGCATTGTCAGGCTGAACTGAAATGTCACCGATTTTGAAAAGACCAAGTGCATGGGCGGTTGCAATCTGAGACTTTGTGGAACCAATTAAGCTTTTTGCAAGCTTTACCTGTAAATCTGCCATTTAAATCCGCCCTCCTTAACCTATGATTTCCTGAACAGACTTGCCACGGATAGCAGCAACTTCTTCTGCTGTGCGAAGCTTTGAAAGTCCGTCAAGTGTAGCTCTTACAACGTTGCAAGGATTGTTTGAACGAAGAGCCTTTGTACGAATGTCCTTGATACCTACTGTTTCAATAACAGCACGAACGGGGCCGCCGGCGATAACGCCGGTACCGGGTGCAGCAGGCTTAAGAAGAACAACGCCTGCACCGAATTTACCGGTGATTTCGTGAGGAATTGTTGTGCCCTTAAGAGAAACCTGAATGAGGTTCTTCTTTGCATCTTCAATGCCCTTACGGATAGCGTCGGGAACTTCGCCTGACTTACCAAGGCCAAAACCAATTGTGCCGTTGCCGTCACCGACAACTACGAGAGCGGAGAACTTCATGATACGGCCGCCCTTTACGGTTTTGGATACACGGTTGATAGCAACTACGCGCTCTGTAAGCTCGAATTGTGATGCGTCAATCTTAGCCATAATAAATTTCTCCTTTCTCAGAATTTGAGACCGCCCTCACGGGCACCTTCAGCAAGTTCTTGAACTCTACCATGATATACATAGCCGCCACGGTCAAATACACATTCTGTAATGCCCTTTTCAGCGGCACGCTTTGCGATAATTTCGCCCACCTTGTGAGCTGCGGACTTGTTTCCGCCGTACTCTGCAAAATCTTTCTCTACGGTTGAAGCAGCAACCAGGGTTACGCCCTGTACGTCATCAATCAACTGAGCGTAGATATGCTGGAGAGAACGGTAAACATTGAGACGAGGGCATTCAGCTGTGCCGGAGATCTTACCGCGAACTCTCTTATGGCGATGCTGTCTGGCCTTGTTACTGTCCGGTCTTGTAACCATATTATTTCACTCCTTATTCTACTCTTATTATTTGCCGCCCTTACCGGCTTTACCTTCCTTACGGCGAATATGCTCATCAGCATATTTAATACCTTTGCCCTTGTAGGGTTCGGGAGGTCTCTTCTCGCGTACATTGGCTGCAAACTGGCCAACCTTCTGTTTGTCGGCACCGGAGATAACGATCTTATTGGGTGAGGGAACTTCTACTGTGATTCCTTCAGGTGGTGTGATGATAACATCGTGTGAATAACCAACCTTAAGAACAAGATCCTTACCCTTGAGCTCTACACGGTAACCTACGCCGTTAACCTCAAGCTCCTTTTTAAAGGATTCGTTAACGCCCTGAACCATGTTAGCAATAAGAGTTCTTGAAAGACCGTGAAGTGATCTGTTTTGTTTATCATCGTTAGGGCGGGAAACTTTAATTTCGTTGCCGTCCTTTTCAACTGTGATGTTTGGATGAATATTTCTTGAAAGGGTACCCTTGGGGCCCTTAACGGTAACAAGGTTGCCTTCAATAGTAACATCAACACCAGCAGGAATTGCAATGGGCATCTTGCCTATACGTGACATTGAATGCTTCCTCCTTACCAAATAAATGCAAGAACTTCGCCGCCAACATTGGCCTTGCGTGCGTCCTTATCAGTCATAACGCCTTTTGAAGTTGAAAGAATGGCAATGCCAATTCCGTTCATAACCTTAGGCATATTTTCTACATCTGTGTAAATTCTCAGACCGGGCTTTGAAACTCTGCGAAGACCGGTAATAACCTGAGACTTGTTGGGGCCGTACTTAAGGGCGATTTCAATGATACCCTGTTTTCCGTCATCCTCAACTTTGAAACTCTTTATATATCCCTCGTCAACAAGAATCTGAGCAATTGCCTTCTTCATGTTTGATGCGGGAACTTTCACTGTATCATGCTTTGCCGAGTTCGCATTACGGATACGGGTAAGCATATCAGCGATGGAATCAGTAATTTGCATACTGTTTACCTCCTTTGCAATTGCTCAATTACCAACTTGCTTTTCTAACGCCGGGGATTTGGCCTGCATGTGCAAGCTCTCTGAAGCATATACGGCAAACGCCATACTTACGAAGATAAGCGTGAGGTCTTCCGCAGATTTTACATCTGTTATATGCTCTTGTTGAATACTTAGCAGGACGAGCCTGTCTAACTTTTTGTGATGTCTTAGCCACGGTTTTCCCTCCTTATCTTGCAAACGGAGCGCCCATAAGTGTGAGGAGCTCACGTGCTTCTTCATCTGTGTTTGCGGTTGTAACGAAGCAAATGTCCATGCCTCTTACTTTGTCAATCTTATCATAATCGATTTCAGGGAATATAAGCTGTTCCTTGATGCCCATGGAGTAATTTCCTCTGCCATCAAATGAGTTGGGGTTAATTCCTCTGAAGTCACGAACTCTGGGAAGAGCGAGATTGAAGAATCTGTCAAGGAATTCATACATTCTGTCGCCTCTGAGAGTTACTTTTGCACCGATTACCATGCCTTCACGAAGCTTGAAGTTAGCAACTGACTTTTTAGCCTTGCAATATACGGGCTTTTGGCCTGTGATTTGCATAAGGTCTGAGCTGATTGCATCAAGAGCTTTTGAATTGTCCTTGTCTGCACCGCAGCCAACGTTTACTATAATCTTTTCAAGCTTTGGAATTTGCATTACACTCTTGTACTGAAATTTCTTCATAAGAGCAGGTGCAACTTCTTCGACATATTTTGTTTTTAATCTTGCCATCTGTTGTATCCTCCTCTAATTAAAATTCAGCGTTGCACTTTTTGCAAACGCGGCTCTTTTTGCCGTCTTCTGCAATCTTAGTGCCGGTTCTTGTGGGTCTGCCGCACTTGGGGCAAACAAGTTGAACCTTATCGGCATAAAGAGCGCTTTCTGCTTCGATAATACCACCGGGCTCACCCATCTTTTTGGGCTTAACGTGCTTTTTAACAATGTTAACGCCTTCTACGATGACTTTACCTTCTGAGGGGCTTACCTGCATAACTTTGCCTCTTGTGCCTCTGTATTTTCCGTTGATAACGACTACTTCATCGCCTGTCTTAACATGAACCTTATTATTCATATCTTCGCACCTCCGATTAAAGTACTTCGGGAGCAAGGGAAAGAATCTTTGTATAATCCTTATCACGAAGCTCTCTTGCTACTGGCCCAAAGATACGGGTTCCTTTAGGGCTCTTATCGTCCTTAATAATAACGGCTGCATTCTCGTCAAAGCGAATGTAAGTACCGTCCTCACGGCGAAGACCGCTTGCTGTACGAACTACAACAGCTTTTACAACTTCGCCTTTTTTAACTACGCCGCCGGGTGTTGCCTTTTTAACAGAAGCAACTACGACGTCGCCAATATTGGCATACCTCCTGCCGGAACCACCAAGTACGCGGATGCACATAATCTCTTTTGCACCGGTGTTGTCGGCAACCTTGAGGTAACTCTGTTGCTGTATCACAGTGTTTTCCTCCTTACATCAGCTAATTATTTAGCCTTCTCAATGATTTTAACTACACGCCATCTCTTGTCTTTTGACATGGGACGGGTTTCCATAACGAGAACTCTGTCGCCTACGCCACATTCGTTGTTTTCGTCGTGTGCTTTAAGTTTGTATGTGTTGTTTATGATCTTCTTGTAGAGAGGATGTCTGACTCTGTCCTTAACAGAAACAACTACAGTCTTATCCATTTTGTCGCTGGTAACTATACCATCACGAGTTTTTCTAAGATTTCTTTCCATAGTCTTTTAACCTCCCGTCTCAAGCGTTTGTGCCGTGGAGTTCAACATCTCTCTGCACTGTCTTAATACGAGCGATGTCCTTCTTAACGGCTTTAATACGAGTAGGGTTGTCGAGCTGGTTTACGGCCTGCTGGAAGCGCAGTTTGAACAGCTCGTCTTTAAGCTCTGCAAGCTTTGCATCAAGCTCAGCTGCAGAAAGTTTTCTGATTTCACTGGCCTTCATTACTGCTCACCACCCATTTCTTCTTTACTTACGAACTTACATTTAATGGGAAGCTTGTGTGCTGCAAGACGCATAGCTTCTTCTGCAAGCTCTTTGTCAACGCCGGCAATCTCAAAAAGAACTCTGCCGGGCTTAACTACTGCTACCCAATACTCAGGTGAGCCTTTACCTGAACCCATTCGGGTTTCAGCGGGCTTCTCTGTGATGGGCTTATCGGGGAATATTTTAATCCAAACCTGACCGCCACGCTTGATATATCTTGTCATGGCAACACGGGCAGATTCAATCTGATTTGAGGTAATCCAAGCCGGCTCAAGGGCTACAAGGCCGTAGTCACCGTAAGTAACTTTATTGCCTCTTGTAGCTTTACCGGTAAGTCTGCCTCTCTGTACTCTGCGGTACTTAACGCGCTTAGGTAAAAGCATTAGCGGTTACCTCCTTCTCTGCGTCTTCTGGGGCGATTGTTGTTGTTTCTTGCTTCGCGAAGAACTTCGCCTCTGTAAAGCCAAACCTTAACACCGATACGACCATAGGTTGTCTTAGCTTCTGTGAAGCCGTAGTCTATGTCTGCACGGATGGTCTGAAGGGGAATTGTGCCCTCATGATATGTTTCGGCGCCTGCGATTTCACGGCCACCGAGACGACCACTGCACTGAATCTTAATTCCTCTTGCACCGAGCTTCATTGTGCGGCCGATAGCCTGCTTAATTGCACGACGGTGAGAAATTCTTCTTTCGATTTGAGAAGCGATGCTCTCAGCAACAAGCTGAGCATCAAGATCAGGCTGCTTGATTTCGATGATGTTAAGGGAAACTTCCTTACCACCGAGTTTCTTTGAGCAAATAGCCTTGAGCTTCTCGATTTCTGCGCCCTGTCTGCCGATAACCATACCGGGCTTTGCGCAGTGAATGTTTACGTAAACGCGCTTTGCGTCACGCTCGATTTCAACCTTGGGTACGCCTGCGGGAGCAAGCTTTTCAAGGAGGTACTCACGAAGATTATAGTCTTCAACGAGAGTATCGCCAAACTTACCGGGCTCACAATACCAGCGGGATTCCCAGGGTTTGATAACACCGATTCTTAAACCGGTAGGATTAATTTTCTGTCCCATTGTTAAACCTCCTCTTCGATTATTCCATTTCCTTGAGTACAAGGGTAATGTGTGATGTTTTCTTATTAATTCTGTAAGCTCTGCCCTGTGCTCTCGGTCTGATTCTCTTGAGTGTCGGGCCCTGGCTTACGCTGCATTCTGCAACATAAAGACGATCTGTGTCCATGTTGTTATTGTTTTCAGCATTTGCAATAGCTGACTTTAAAAGCTTCTCTAAGGGTTCACACGCAGCTTTGGGTGTGTACTTGAGAATTGCCATTGCTTTCTCCACGGGTTGGTTTCTGATAAGATCAAGAACGATCTGAACCTTACGGGGAGCTATACGGACGTAAGTGGCCTTAGCAGTTGCAGTAGGCACGCTCATCATTTCCTGTTCTGACATTTATATACACTCCTTTCGCTGATTATTTACCGTTATTTGAAGTTTTTGAACCTGCATGACCTCTGAAGGTTCTTGTAGGTGCAAACTCACCGAGTTTGTGGCCAACCATATCCTCTGTAACATATACAGGAACATGCTTGCGTCCGTCGTGAACAGCAAATGTGTGGCCGACAAAGTCGGGGAAGATTGTGGATGAGCGGCTCCAAGTTTTGAGAACTTGTTTCTCGCCCTTATTGTTCATTTCCTGAACTCTTTCGAGCAGTTTAGGCTGCACAAAAGGTCCTTTTTTAACGCTTCTGCCCATTATTATCTGCTCCTTTCACTTATTTGTCGTTACGACGCTTTACGATAAGCTTGTCTGAGGGTTTCTTTGTTCTTCTGGTCTTGTAACCAAGAGCAGGCTTGCCCCAAGGTGTAACAGGGCCCGGTCTGCCGATCGGAGCTTTACCTTCACCACCACCGTGGGGGTGATCGTTGGGGTTCATTACAGAACCGCGAACGGTAGGTCTCCAACCCATGTGACGTTTACGACCGGCTTTACCGATTTTAACATTCTCATGGTCAACATTGCCAACCTGGCCGATAGTAGCCATACAATCAGCAGATACATTTCTGAGTTCGCCTGAAGGAAGACGGAGAAGTGCATAACCGTTTTCTTTAGCCATAAGCTGTGCTGAGTTGCCTGCTGCTCTTGCAAGCTGGCCGCCTCTGCCAGGATAAAGCTCAACATTGTGAACAACTGTACCTGTAGGAATATCCTTAAGAGCAAGTGCATTGCCCGGTTTAATGTCTGCGCCTTCGCCGGAAACTACTGTGTCACCGATTTTAAGGCCGACAGGCTGAAGGATATATCTCTTTTCGCCATCCTCATACTTGAGGAGTGCGATGAATGCGGAACGATTGGGATCGTATTCAATGCTTTCAACAGCAGCAGGGATGCCTGCCTTATCTCTCTTGAAATCAATTACACGATACTTTGTGCGAACTCCGCCGCCTCTGTGGCGAACGGTGATTCTTCCGTAGCTGTTACGACCGCTGTTCTTCTTAAGTGAAACAAGAAGGCTTCTTTCGGGTGCAACTTTTGAGAGCTCGGAATAATCTGTAACCGACATATTACGCCTTGCGTTTGTAGTCGGCTTATAAAATTTGATAGCCATTATTTACTCTCCTTATAGCAGCTTTGCGGAGCATAAAGCTCCATACCTTACCGCCAAATTTGATTGGTTTATGTGCTTACTTCTTTATAATATATCTTATATATTACCTATTACATCATGCCGTCAAAGAACTCAATTGTCTTTGAATCAGCTGTGAGTGTAACGATAGCCTTCTTTTTGGAAGCTGTGAAGCCTTCAAAACGGCCGTATCTTCTGAGCTTGCCGTTAACGTTTATTGTGTTAACCTTGGCAACCTTTACACCAAAAAGAGTTTCAACTGCCTGAGCAATTTCAATTTTGTTTGCATCCTTAGCAACCTCAAATGTATATTTGCGGTCTGCAATGCCGTCCATGCTGTTTTCAGTGATTATAGGACGAAGGATGATATCCTGTGCTGCTTTACTCATGCATATACCTCCTCGATCTTGCTTACGGCATCCTTAAGAACTACAAGAGTGTCGCAGTTGAGAATGTCATAAACGTTGAGTGTGTTTACAAGAGTTGTTTTAACGCCTGCGATGTTGCGGGCTGAACGATAGATGGTTTCATCCTTTTCGGGAAGAACGAAAGTAACCTTTTTGCCGGTTTCAAGAGCGTTAACAACCTTTGCCATCTCTTTTGTCTTAATTGCATCAAGTTTAAGGTCATCAAGAACGATGAGCTCGGAATCTGCAACCTTTGAAGAAAGAGCGGATCTAATTGCAAGTCTCTTTACTTTCTTATTTACATCTTTATGATACTTGCGGGGCTTTGGGCCGAGAGCAATACCGCCGTGATACCACTGGGGAGCTCTGGTTGAACCCTGTCTTGCACGGCCGGTGCCTTTTTGTTTCCAAGGCTTTTTGCCGCCGCCGCTGACTTCTGAACGGGTAAGGGTAGACTGTGTGCCCTGACGCTGATTTGCCAAATATGCTACTACGCAAAGCTGCATAGCTGAAACATTGGGCTCGATTCCGAAAATGCTTTCTGCAAGCTCAAGGTCGGAAACCTTCTTACCTGTCATGTCAAACACTGATACTGTAGGCATTCTTTTCTACTCCTTTCCTTATGCTTTCTTGACTGCATCTTTAATAACTACAATGCCGCCTTTGGGGCCGGGAACGGCGCCCTTGATAGCTACGAGGTTATTCTCTGCGTCAATCTTTGCTACTGTAAGATTTTGAATGGTAACTCTTTCACATCCAAGGTGACCTGCAAGTTTCTTTCCCTTATAAACTCTTGAAGGGTCGGAGCAAGCGCCAAGTGAACCGGCATGTCTTGCAACAGGGCCTGTACCGTGAGTCTCTTTAAGTCTGGAGAAGTTCCATCTCTTAATTGCACCTGCGGTGCCTTTACCTTTGCTTGTGCCGACAACATCAACTTTGTCACCTACTGCAAAGATGTCTGCTGTGAGAGTGTCACCAACATTGATAGCGTTGATGTCATCAAGTCTAAACTCTTTAAGAGTTTTCTTGGGGGCTACATCATTCTTTTTGAAGTGGCCCATCTGAGGCTTGTTAACTCTCTGGATTTTTACATCGCCGAAGCCAAGCTGTACAGCTTCATAGCCATCGTTTTCCATTGTTTTTTTCATAACAACGTTGCAAGGGCCTGCTTCAACTACTGTTACGGGAATTACATTTCCGTTTTCATCGAAAATCTGCGTCATACCGATTTTCTTGCCGATGAGTGCTTTTTGCATATCTGCATCCTCCTTTGGTTATTGGTTGACGATTTCGCCAACTTGACCTGCATTTGTCAAAACTGAAATTAAAGCTTGATTTCGATTTCAACGCCTGCGGGAAGCTCAAGACCGGTCAGAGCCTCAACTGTTTTTGCTGAAGGTCTGATAATGTCGATGAGTCTTTTGTGTGTTCTTTGTTCAAACTGTTCACGGCTGTCCTTGTACTTATGAACCGCACGAAGGATAGTAACAACTTCCTTTTCTGTGGGAAGGGGAACGGGGCCTGAAACCTCAGCGCCTGTTCTCTTAGCTGTTTCTACGATCTTTTCAGCTGCCTTATCAACAACGCTGTGATCATAGCCCTTAAGTCTGATTCTGATTTTTCCCTTAACTGCCATTGGAATGCCTCCTTAAAATTGGTTGGGCACGCAAATTTTGAAAACTGACCCGGGTGTTTCAACCCTTCCGATTCAAAAACCGGAAACACTATTTCCGGGTAAACTTTCGTTTATTTGCAATTAATACTTATCCTTCAAAAGCTCTGCCGGGAACAGGCATAACTTTCGGGTTGCGTACGCTCGCCTGACATTTTCCATCATTGCACCCAAACTTTGCGGTTCACGCAAGAAACCGTTTTTTGAGCACTGTGACGAAAAATCTGCAGGCAGGCATATTTCACCTGCGGGATAAATTCATCGCCCGGTTTAAAATCGGACATACTCCGCGGAAATTTCCCACCTCCGGGGTGGCCACCTCCCGCATCATCGCATATCATTATGCTTGCATCAGGGTATAACACGCCCTAATTGCTCAGCATGCCTTGATAATATATCATATCTATATAAAGATGTCAACACTTTTTTTATAATTTTTTTGGTTTTTCAAATTCTTCTTTTTCTTGATTTTCAAGGGATTACGGGCATTTAATCTTTTAACGAGTTTGAACAATATATAATGTAATAATATTAAAAATATTAACGCTATATCTTGTGCCTCAAAAAATATTTTTTCTACATATTGATAAATGTTGAATTTTTTATTTATTTGTGTTAAAATAAGAATCGAAAAAATCAAGGAGGAGTTTTTTATGATTGGTCTCGGAAAATGGCTTTGTAAGCTTGACACGACCTTAATTAACAAAAAAACCACTTTAACAATACTTGATAATAACGGCAAATATGAGCTTATTGCGGAAATAGAAGGTTTTGATACTCCGGATTTTGAAATCAGTAACATTACGGAGATAGGAAAATCACTCCATTTGAATG
>CAVHYZ010000011.1:15822-33910 GCA_963640495.1 Acutalibacteraceae bacterium
TGTTAACACTCCCCTTCTTCCCGGAAAAACCATTAAAGTCAGAATTACCTTTCACGCCGACAAGCTCACAGGCAATGCAAGACTTCCGCTGATTGGTATTGTTAATTTCATGGGAGAGAAAATTTTATAAATAAAAGCTCGCCATCCGGCGAGCTTTTTTCAATTACCAATTAGCACGGTTTTCACTTATTTTCAGTAACTGCTATGTTATATAATCGGATTTTGCACGGCAAAATCCCCGACATTCCACATTCCCCATTCCTGATTCCACATAAAAAAAGGCTCCCCGAAGGGAGCCTTTTGAATATTCTGTTAGTTAAGAGCTACCTTAGCTTTCTCTGTAAGAGCGGTGAAAGCTGCGGGATCTGAAATTGCAATTTCAGAGAGCATCTTTCTGTTAAGGTCAATGTTAGCCTTCTTAAGGCCGTTCATAAATGTAGAGTAGTTCATGCCGTTCATCTTGCAAGCAGCTGAAATTCTGGTGATCCAGAGCTTTCTGAAGTCTCTCTTCTTCTGCTTTCTGCCGATGTAAGCATAGTTACCGCTCTTCATAACAGCCTGCTTAGCAGTCTTGAAAAGAGCATGCTTTGAGCCGTAGTAGCCCTTAGCGAGTTTAAGAACTTTATTTCTTCTCTTGCGAGTCATTGTAGCGCCTTTAATACGTGCCATAATATATTTCCTCCGATATTCGTTTTAGGTTTTAGATATTATTTATAAGGTACAAGTCTCTTGATTTGCTTAACGTTTGTGGTATCAGCAACAGTAACCTTGCGAAGATTTCTCTTGCGCTTTGTGGATTTCTTGTTAAGAATGTGTGACTTGTATGCATGTGCACGCATGGGCTTGCCACCCTTTGAAATCTTGAAACGCTTCTTTGCGCCGCTGTGTGTCTTAATTTTAGGCATTTGTATGTCCTCCTTAATATTAATTACTTTGAGCTCTTGGGAGCCATAAACATCAGCATCTGTCTGCCCTCAAGTTTGGCAGCCTTTTCAATAACGGCAACCTCTTCAAGAACTTCGGCAGCTTTTTCCATAATATTGAGACCAATTTCAGGGTGAGCCATTTCACGGCCTCTGAACCTGATTGAAATTTTAAGTTTGTTGCCGGCTGCAATAAACTTCTTTGCATGGTTAATTTTGGTTTCAAAATCGTGAGTATCAATGTTGAGAGAAAGACGGATTTCTTTTGTTTCGATAATCTTTTGATTCTTTTTTGCTTCTTTCTCTTTTTTGGCCTTTTCAAATCTGAATTTGCCGTAATCCATAACTTTGCAAACAGGCGGTTTTGCCATAGGCGCAATTTTAACAAGGTCAAGGTTTCTTTGCTCTGCAATCTTAAGAGCTTCCTCAGCGGACATAATGCCCAGCTGCTCGCCGTCTGCAGAAATAACTCTTACCTCTTTGTCACGGATTTCTTCATTGATTTGCTGTTCTTGCTGCTTACTGATATTAAGCACCCCCATGTGAGTAATTTTTATCAAAAAAGCGAGGCAGAGAACTCTCTACCTCGCAAATAAATCAACGCAAAGCGACCTAAATCGCCAAAATGCTATTGACCGACTCAAGCACTGCTTGGAAGGTGAGAGTAAACTTACCCTTCTTTAATGTGCAAACATTCTAATATATAAAAGCTCATTTGTCAAGAACTTTTTTAAAAAAATAACCACCCTATTGGGTGGCTACTTTAATTATGTTGGCATCGTCCTATCTTCCCGGGCCGCTTCCAGCCAAGTATTGTCGGCACTGTTGAGCTTAACTACCGTGTTCGGGATGGGAACGGGTGGACCCTCAACGCCATTAACACCAACTAAGAGAACGCAACGGCGTTTTCTTGAATGCTCGGTTATTATAGTACACAAATCAGCCTTTGTCAAGCATTATTTTCAAATTTTTTGATTTTTATTGAAATACTCTTTTTTCACTTCTCTTCTCCTGCTGCACAACGATTGTAATGCTTCGCAAGCAAGGAGTGAATCACTTAGCCAATTCATAATTGAATATTAATTTTATATATGCTATAATCGTTTTGAATAAATATCGGCGAAGGGGATTACTATGAAAGACGGATTTATAAAGGTTGCAGCGGTTACTCCGAAGATTAAGGTTGCAGATGTCAAATATAACGGTGAAATTATCCGTGGTTATATGAAAGAGGCTTCCGAGAATGGAGCCAAAATTATCGTATTCCCCGAATTGTGCATTACCGCTTATTCCTGCAACGATTTGTTTTTGCAGGATATTCTGCTCAAAGAGGCAAAAAAAGAACTTTATAAAATCGCAAAATTTTCAGAGAATCTTGACGGCCTGTTTTTTGTGGGATTACCATTTGAATATAAAGGAAATTTATATAATGTTGCTGCCGGTATCAGCGGTGGTAAAATACTCGGGCTTGTGCCGAAATCATACATACCCGGCTATAACGAATTTTACGAAACCCGTCAATTTACTTCCGGTTTGGGAATTAATGCCTGCATAAATACCGGTGATTATGAATATGTTCCCCTAAGCACAAATTTAATTTTTGAATGTGAAAATATGCCAAATGTGAGAGTTGCGGCGGAAATTTGCGAGGATTTATGGACTCCCAATCCACCCGGTATTTCTCATGCCCTTGCAGGAGCAAATATTATTGTAAATCTTTCCGCTTCAAATGAAATAACCGGTAAAAGCATATACCGCAGAGATTTGGTCAGCGGACAGTCTGCCCGCCTTATTTGCGGATATATTTATGCCTCGGCCGGCGAGGGCGAATCCACCCAAGATGTAGTTTATTCCGGCCATAATATTATTGCGGAAAACGGCCATATGCTCGGAGATTCCGGCACTTTCGCAACAGGTGTTACCTATGCCGAAATCGATGTGCAGCACCTTGAGAGTGACAGACGCAGAATGTCCACATTCAACACTATTGAAACAGAAGATTATGAAACTTTGAGTTTTTCGTTGAATATTGAAGAAACCGGGATTTCAAGATATATTGACCCGGCTCCCTTTGTACCCTCGGATAAAGAACACAGAGATGTAAGGTGCAACGAAATTTTGACCATTCAGGCAATGGGCCTTAAAAAGAGGCTGGAGCATATAAATTGTAAAACTGCCGTTATAGGTATTTCCGGCGGCCTTGATTCCACCCTTGCCCTGCTTGTGACGGTTAAGGCTTTTGATTTGCTTTCCCTTGACAGAAAAGGGATTGTTGCCGTAACCATGCCCGGATTCGGCACCACAGACCGCACTTACGATAATGCACTTAAACTTATAAAATCATTAGGGGCAGAGCTAAAAGAAATAAGCATTGTGCCGGCTGTTAAACAGCATTTTGCGGATATAGGTCAAGATGCTGATAATTTTGATGTAACTTACGAAAACAGTCAGGCAAGGGAACGCACCCAAATTCTTATGGATGTTGCCAATAAAAATAACGGCATTGTAATAGGCACAGGTGACCTTTCGGAGCTTGCTTTAGGCTGGGCCACCTACAACGGAGATCATATGTCCATGTACGGCGTAAATTCCTCCGTGCCTAAAACCCTTGTGCGTCACCTTGTGCGTTACTATGCAGATACCTGCTCTGATGAAGAATTAAAATTAACTCTTTATGATGTGCTTGATACCCCCGTTTCACCCGAACTTTTACCACCGGAGGACGGAAAAATATCTCAAAAAACCGAGGATTTGGTAGGCCCTTACGAACTTCATGATTTCTTTCTTTATCACATGCTCCGTTTCGGCTCTTCACCAAGCAAAATTTACAGGCTTGCAAACATAGCTTTTAAGAATGCATACAGCAGTGAATTTATTTTGAAATGGGAAAAAACTTTTTACCGCAGATTTTTTGCCCAGCACTTTAAGAGGAGCTGCCTTCCCGACGGCCCCAAAGTAGGCTCTGTTGCCGTTTCTCCAAGAGGTGATTTAAGAATGCCCTCAGATGCCTGCGGAAGACTTTGGATGGAAGAGCTTGAGAATAATTAGCAATCACTAACCCGGCGAAGCGACCGTATTCCACATTTAAGTAATAGCCCATAAAGGGGGTAAATTATGTCTGCCGATAAAATGATAAAAATAGGAAAAGTCAATATTAACATTAAACTTATTATTGTTGTTTTTGTACTTTTGGCAATTATTATTATTTCTGCAGCTGTAGGCGTAAACTCAAGCAATAAAAAGAAAGAGGCTGCCGCCATCGCTGCAGCCGGGTACACTTTTGACAGCACTTCCATGACTGATATTGCAAATATCGAGCTTGTTAATGAAACTTTTGCCGTATTTACAAATTTATCCGGTAAAAAAGGAATTATGAAACTTGACGGCACGGTTACGCAGGAAGCAGGTCAAGATAAAATCTATGCCATAAACAATGGCTACAGAAGTTATAAATATGTTTGTGAAGGCCCTTTATCCGAGTATAAATTACTTATAGATGCAGAAACCTGTAAAATCACTTCAAAACAATATTACGGCGTTACCGAGCCGGAGGAAAATATAATTTGGAGCGAAGAAAAGGATTGCCTTACAGGCGTTGATTCAAATGGCGAAATAAAAGAAAAGACGGCAAGCGATTTAGCTCTTGCCGAGGGATTGTATCCGGTGGCGAATTCCGTTGAAATCGGTGCAAAATATGGTTACATAAATGCAAATTTACAGCTCGACATTGCACTTGTTTATCAAAATGCGGGAGAGTTCAGTGAAGGCCTTGCGGCTACGGAAAAAAACGGACTTTGGGGTTACATAGACAAAGACGGTAAAACGGTTATAGATTATATGTATGAAAATATCGGTACAAATGGTTCTTACACCTTCAAAAACGGTCTTGCTCCCGTAAAAAAGAACGGTATGTGCGGCCTTATAAACAGGCAGGGAAAATCCGTAATATCTTTTGATTTTGATGAGATCTGCCAAGGGCTTAACGGAAAGTATATTGCAAAGAAAAACGGGGTTTGGGGAATTTTAACGGTAAATTCAGATGTTTATGCAAAAGAGAACACCACAAATGAAGAAACTACCCTTTCTTCTTCCGTAAACGAGGGTAACTATGTAGTAAAAACTTCCGGCAGCGCATTAAGATTAAGGGCAGAAGCAAGCGCAACCGCCGCTGTTGTGGCACAAATACCCAACGGCACAACAATTACCGTTACAAAATCCGTTTCCGGTTGGGCATACACAAAATATGGTGCTGCCGAAGGCTGGGTGAGCGCCGATTATATTGAAGAAATCACCGGAACTGCTGTAATATCAGCGGTTTCTGAAACAGATAACAATAAAAATTATTAAAAAATCCTTGACATTGTTGATTGCATTAGTTATAATAAGTGTGCATAAAAAATATATTTTTATGTGTCTGCATTTGTGAGCAACAATGACAGAGCCATCCGGTAAAAGGCGGAGAATGTTTTATACGTTCTCCGCCTTTTTCCATCCATTCCATTATTTTATAAAATAATGGAATGGATGGTAGTGATTCTGTTTTTAATTATAATTTGCTGTGTGTAATCAGCATTTCTTTCATCTGAGCGTTTTCTTTATATGCTTCTTTTGCCTTTGCCTTATCGGAGAGGGCTTTATTTATTTCTTCAAAACTGTCTTTTTCAATATCAATACTTGCCATATCTCCGCAGTAAAGGCAGAAAATGTCACCCTTAAAGCTGCCTATAACGCAGCTTGCTCCGGCAGTAAGAAGCTCATCAAAAGCCTTACCGTAATCAGCCGGGAACAGCTCCGTAACAATGACAGGCACGCCCATTGCAGCCGTATCTTTAATTTCAGAAAAAGCATCATTCATTTGAGAAAGAATGGGAAGCCTGCCTGAGAAACCTAAAGCAAGATTTTTATCATTATGCTTCGTTACAATCTCTGTGCCTTTCAGCTCACGGTTTTCCAAAATGATAACATGATTGTCTTTGTTTTTGCGTATAACTTTTACGGCTTCTTTATATATTTTATCAAGGGTGTCCGTATCTGTGCCTACAGGAATATTTTCAAGGATTTTATAAGCTGCAATTGCAGGTTCGTTCTTGTAATGTTGAGAAATTTTTTCCCAATATTTAATTATGTTTTCGGGAATCTCATTTTCAAAGCCTTCAAGGCTGAGAATGACATAAATTCCGTTTTTCCCGCAGGCGGATATAAGCTTATCGAGTTTTGAGAGGGATAAGTCTCTCTTTTTATTTTTAATATCCGTTGTGAGTAAATAAGATTTAAGAGGAATTACAACGGCATTAAATCCAAGCTTTGCAACACTCTTTATATCTTTTGCCGTAAAGGAAGAATAATAAAATCTATTGAAAATTTCCCTTGCGCCGTAAACTCCGAATCGGCTTGAAAGTGCGGAAAAAACTTCTTTTGCGTCTGCGTTAAAATCTTCTCCGCTTTTATTACAGATAAAAGGTATTTCATTTAAATTCATTCCGTGGAGTAAAATTTCATTTTCGCCTTTTGTAACAAGTTTATTTTCTTTGACACTTATAAATTCACAGTTGTTTTTCGGCCTTGTTATAGCTGCTGCCATAGCATTTACAGCAGTTGGAACGGTAGCTAAAACAGCACCCGCTGCCATTCCTTTTGCAGCGTAATTCTTTTCTTTTATTTCTTTATCTTTTTTCATAAACTCACTCCCAATCAGTCAGAACGTCCGGCAATGATAAAACTAATTGTTTTTTCGGAATTTAATATTGAAATATCGCTTGCGTCATCGGAAATCACAAAACGGCTTGGTTTTGTATAAAGAGGATAAAATACCCCTTGTTTAAGCAGATAATCCTCGGCAGTAAAACAGCCGGAAATAATTTCTTCCTCTGTTTCCGTTAAAGAAAGTCTGTCAATTATGTTTTGGAATTTTTCCGAAGTGAAATTAAATATATTGTCGTCTTTTAAATTGGAAAGAAAGCTTACCGCATCAGTATATTCGGATTGTATGCCCGTTACGGCGATTTGATAATCGCCGCTTTCAACAGCTTCGTTTATTTCCGCTGCGCTTCCCGTTTGAACTTTTATGCCGAGACTTACGCCGAAAAGGTCTTGCCAAATTTGAAATTGCTTTCTGACAGATGTTTCAAGAAATTCCGGGCAGATAACCGTTAAAGCAACAGATTCGGTTTCAAGTGCTTTAAGGCCTTTATTCCACATTTTTACGGCACTTTCTTCATTGTGCTCAATAGTAGGAGTTTGGCCCTCAACTTTTTCACGGTAGTTTACCGAACCTGCGGTGCAAACCTCCGGAATAAACCCGGATTCGGGGTAAATGTTATCTCCGGTAAGGTCAAAAAGGGTTACATCTGCAGATGAGCAAAGAGCCCTGCGAATATTGGCATTTGAAAGGGTAACATCCTCGCAATTAAAAGCAAAGCCATAAACGGAATTTTTAATTTCTTTGCTTACATAAACATTTTTTGGCAATTCCGTTTCCGGTGAAAGCAATGCGGCGGTTATAGAGCCCGAGGCAAGCTTTATAAGCACTTCCTCCTCTGTGTTTTCAAAAGCAAAAATAACCGAGGAAGGCACTACCGTTTGCTCGCCGCCGTAGAATTTGTTGGCTTTACAGGTCATGGTGTTTTCATAATCCCATGAGCTTACATAAAAAGGCCCGTTGCACAGAATATGCTTTGCAGTAAGGCCGTAACGCCCGCTCATAGAATTGAAAAATTCCTCGTTGCAGGGCATAAATTCGCTTTCCGTAAGCCTTGAAAGAAAATCAGTGCAAGGCTCAACCAGTTTAAATTCAAGCGTGGTTTCATTTATTGCGGTAACTCCCAGCTGAGAAGTATCCCCGGAGCCGGCGACAATTTCGGAAGCGTTTTGAATTACCATCATTCTGTGGGCAAAGGGAGAATCCGTTGCCGGGTCAACAGCCCTGCGGCATGCAAAAACAAAATCATTTGCGGTTACTACAGCCGTTGAAAATTTTTCATAAAATTCATCGCCAAACTCAGTTTTAATATTTGAGGAGCAATACCATTCTGTATCTTTTTTCAGATAAAATGTATAGGTGAGCCCATCATCGGATACAGTCCAGCTTTCCGCAATACCGGGAATAATTTCCCCTTCGGCATTATATCTTACAAGGCCTTCAAATATATTGTTAATTATGAGTTGAGCTCCGGATTCTTTTGCATATTGTGGGTCAAGAGTGTCAGGTGAAGTTTCAATGGGGTAAACTATATTTCCACCGGAGCTTTTACCACCGCAAGAAGCAAGAGTAAACAGCATTGCAAGCACAATAATTGCGCTTATAAGTTTTTTCATTTGTTTTCCTCCAACCACTTAGCAAGCTGATCCGCCAAAGGATTATTGACGGTTTTTTGCTCGTTCTGTTTTTTCATATAGTTTTGAACATCTCTCTTGCCTGCACCGGCGCTTTCTTTACGCTTTTCGAAATCAGAGAGTTTCTCACGATAACCGCAAACGCAGTAAAATGCTTTTTTATCACCGGCCCCGCGCATTTCAAGCTTTTTATGGCAGTTTGGGCAACGGGCATTTGTGATAACGGATAAACTCTTGCGGTAACCACATTCTCTGTCTTGGCAAATGAGCATTTTACCTTTTTTGCCGTTCACTTCTAAAAGATATTTACCACACTCGGGGCAAACCTCACGGGTGATATTATCGTGCTTGTATTGTGCAGTGCTTGATTTAACGGCAGAAACAAGAGATGTTGCGTATTTACGCATTTCATCAACGAATTTTTTATCACTCTCTTTACCCTTTGCAATGGCTGAAAGCCTTTGCTCCCATCTGGCGGTCAATTCTGCGGATTTAAGATCTTCCGGCACGATATTTATAAGCTGCCTGCCCTTTGAGGTGGGGTAAATTTCTTTGCCTCTTCTTTCAACATAAAATGAATCAAACAGCTTTTCGATTATGTCTGCTCTTGTGGCAGGTGTGCCTAAACCACCGGCATCTTTAAGGGCAGATTTTAATGAACCGTCATCAATTTGACCTGTGGGATTTTCCATGGCCGTTAAAAGAGTGGCCTCGGTATATCTTGACGGTGGAGTGGTTTTGCCGGCAACAATCCTCACATCTTTAACGGGCAAAGTTGCACCTTGTGTAAGGTGTGGCAAGCTTTGACTCCTCATATCGGTATCGTCATCGTCTTCAAGTGATGAATCATAGAGAGCTTTCCAGCCGGCTGATTTTACACTTTGACCTTTTGCATAAAAATTATTTTTTCCTACGGTTACTTTAACTTCAACCTCGTCATATTCATACGGGGAGCTTAAAACAGCAAGAAAGCGGCGAACAACAAGATCGTAAATATGTCTTTCTTCTCTTGAAAGCTTATTTAAATCCACATATTGCTCTGTGGGAATTATGGCGTGGTGATCTGTGACTTTTGCGTCATTAATAATATATTTAGTCCGGAGAGGCTTTGCACGCAGCACGGCATTTGCCGCATCTTTATATGGGCCTACGGCAATGGCTTTAAGCCTTTCGGGAAGGGTTGCCACCACATCCTTTGTAATATAACGGGAGTCCGTTCTGGGATATGTGAGCAACTTATGGGTTTCGTAAAGGCTTTGCATATATGAAAGAGTCTGTTTTGCGGAATAGCCGTATTTTTTGTTGGCATCTCTCTGCAATTCCGTAAGGTCATAAGCGGCGGGAGGAGCTTTGAATTTAAAAGTCTTTTTGACCTGCGTAAGTGTAGCTTTTCCGCCTTTTGAAGAGTCTGCAATAATCTGTGCAGCACCGGCATCAAAAAACCTTGCCTGATTGCGGCTGTCTTTATATAGCGCAGTAAAAGAACCGAAATCCGCTTTAACAGTAAAATAGTCCTTCGGCCTGAATTTCAGTATTTCTTCCTCTCGCTTTACAATCATTGCAAGGGTAGGCGTTTGAACTCGGCCGGCAGATAATTGAGCGTTATGCTTGCAGGTGAGTGCTCTTGTAACATTAAGGCCGACAAGCCAGTCTGCTTCAGCTCTGCTTTGAGCACTGCGATAAAGATTATCATATTGCGATGAAGGCTTAAGGTTTGCAAAGCCCTCTTTAATTGCTTTATCCGTTTGTGATGAAATCCAAAGACGCTGCATAGGCTTATGGCATCCTGCTTTTATGAGAATCCACCTTGCCACAAGTTCACCTTCACGGCCCGCATCGGTGGCAATAACAACTTTATCATAATCATTACTTTTCAGAAGGGCATTTACCGCCTTAAATTGTTTGGAAGTTTGACCTATTACAACAAGCTTCATTTTTTCGGGAAGCATGGGCAAATCTTCCATTTTCCAGCTTTTATATTTATCACTGTAAACCTCGGGGTCTGCAAGTGTTACAAGGTGCCCCAAGGCCCAAGTTACAGTGTATTTATCACCTATTATGCATCCGTTGCCGTTTTTTTTGCATCCGAGAACTCTTGCTATATCTTTTGCAACAGATGGCTTTTCAGTTAAGACAAGTGTTTTTGCCAAGTTTACACCTCCAAACTTTTTCAATTTATATAATATCATTTTATTATATGCAAATTATTCTTTATTAGAACTATACACTTATTTTATTATTGTTTTTTCGCACTACAATATGTTTAATCATAAAGGCGGATGGATAAATGCTGCGCTCAAATGTGGAATGAAGGTTCGCTTCGCTCCGATTATATAAAACAGATATTTCTGTAAAATTATATTTAATCACTCTTTTTCGGCAATATTTTCATTGCCGATGCAAATTCAGCAAGACGATTACACAGGAGAGGCGACCACACACTTAATTTTCTTTGAATTTACGGTTTTCACTTATTTTCAGTAACTGCTATGCTATACAATCGGCTTTTGAACGGCAAAATCCCCGACATTCACCATTCCACATTCCTGATTTCACATTAAAAAAGCTCCCCGAAGGGAGCTTTTGTTTTATTTTTCTGCAAGAGTTGTTGCTGTGGCGGGGTCTGCATGGTCAATATCGTATTTAACAGAGCTTCTGTAATTGAAATTAACGGGAACAGTGCCGATGCCTGAAAGCTCGCCCTCGCCGGTAACGGTTGTGCTTACATCAATGGTTTTAATGTATTCAATAGCGGTAATTTCATCTGTTTCAACATTAGCTGTTAAAATGATTTGGCAATTCTTATATGTAAGCGTGGGCTTTTCTGCGGTCATATAAGCGTTGGCTTTTTCAAACTCTGCCATAATATCATCGATATTGCCCATATCGTAGGATTTTTCGATGGTGGTGGGGAGAGATGGGCTCTTTAAAGTAATTGTAATTGTGCGGGTTGTGCCGTTATCTATGCAAGTTGCACTTTCAACCTCGTCAAGAGTAAGCTTGCTTACATAATTTTCGCCTTTAATAGGGAGAAATTCGGTTAAATCCTCGCCGTAATCAATGGAATCGCCATCAGTATTAAGCATCAAATTATCAAGATTTGTAATAGCAACATTTACATAATCATTATCACTGATGGGAATTTCTTCGCCGTTCTCATCTGTTGCTTTACCTGTACTTTTGCTTACACTCATATTTACAGCGGCTTTTTGAGTTTTAAGCTCGTTGATATGAACATCAAAATATTCAAAAATTGTTTGAGTATTTTTTACCAGATCTTCCGGTGAATACTCGGTATCGGTTATTATATTGCTTTCTTCATCATAGGAAGAAGTAATATCCGTGGGAAGAGGAGTTTTTGCCGTAACGGTTGTGGTTGTGGTTTCGCCTTCGGATGTAAATGTACAACCTGAAAAGGCAAAAAGCATGGCAAACACAATAACAAGACTTATAAGTGCAAGGAATTTTCTGTTCATAAGAGATCTCCTTTCGGCAAAAGCCAAGCAAATTTGTTTATTTAATGCGGAATGAAGGGTAGATTATGTCACTGCGTGACATTTCATTGCTGATTATACATTTAATCCTTTTTCATCATAAAGGAAAGCTGTTTCAAGCACAATGCCTACGCCTGCTTCAATGGTTTTAAGGTCAAGGTTATCGGCTGTGTCAAGCCTTGTGTGATAATAACGAGCGGGAGCAGGGTCCATAGCTGCAAAGCAAGTGCCTTTAATGCCCCCTTGGGTGATGGCCGCCGCATCGGATGAGCCGAATGTAACGGTTTTGTAAGGAACATCAAAGCCCGCAAGCTTTGCGCCTGTCTTAACAAGGTTTGAAACCTCGGGATCATTCTTAACAGTGCCGGTCATATCCTTATTATATACGCCCATAAAGTCATAATCTCTGACGGTATCAAGACCGAAGAAAATTGTTTCTATACCTTTTTCGGCATCTGCGTCAATCTCGGCTTTATGTGCTTTTGCAAAGGCTTTTGCACCTCTGAGGCCTGCCTCTTCGGAGCCTGTGAGAACAACTACAACCTCTGTGTTTTCAAATCTGAAATCGTGGTCTGCCATATATCTGGGCAATGCCATAGAGCAAAGGCAACCGGTAAGGTTATCGTTTGCGCCGTCAACGGGATGTTTGGGATTATAGAAAAGCAGGCACCACAGGAAAACGGGTGTAAAGCAAATTGAAATAATGGAAAGAACCCACATTACTTTATCATCTGCAAGGTCGGCACCGTTAATTGATTTAACAAGGCCGATAACACAAACAACCGCAGTGTAAACTATGCCGCCAAGGCCAAGGCCGATGGAGGGAAGCACAAGTTTAGGGCCACCCCAGTATGTGAACTGCCATTCGGGGGCTGAATCTGCGTGGCCGCTCATAATAATTCTTCTTTTTGTTTCGCCGCTTGCTTTTCTTACGGCAATAACATTATGGCTTTCTTTTTTGGGGAAAAACTTATCAAGTGTTTCTTTGTAAAAGAGGAATTCGGTGATAACAAAGAAAAGACCGATAAAAAGAAGAGCTGTGCCTATAGCGGTAAAAACTAATGATAAGCTTGAAAAAAAGTGGGTAAGGAACACTAAAGCAGCGCCGGCAACACCACAAAATACGGTGAGCTGTACCCATGCCATAAAGGCGGCGGGGGCAAGCTTAAAGGATTCTATTTTAACCTCGTCACAAGAAGTTTCAAGGTCTTTCGCCATCATTTCCTGGCCCTGAAGCTCTTTATCGGAGCCTGAAGGTCTCGGCCCGACTTCTTTGCAAACTTTTTTAACGTTTCTTGCCACATAGTTTGCATACATTCTTCTGTCTGATGTGTAATTTTTGGAAATTTCTTCCGGTCTCATGCACAAAAACTCCTTTCATTTTTATAATCTCTGCACAAGATTTATTAACTGACTACGCCTAAATATTCCTCAAGGCAAAGCCCGCTTGCGTTTATCTTTTTGGCGTTTTCAACGCCTACATATCTCCAATGCCAAGGCTCGTAAATAATCTCAGTAATATCCTGCTTATCTTTTGGATATCTGAGAATAAAGCCGTAATTCTCGGCGTTTTCCATAAGCCATTCAAATTCTTCTGTGTTTTCAAAGCTCTGCTCAAGGGAGCAGATATCCATGGCAAGGCCGGCATTATGTTCGCTGGTGCCGGGTGGTAAAATAATCGTTGCCGCTTCTTTTGTTGCGTCAACTTTTGAATAGCCCATATCTAAATATTTGTTTATTTTTCTTTCAAAATTGCTCTTTTGCAAATCCCAACTTCTGTAGCCCGAAATGGTGGTAAGAGTGATGCCGTCTTTTTTTGCCGCAAGATACATTTCATTATAATGGGGTGCAACTCTCGCATCAAGATTTTTGCTGTCTGTATCACCGGTAACAGCATAATCTAAATCCGGCACATAATCTTCGGGCAAAATATAATTTCTGTTTACTAAAATCAAAGTCCAATCCGACACATTCATATTGGTAAGCTGCGGAGTATAGCCCGCATAAGCATATTCATAAGCATTTGCCGTATCGGAAACAGTTGATGTTACCGCATTTTCGGTAGCTTCATCTCTTAAAGCCGTGGTGCTTTCTTCACCTGTAAGGTCATAGGTTCCTACGGTAAAGGTGCTGTCACTTTCTGATAACGATGCAGTAGTAATTTCGTCATCTTTTTTTGTGACTTTTATGGCAATAACACCGATTAAAACCACTATGCATACAGCCAATGCACCCACAATAAGCTTCATCTTTTTCACTGACAATTACCTCTTTTCCGTCTTTTCGTTGCCCTCCACGATATCTTTCCCTAAAAGCACAACAAAAACAGTTTGAATAATTATCTTTATGTCAAGTAATAAGCTCTGCTCTTCTATGTATTTTTTATCATAGCGGGTTTTACTCTCATCATCAAGAGTATCTCTGCCGTTGATTTGTGCAAGGCCTGTCATACCGGGCCTTACGGAGTAAATGCCGTTTTTAAGGCGAAGGGCACGGATTTTTGCTTCTTCGGGGATAAGAGGCCTCGGACCCACAAAGCTCATGTCGCCTTTAAGAATATTGAAAAGCTGAGGAAGCTCATCAAGGCTGGTTTTGCGGAGCATACGCCCGCTTTTTGTAATATAATTTCCCGCATCCTTAAGCTCTGCCGTCGGCACATTGGCAGTATTTTTTTTCATTGTGCGAAATTTATACACCTTGAAAAGCTTGTTATCTTTTCCTACTCGATCTTGCTTGAAAATAACGGGTGCCCCATCATCAATCAGCACCGTAAGGCTGAGAATTAAGAGCAGAGGAGATAAAATAATTATCGCAAGCAAGCTCAGTATAAAATCAAAGAATCTTTTCATGAAAAACTCAATCGCTTTCGTAAATCAGTTTTGCTGTGATTTAAGAGATTCCATTTTAAGGTAAGCATTGATAAATCCGTCAATGTCACCATCCATAACAGCTTGAATATTTCCCATTTCAAAATTTGTTCTGTGATCTTTAGCAAGTGTGTAGGGCATAAACACATAGGAACGAATTTGGCTGCCCCAAGCAATTTCTCTTTGCTCACCCTTAATATCGCCGATTTTGTCAAGATGCTCTCTCTCTTTAATTTCAATAAGTTTTGAGCGAAGCATTTTCATGGCAACCTCACGGTTTTGGTGCTGGCTTCTCTCAACCTGGCAGGCACAAACAATACCTGTGGGAATGTGAGTAATACGAACGGCGGAGGAAGTTTTGTTAACTTTCTGGCCACCTGCGCCGGAGGAACGATAATAATCTATTTTAAGATCATCCGGATTGATTTCAACCTCAACCGTATCATCTATTTCGGGCATTACCTCAAGAGATGCAAAGGATGTATGCCTTCTGCCCGATGAATCAAAGGGAGAAATTCTTACAAGGCGGTGAACGCCCATTTCACCCTTGAGATAGCCGTAAGCATTTTCTCCTTCAATAAGAAGAACGGCTGATTTAAGGCCCGCTTCATCACCGTCAAGAAAATCAAGCATACTTACCTTAAAGCCTTTTTTCTCGCCCCAATGCTCATACATACGCACAAGCATTTGGTTCCAATCCTGTGCTTCGGTGCCGCCGGCACCTGCGTGGAAGGTTAAAATCGCATTGCTGTCATCATACTCCCCGGAAAGTAAAGTGCTTAAAGTCATGGCCTCAAGCTTTTCAACAAAGGAATCAACAGCCTGTTTGCATTCATCAAGCATATCAAGGTCTTCGGCTTCGTTTGCAAGCTCAATAAGAACCTCTGCATCGTCAAATTCACTTTTTAAATTTTCATAAGCTTTAACTTTATTTTTAAGTTGGCTTATTCTTGTTTGCACCTTTTGCGAATTTTCAAGGTTATTCCAAAAGCCATCCTCGGCAGTCTTTGCCTCAAGCTCTTCAACCTCTTTATTCATATTTTCAATGCCGAGAGCTTCGCCGAGCTGCTTTAATTTTTCCGTATTTTCAAGAAGGGAAAATCTCAAATCTTCAAATTGAATCATAATAATCTCCAATATCCCTAAGAATTGCACAATCTGCTTATTATATCATCTTGTTATTATACATAATATCAATAAAAAAGTAAAGAAATATTTTACTCTTAACCCAATTCATATAGCCAAAACAGAGGAAGCTTTGCGAAAAGCTTAACATTTATCAAGTTTCTAAGTTTTTTAATTCTAAGCAAGAATAAAATTTCTCTATGTTAAATAATATTTGCATTTTGGTTAATAATGGGTTAATATAATGATTATATTCTGTATGGTAATATATGTGAAATTTAATCTTTAATTTGACGGAGATTTATTATGGATTATGAAAATAAACCCTGCCCGGGTTGCGGTGCACATTTTCATGAAGGTGATGATATTGTTGTTTGCCCGATATGTGCAACTCCGCAGCATAGAAGCTGCTGGAACGAAAACGGCAAATGCGTAAATGAAGCGAAACACGCCGAGGGATATGTTTGGTCGGCTGATGCCAATGCCGGCACCTTTGAACAGGCCCCACCAAGGCAGGAAGAAAATCAAAACGGCGTAAAAATCTGCCGTGTATGCGGCAGTGAAAATCCTGAAGGTACATTGCACTGCGGTGCATGCGGAGCATTGCTTGAAGATAGTTCTTATAAAGAAGAAAAAGCAAGCCACTGCAATAACTGCGGCCTTGACAACGAGCCCGGTGCTCCATTCTGCCACAGATGCGGAGCTCCCCTTAATCCGATTCCTTTCGGAAATATGAAATTTAATTCTTATGGGGCCGGATTTGAAAATCAAAACGAAAAAATCGGTGAGCATACCGTTGGTGAGCTTTCCCTTTATATTCGCACCAACACAAATAAACTCCTTGACAAATTCCGTAAAATCGAAAACGGCAAAAACGGCGGATTTAACTGGGCAGCCTTCATCTTCGGGCCTTTATGGTATTTTTACCGTAAAATCTACAAAGCGGGCACCGTATTTATTGTAACCCTTGCCGCCATCGCTTTAATAGTGGCCGGCACGGCAAATGAATTTATGCAGCTGCCGAAGTTCAACGAAGAAATGACCACGGAAGAAAGAAATGCTCTTTATGATGAATATATTGAAAAAATAAACTCCATTGATTACAAACCCGTTTACATTTTCTGCGGCTTGATGCTTGTAACACATTTTCTTTGCGGACTTCTTGCATATAAGCTCTACTATAAAAAAATTCTTGACGATTTTAAATTCGTTTCAAACGAATTTGAAGATAAACAAATGCAGGCAATATTTCTTTCAAGGCGTGGAGGCGTTTCCGTATTAAATATGATTTGCGGTTACTTTTTCTATCAGCTTGTGGTGAATTTGTTTACATATATTGCAAGCTATGTTTCACAGTATATGTAATGAGGTGAATTGAATGAAAATCAAAAAAGCCATAATTCCCGCTGCGGGCCTGGGCACAAGAGTGTTGCCGGCATCAAAATCCGTGCCTAAAGAAATGCTGAATATTGTTGATAAACCCGCTATTCAATATATTGTGGAAGAAGCTGCGGCATCGGGAATCGAAGATATTTTAATTATTACAAACCGTGGCAAAGGCGCCATAGAAGACCATTTTGACCACTCTTTTGAGCTTGAAACTTCTCTTGTGGGAAATCCTTCAAAGGCAGACCTTTATGAGAGTGTAAAAAAATGCTCACAGCTGGCAAATATATATTTTATTCGTCAAAAAGAAACTAAAGGCCTTGCTCACGCAATACTCGCAGGTAAATCTTTTATAGGCAAAGAACCTTTTGCGGTCCTTTACGGTGACGATGTTATTATCAACAACGAAAACCCGGTAACAGGCCAAATGTGCCGTCTTTACGAAAAATACGGCAAGGGTATGGTAGGGGTTAAAGCCGTGCCCGAGGAGCTTATTCCTCTTTATTGCACCCTTGATGTTACTCCGGTTGAGGGTGAAAGCAGGCTTATGAACTGCCATAACATAATAGAAAAGCCCAAAAAAGAGCAGATCATTTCTCCATATTGTATTTTAGGCAGAGTAATTTTACCCGAGGGTGCTTTTGAACTCATTGAAAAAGGTATAGCAAATACCCCGCCGAACGAAGAATTTTTATTTACGGACACCCTTACGGAGCTTGGCAAAGCCGGGAATCTGCTTGCTTATGATTTTGACGGTGTTCGTTATGATATGGGCAACAAGTTGGGCATAATGAAAGCCAATTGCGAGGTTGCATTAAATCACCCGGAAATCGGCGAAGATTTCAAAGCCTACCTTAAAGAACTTGTTAAAACCTTCTGATAAAATCAATCCTCCCCTGTATTATGTGAACAAGTCCGTAAAAAATGGACAATAGAAAAAAACACCCTCTTGATGTAGAAT
>CAVHYZ010000012.1:0-33567 GCA_963640495.1 Acutalibacteraceae bacterium
GTCGCTTTTTTCTATCTTTTTTTGATTTCAGTCTCACATCAATTGTAACTCTACATTTTCTCTAAAAAAATATCTTTATCTACTTTTCAAACTCAAAATCATGTGATATAATAGCATCGTATGTGACTGCAAAGCACATATTATAACTATGAAAGAGGGATAACAGCTTGGAAAAATTTGTTATCAACGGCGGCACGCCCCTAAGAGGCGAAGTTACCGTCAGTGGTGCTAAAAACGCCGCTCTCGCTATAATCCCGGCAGCTATCTTGTCCCAAGATGTCTGCGTAATTGAAAACCTTCCCGTTTCAATAAGCGATGTAAATTACATGATGAAGACACTGAAATATATCGGTGCCGATGTCAGACTTATAGATAAAAACACAATTGAGGTAGATTCTCGCCGCGTAAGCTCCTATGTGATATCTCACGATATGACTAAATATTTGAGAGCTTCGTATTATTTTATCGGTGCTCTTCTCGGCAGATTCGGCAGGGCAAGAGTCGCCATGCCCGGTGGTTGTTACCTCGGCCCAAGGCCAATCGATCAGCACATTAAGGGATTCGAAGCTTTAGGTGCAAAGGTTTCCGTTGACGATAACGCCATAGTTGAAGCTGTAGCTGATAAGCTTGTAGGCAGCCCCGTTTATCTTGATGTTGTTTCCGTTGGCGCAACGGTTAATATTATGCTTGCCGCAGTTAGAGCAGAAGGCCTTACGGTTATAGAAAACGCAGCTAAAGAGCCTCATATTGTTGACCTTGCAAACTTTCTTAACTCCATGGGAGCAGACGTAAGAGGCGCAGGCACTGATGTTATCAAAATCCGTGGTGTAGAAAATATGCACGGATGCACTTATTCAATAATTCCCGACCAAATAGAAGCCGGCACATTCATGGTTGCCGCAGCTGCTACAAAAGGAAATGTCCTTATTAAGAATGTTATTCCTAAACACCTTGAGTCCATTTCCTCCAAACTTATTGAGTGCGGAGCCGAAATAGAAGAATTTGACGAGGCTGTTCGTGTTTCAATGAATAAGCGCCCGGGCAAGTGCAACATAAAAACCATGCCCCATCCGGGTTTTCCAACGGATATGCAGCCCCAAATCGGCGTTCTTCTTGCTCTTGCAGAAGGCACAAGCATTATATCTGAAAGCATCTGGTCAAACCGTTTCAGATATACAGATCAATTGATAAGAATGGGTGCGGATATCAACGTTGACGGTCAGCTTGCCGTTATACACGGTGTAGAGCAGCTAAAAGGCGCTCCCGTAAAGGCAGACGATTTAAGAGCAGGTGCGGCAATGATTATTGCAGGCCTTGCAGCTAAAGGCAGAACCGAAATAGAAGATATTTTGCATATTGACAGAGGATATGAAAATGTTGTTGAAAAGTTTGGAAACCTTGACGGTGATATTCGCCGTGTTTACTGTGTTGAGCCTTTCAGCATATCCGATGTAGGATAAAAATTCAATTAAAGGTGAGGCTGTCCTTTTGGGGCAGCCTTTTAGGTAATTACTATGGCAAAATTTTGTTCTCTATACTCTTCGAGCAGTGGAAACTCCACATATATAGGAACCTCAGCCGGAGGAATTCTCATTGACGTGGGCGTAAGCGCAAAAAAAACAGTTGACGCATTAAAAAAAATCGACGTTGAGCCCTCGGAAATCTCGGGAATTTTTATAACTCATGAGCACAGCGACCATATAAACGGCGTAAGGGTATTCGCATCAAAATATAATATTCCCGTTTACGCAACGGAGGGCACCCTTGACGGCATGTCCGATTACGGAGTTTTCAAATCAAGAGTTAATGCTTATATCGTTCCCACAAACGGTATGGAATCCTCAGGGATTTTTATAAGACCTTTTAAAACTTCCCATGACAGCAGAGAATCATGTGGCTACAGTCTCGTTACCCCCGACGGCAAAAGAATTGCCATAGCGACAGACACGGGAATTGTTACCGAAGATATGGATAAAGCCGTTTGCGGATGTGACCTCGTATTGCTTGAGTCAAATCACGATATTCGCATGCTTAAAATGGGGCCTTATCCCTTCTCATTAAAGCAAAGAATTCTTTCAGACAGAGGTCATCTTAATAATGACGACTCTGCCGAATTTGCAAAAAAACTTGTCAGCTCCGGCACTACCAAACTCGTTCTCGGCCATTTGAGTAAAGAAAACAATCTTCCTTCCCTTGCTTATGAAACGACAAAAGCTGCCATAACCGAGCTCGGAGCAGTGGAAAACACAGATTATATGCTTACGGTTGTCGGCGGCCTTAACACTCCCATTTGTTTTTGAGGGAAAGTCAATGATGAACGTAAATATTATTTGTATAGGAAAACTAAAAGAAAAATATCTTCGTGATGCCTGTGCAGAGTATGAAAAAAGATTAAGTGCTTTTTGCAAATTAAACATAATTGAGATTCAGCCTTCAAGGCTTCCCGAAAATCCCAATCAAAGCCAGATAGATGCCGCTCTTGAGGAGGAAAGCACAAAAATTTTATCAAAAATTTCATCCGGCAGTGCTGTTTATCCAATGTGTATAGAGGGAAAAATGCTTTCATCACAAGCTCTGTCAAAAGAGATAGAAAATTGCGGAATAACAGGCTTCGGTAACATAACTTTTATTATCGGCGGTTCTCACGGCCTTTCCGAAAAAGTTAAGCAAAAAGCAAAAATCAGACTTTCCATGAGCCCTATGACATTCCCGCATCAGCTTGCAAGAGTAATGCTTCTTGAGCAAATTTACCGTGCTTTTATGATTTCAAACGGCGGAAAATATCACAAATAGAAGCGTGAAAGTAATAAATCATTCATATTATTCGGCATTTTTTCATTGTTTTTATCTAACTGCAATCGATTTTTGTTCACATTACCAAAATTTGCAAAATAGCCAAAAAAATGTTGCAAATTTCGTTGAAAACATATAAAATATATTTGTTCAAAAATTATATTTTTCTAACATGGAGGTTAATTACTATGTCAGTTAAAGTTGCAATTAACGGTTTCGGTCGTATCGGCCGTCTCGCATTCCGTCAGATGTTTGGTGCAGAAGGCTATGATGTTGTTGCTATCAACGACCTTACAAAGCCCTCAATGCTCGCTAACCTTCTTAAGTACGACACCGCTCAGGGTGGCTACTGCGGCAAAATCGGTGAAGGTCTTCACACTGTAAGTGCTGATGACGAAGCAGGCACAATCACTGTTGACGGCAAAACTCTTAAAATTTATGCTATTACAGATGCTAACAACTGCCCTTGGGGTGAACTTGGCGTAGATGTAGTTCTTGAGTGCACAGGTTTCTACTGCTCCAAAGAGAAGAGCATGGCTCATATCAATGCCGGTGCAAAGAAAGTTGTTATTTCCGCTCCTGCAGGCAGCGACCTTAAGACAATCGTTTACTCAGTTAACGAAAAGACTCTTACCGCTGAAGATCAGATTATCTCTGCTGCATCATGCACCACCAACTGCCTTGCTCCTATGGCAAAGGCTCTTAACGATTATGCTCCTATCCAGAGCGGTATCATGAGCACAATTCATGCATATACAGGCGATCAGATGATTCTTGATGGTCCTCACAGAAAGGGCGACCTCAGAAGAGCACGTGCAGGCGCTGCAAACATCGTTCCTAACTCAACAGGTGCTGCAAAAGCTATCGGTCTTGTTATTCCCGAACTTAACGGCAAACTTATCGGTTCTGCACAGAGAGTTCCCGTTCCCACAGGTTCAACCACAATCCTTACAGCTGTTGTTAAGGGCACAGACGTTACCAAGGAAGGCATCAATGCTGCTATGAAAGCTGCTGCAAGTGAATCCTACGGCTACAACGAAGATCCTATCGTTTCCAGCGATGTTATCGGTATGAGATACGGTTCACTTTTTGATGCAACACAGACTATGGTTTCTAAGATTGCAGATGATCTCTATGAGGTTCAGGTTGTTTCATGGTATGACAACGAAAACAGCTACACAAGCCAGATGGTTCGTACAATTAAGTACTTTGCTGAGCTTGCATAATCAAATTTGATTATAAACGGAGGTCGGCCCAATGGTCGGCCTCTTAAATTTTAATAAGTAGAGTGATAAATTTATGGGACTTAAACGCCTGGACAAGTTAATAGCTCTGAATTGTAACGTTTCGAGAAAAGAAGCAAGGCAGCTTATTAAGGATGCTAAAGTTACGGTAAACAGTCGCCTTGTGCTTAGGGCAGAAGAACTCATAGATTCGGAAGTCGATGATGTAAGTGTAAAGGGTTATAGCTTTACATTAAAAGATCACATTTACATTATGCTTAACAAGCCCGAAGGTGTTATTAGTGCCACAGAGGATCCTCATAAAAAAACTGTGATAGATTTGATTCCGGAAGGGCTTCTAAGGCGTTCTTTATTCCCTTGTGGCAGACTTGACAGAGACACGACGGGCCTTTTAATTATTACGGATGACGGTGCCTTAGCTCACAAAATCATGAGCCCCGCTCACCACGTTTACAAAACATATATTGCCGAGCTTGAATTTCCTCTTTATGACGAAGATATTTTAAAACTTGAGAGTGGAATAACTCTTGGTGACGGTACGGTTTGCCTGCCTGCAAAGGTAAAGCCCTTTACAAATAGTGAAGGAGTGAATTTTTCCGAAATCAAAATAAGAGAAGGAAAATATCACCAAGTTAAGCGAATGTTTGCAGCAGTAGGTAACAATGTTGTTCACCTACACAGAGAGCAAATCGGGCGGCTAAAACTTGATGAAAATTTGCCCAAAGGCGAATGCAGAGAACTTAATGAAGAAGAACTGAAATTAATATTTCAAGATGAGTAAAACGGCATCATTTATGATGCCGTTGCTTTTGTGTCAGGCTTTTTTCGCAGTCAAAAAAAGAATATTGACATTTTATGCACAATAAACTATAATTATTTAGCTATATGCATATTTTATTTTATAAATTATAATACTCTTAAAGGAGATTTTATTATGGCAAGACAGGTTACAAAAGCTGAATTTGAAAGAATGACTAAAAAACTCGCTTACCTCAAAAAAGAAGGCAGAGAGGAAATTGCCGCAAAGCTTCAGGAAGCTCGTTCACACGGTGACCTTTCCGAAAACGCCGAATATGATGAGGCAAGAAACGATCAAGCTAAACTTGAAGAAGAAATTGCCCAACTTGAAAAAGATTTAGATTCCATTGAAATCGTTGAAGATGATTCTTTTGAACACGGCGTTGTTCATATCGGTTCAACAGTAGAAATTGAAGATCAAGGCGAAATTCTCAAATGTATTATAGGCAGCACTTCCGACGATCAAACCGTCATCGTTATTTCCGATGATTCCCCTGTTGGAAAAGCTATTATCGGCAAAAGGCCGGGTGAGAAATTCAACGTACTTCTTCCCTCCGGTGAAACCGCAACAATGAAAGTTATTTCCACAGAGTATAAGAGAGGTTAATTATGGCTGAGAAGATTAATACTCCGCAAACCGAAGAGGCAGACGTTAATTCGCTGCGTCAAATCAGAATTGAGAAGCTCGAAGCACTCCAAAGCGCAGGCAACGACCCTTTCGTTATCACAAAATATAATCAAACTCATCATTCCGACGAAATAAAATCCGCTTACATTGCTCACGAAGAAGAACTTCTCGCAGGCAGAGAAGCCGTAAACACAGACGGCATGGATGAAGAAGCAGCAAAACAAGCCGTTAATGCAGACTATAATGAACGCAGAGCGATTATGGACGCAAGCCCAATTGTTGCATCAATCGCCGGCCGTATGATGTTCAAGAGAGTTATGGGCAAAGCCTCTTTCTTTAATCTTCGCGATCGTAACGGGAATATTCAGGTTTATGTTTCCAAAGATTCAGTCGGTGAAGAAGCTTATGCTGCTTTTAAAAAGTCTGATATAGGTGACATTTTCGGCGTTACCGGCTATGCTTTCAGGACAAAAACAGGGGAAATTTCAATTCATGCAAGTGAAATAATCTTGCTTTCAAAATCACTTCTTCCTCTTCCCGAAAAATTCCACGGAATTACAGATACAGACACTCGTTACAGAAGGCGTTACCTTGACCTTATCATGAACACCGAGGTCAGAGATACCTTCTTTAAGCGTTCCAAGATTATAAGTGAAATCAGAAAATATCTTGATGCACAGGGATTTATTGAGGTTGAAACTCCTCAGCTTGTTCCCAATGCAGGCGGCGCTGCCGCAAGACCATTTGAAACTCATTTTAACGCTCTTAACGAAGATGTTAAGCTTCGTATTTCTCTTGAGCTTTACCTCAAGAGACTTATCGTTGGCGGTATGGAAAGAGTTTACGAAATCGGCAGAGTGTTCAGAAACGAGGGCGTAGATACAAGACATAACCCCGAGTTTACACTTATGGAATTATATCAGGCTTACACAGATTATCACGGCATGATGGACCTTACCGAAAATCTTTACCGTCATCTTGCCCAAACTGTTTTAGGCACCACAAAAATAAGCTATAACGGCATTGATATGGATTTAGGCAAGCCCTTTGAGCGCCTCACAATGGTTGATGCCGTAAAGAAATATTCCGGCGTTGATTGGAATGAAATTCACTCTCTTGAAGAAGCCCGCAAGGTTGCCGATGAGCATAAAATCGAATATGAAGAGCGCCACGGAAAAGGCGATATCCTTAATCTCTTCTTTGAAGAATATGTAGAGGAGCACCTCATTCAGCCCACCTTCATTATGGACCATCCAATTGAGATTTCTCCACTTACAAAGAAGAAGCCTGAAAATCCCGAGTATGTTGAGCGCTTTGAGTTCTTTATGAATGGTTGGGAATTAGCGAATGCTTATTCAGAGCTCAATGACCCAATTGACCAAAGAGAAAGATTCAAGGCTCAGGAAATTCTCCTTTCACAAGGTGATGAAGAAGCAAACACCACAGACGAAGATTTCCTTATGGCTCTTGAATACGGTATGCCTCCAACAGGCGGTATCGGCTTTGGTATTGACAGAATGGTAATGCTTCTCACAGATTCGCAGGCAATCAGAGATGTGCTTTTGTTCCCCACAATGAAGAGCCTTGACCCCTCTAAGAAGGAAGAAAAAGCAGCAGACACAGCAAACAAAAAGCCTGAGGTTATAGATTTTTCAAAAGTTGAAATTGAGCCTTTATTCAAGGATTATGTAGACTTTGACACCTTCAGCAAGAGCGATTTCAGAGCAGTGAAGGTTAAGGAATGCATCAGCGTTCCCAAGAGCAAGAAACTTTTACAATTCACCCTTGATGATGGCACAGGCAAAGACCGCACCATATTAAGCGGTATTCATGCCTTCTATGAGCCCGAGGAACTTGTGGGTAAAACTCTTGTTGCAATTGTAAATCTTCCTCCTCGTGCAATGATGGGTATCGACTCCTGTGGTATGCTTCTCAGCGCAATTCATTCGGAAGAAGGCGAAGAAAAACTTCATCTTCTTATGGTAGACAATCACATTCCGGCAGGTGCAAAACTTTATTGATATGAAAATATCTGTTGTTCTTGCAGCCTATAAGGGTGAAAAATATATCGGCGAGCAAATTTCTTCCATTCTTCCTCAACTTAAAGAGAATGATGAAATAATTGTTTCGGATGATTTTCCGCAGGGTGAAACCAAAAAAGCGGTTATGTCTTTGAATGACAACCGTATAAAATACATTGAAGGCCCCGGCAAAGGCGTTACCACAAACTTTGAGTATGCAATGAAATGCTCAAACGGTGATGTAATATTTCTCTGCGACCAAGATGATGTGTGGATTCCCGATAAAGTTCAAAAGGTTATGAAACTTATTGAAAGTGGCAGCGACCTTGTGCTTCACGACGCCTGCGTCACTGATTCGGCTCTTAACACCATTTCGCCATCCTTCTTTGAAATTCACTCATCAAACGCTATGTTTATAAAAAACATTATCCGTAACTCTTTTGTCGGCTGCTGCATGGCGTTTACAAGAAAAGTTGCCGATGCGGCACTTCCCTTCCCCAAGGATGTGCCAATGCATGACTGGTGGATTGCTTTAATCGCACTAAAAAAAGGCTTTAAGGTCAGTCTATTAAACGAGCCTCTCATAAAATGGAGGCGACACGGTGACAATGTTACCGGCGGCAAAACCTCAGCCTTACAAAAATTAAAATGGCGCTTAAAAATTATCAGCTATCTTATTCCCCCGTGCCAAGGAAAGGATCAGTAAGATGAATAAAACAGTGACCGGATGTATAGTCACTTATAACAATATGCGAACAATTGATAATGCAATTCGTTCCATTTTGGATAATACATTTTGCAGCTTCCGTCTTTATGTTGTTGACAATGGCTCAACAGACGGAACTGTTGAATACATAAGAAGTACATTCCCGGATGTTACTCTTATTGAAACAGGCAAAAATATTGGTTTCGGTGCAGGACATAATTTCATTATAGATAAGCTTGATTCCGATTATCATGCTATAATAAACCCCGATGTTATTATCAAAGATGACATTATATCAAACATGGCGTCATATCTTGATGAGCACCCGGATGTAGGCATGCTTTCACCGGAAATTCGTTTTCCGGATGGCAGGCCTCAAATATTGGGCAAAAAAATTCCTCTGCCTCATTATCTTGTTGCAAGCAGATTAAGAGGCTTAGAGCCATCAAAGTTTCTTCGTGATTATGCCATGCTTGATGAGGATTTAAGCTCCCCTACTCAAATTCAAAACGCAACAGGTTGCTTTATGTTTATACGCACCTCTTTATTCAAAGTGCTTGGTGGATTTGATAAACGTTACTTTATGTATTTTGAAGATTGTGATTTAACAAGAGCGGTAAACAAAGTAAGTAAAGTTATCTATTATCCATTTGCTACCGTTTATCATGAATGGGGCAGAGAATCCAAAAAGAATTATAAACTTAAACTTGTGCAGCTTTCTTCAATGTTTAAGTATTACTCAAAATGGGGTATTTCTTCAAAGAAATAGCCTCGGAGGATTATATGAAGTTTAAATATCTGAAAAATTTTTATAAATACAGAAACCTGATGTATGAAATAGTCAGGAAAAATATAAAACTTCAATACCGTGACTCGGTGCTCGGCATTTTTTGGACTTTTTTACAGCCCTTAATGACCACAATAGTCCTTGTTTTTATCTTTGGTAACGTTTTCGGTAAAAGCAGCTCGGGAGTAGTAAATTATCCTATTTATCTTTTATGTGGCCGTTTGCTTTATGAATTCTATTCTCAAAGCACCAAAAGAGCCATGCGTTCCATAAGGAACAGTTCCTCGGTCATCAAGAAAGTTTATGTTCCAAAATACATTTATCCTTTAGCAAATGTATGTTCAAATTTCATTACATTTTGCATTTCTCTATTGGTGCTTTTGTGCTTTATAATTTTCTTTGTGATTACGGGAAATAACCCTCCTCACATCACGCCCTATATTTTGCTTTCACCAATTCCAATTATCATATTATGGTTACTTGCACTGGGCGTAGGCCTTATTCTTTGCACACTTGACGTGTTTTTCAAGGACATTGACTATCTTTATGAAGTGTTTTGTCTGCTACTTTTCTATATGACACCGATAGTTTATAAAATTGATTCTTTGCATATCCACAGTAAACTTTTCAGCTACGTGCTTATGGCAAACCCCATGTATTCAATTACGGAGATGTTCAGAAGCTGTGTGCTTTACGGGCAGATGTTTAATATTCATCACCTTCTTTACTCCCTGGGATTTTCCATTTTGATGTGTATAATCGGACTTTTTGTTTTCTATAAAAAACAAGACAAATTCATCCTTCATATTTAATTGAAAGGTCATTTTATATGAGTAAACCGGCAATTGTTGTCAAGGATATGAGTATACTGTTTAACCTAAACAGTGAAAAAATCGACAACTTAAAAGAATACTTCATAAAACTTGTTACCCATAAGCTCCACTATACGGAGTTTTGGGCTTTGCAAGATATAAATCTCACCGTTGAAAAGGGCGACAGAGTAGGCATTTTAGGTTTTAACGGAGCAGGTAAATCTACCATGCTTAAAGTTATCGCCGGCGTTCTTAAGCCCACAAAAGGCACGGTTGAAGTGAACGGTGTCATTGCCCCAATGCTTGAATTGGGAGCAGGATTTGATATGAACTATTCCGGAAAAGAAAATATATATCTTTACGGGGCCACAATGGGCTATTCCGGAAAATACATTGACTCAAAATTTGATGAGATAGTAGAATTTTCAGAGCTTAAAGATTTTATAAATGTGCCTGTAAAAAATTATTCTTCCGGTATGAGAGCAAGGCTGGGTTTCGCTATTGCTTCGGCAGTTGAACCTGAAGTGCTTATACTTGATGAAGTCCTTTCTGTTGGTGACGCAAAATTCAGAAAAAAGAGTGAAAACAAAATTCGCTCTATGTTTGATAAAAACATAACTGTTCTTTTTGTTTCCCATTCAGTTGATCAGGTGCTTAGAATTTGTAATAAAGCAATAATTCTTGACCACGGTAAAATTATTGCTCAAGGTAACGCAGAAGAAATCTGTGCTCAATATGAAACAATGACTAACGGAGGTAAGAAATAATGGTTTTTGCAGCAATTTTTGCAGGCGGAAAAGGTAGCCGTATGGGCAATTCGGACACTCCCAAGCAATATCTTAAGCTTGGCTCAAAGCCCATAATAATTCACACCATTGAAAAATTTTTTGTAAATGACAAAATAGATGAAATTCTTGTTCTTTGCCCCAAAGCATGGGTTGCTCACACAAAAGATCTTGTAAAAAAATATATTCCCGAAGGCAAAAAAGTTACTGTAATTGAGGGAGGTGCCACAAGAAACGGAACCCTCGAAAACGCCCTTTCATTTATTGAATCAAATTATAAAATCAATGATGATACCATTATTGTTACGCATGATGCAGTTCGTCCCTTCCTCACTCACAGAATTATAAGCGGCAATGTTGAAGCGGCTATTAAATATGGTGCTTGCGACACCGTTATTCCCGCTACCGATACTATTGTAAGAAGCGAGGATGGCAAGCTCATCTCGGAAATTCCCGAGCGCACAAAAATGTATCAAGGTCAAACTCCTCAGTCCTTCAAAGTAAAAGAACTTATCAGTGTTATAGGTTCCCTCACAGATGATGAAAAGGCTATCCTTACAGATGCTTGCAAAATATATACTATCAAAAACAAACCCGTTTATATGGTTGACGGCGAAGTCTTCAATATCAAAATAACCTTCCCATACGATATGGAGGTTGCAACTACTCTTTTGAAAGGCAAGGATGCATAATGATTAATCAGGTTTACAGGCTGGTAAGCCCGGGTATGATTGATGTTGCCTGCACTGAACCGGACCTTACAAAAAGTGTGCTTCTCCGCCCGTTATACATGTCTATATGCAAGGCAGACCAGCGTTATTATCTTGGCAATCGCAGCAAAGAGGCTCTTAAAGCCAAACTTCCCATGGCTCTTATACATGAGTGCGTTTGCAAAGTTATTTATGACCCTACAGGCCACTTTGAGAAAGGTGAACTTGTAGTTCCCGTTCCCAATACTCCCACAGAAGATGACGATGTGATTGCCGAAAACTATCGCCTTACAAGTCATTTTTGCTCCAGCGGATGGGACGGTTTTTTAAGAGATTATGTTGATATTGATTATGGCAGGCTTGTAAGAGTTCCGGAAGGCCTCAATCTTCATGTGGCAGCTTTCACAGAGCTTATAAGTGTTGCCGTTCACGCAGTTTCAAGATTTGAAAAATTCTCTCACAGCCGCAAAAACTCCATAGGCATATGGGGTGACGGCAATGTAGGCTTTATCACTGCTTTAATTTTAAAAGCCTGCTATCCGGATTCAAAGCTTTACATTTTCGGCACCGTTATGGAAAAGCTGAATTATTTTTCTTTTGCAGACGAAACTTATCATGTAGACCATATACCCGAAGACCTTAAGGTTGACCATGCTTTTGAATGCGTAGGCGGCGAGGCATCCAAATACGCAATAAATCAAATGATTGACCACATAAATCCCGAAGGCTCAATCGGGCTTATGGGCGTTAGCGAAATTCCCATTGCCATTAACACAAGAATGGTGCTTGAAAGAGGCCTTAATTTGTTTGGCTCAAGCAGAAGCGGTGTTGCGGATTTCGAAAAAACTATGGAAATTCTCAGTAAAAACCCGAATATTCCCGCATATCTTGAAAACCTTGTGGGTGATGTTGTTGAAATTCACTCAATTCCCGATATACACAAGGCCTTTGCTTCGGATATAAGCCGCAGTTTCGGCAAAACTATATTAAAGTGGGAAAAGTAATCTCTCACATGACAAACTAACACCTGCCCGAGACCTTTAATTGTATTCTCGGGCAGTCTTTGTATAAAGGAGCAAGCTTATGAATTCTTTGAAAAAGAAGCTTGTATTTCTCAGAAGATGGCTGTTTTTTTATATTTTATGGCCTCTTTATTTTGACATTTTTAAGCTGTTACCCGTAAAAAAGAATTTAATAATTTTTGCTTATAACAAAAACTATGACACTCTACCGGACAACATGGTTCCTCTCTGTAATTTTTTTAAAGAAAAGGGCTATGAGTGTCTTATTATGGGTTCACCTAAAAGCGGCCTGAAAAGAGTTCTTTTTAATTTTAAATTTGAAAAAGCTTACGCAAGAAGCAAATGTGTTTTCATAACAGACAACTTTGACCCGGTTTATGCACATAAGCCTCGCAAAAATTCTTATGTCGTTCAGCTTTGGCACGCCTGTGGAGCATTCAAAAAATGGGGTTACTCAACTCTTAATCTTGCTTGGGGCGGCAGCTCAAAAAATATGATTTCTTTTCCCATTCACAAAACATATACAGATGTTTTTGTATCTTCCGAAGAAGTAATTCAACATTATGCAAAAGCTTTTAATTGCGATAAAAATATTATAAAAGCTCTTGGTACACCACGAACAGATGTGTTTTTTGATGATAATTTTATTTTAGAGCAAAAACAAAAGATTCGTTTGCTTTTTCCGGAGATAAAAAACAGGAAAATTATCTTATATGCCCCCACATTCAGAGGAAACAGCCCTGATGATTCCTTTAATGAAAATCATCTTGATTTTGAGAAACTGTATAACGTTTTATCAAAAGATTATGTTCTTGTTTTAAAATCACATCCTTTTACCGCTAAAAAATTTGATTTAACGGAAGAAGAAAAAATTAAGTACAAAGACTTTATTTTCAACGCTTCAAACTTAATTAATATAGATACTGCCCTTTGTGCAGCAGACATTTTAATTGCCGATTATTCTTCACTGATTTTTGAGTATTCAATTTTCAACAAGCCCATGCTCTTTTTTGCATATGACCTTGAAGAGTATGACCGTGACAGAAGTTTCTATTACGATTACAAAGATTTTATTCCCGGCAAACTTGTAAGAAACAGTGATGAAATAATAGATTCTATTGAAAACAGCAATTTTGAAATTGAGAGGATTGCTCCCTTCAAAAATAAATTTATGAGTGCCTGTGACGGCCACAGCACCGAGCGAATCGGAGAATACATTATCAAAAAGATGAATAAATAAAGGATATAAACAATGAAAAATCTATTTTATTCCCTCTTTGCCCTATTTTTTAATATAAGCAGGATATTTTCGGTAAAAGAAAACCGTGTTGCTTTACTATCCCCACACAGGGGGGGCAGTCATGACTCATTAAGCGAAATAGGTGCTTATTTTGAAAAAAAAGGCGGGTATGAAGTAAATTTAATATCCACTTCACAGTTGTCATCATTTTGTGGTGCTTTGGATTTTTTCATAAACAAATCACGGCTTCTTGCAACTTCAAGCTACGTGTTTATGAATGATAATTTTATGCCCTTAGCATCTCTTAATTTCTCGAATAATGCAATAATCACGATGCTTTGGCATGCGGAGGGGGCTTTTAAAAAGTTCGGCCTTATGACTGACCTGCCCCCAAAAATCGAGGAAAAAATTATAGCTTGCTCAAATAAACTGACCTATGTAATTTGCTCCTCAAAAAATGTTGCTCCCGTTTATGCAAAAGCTTTTGGGGTAAGTGAAAGCAAGGTTATCCCTCTTGGCTCTCCGAGAACCGATTTTCTTTTAAAGCAACATAATATTGATAAATTACGCAGTGACTTTGATAATAAATTTCCTCAGTGCAAAGGAAAAAAATTAGTTCTGTATGCTCCCACTTTCAGAGATAATCCGGAAAGAGATAAAGACTTATTAAACCATATAAATTTCTCAAAATTCAACAATGCTCTCGGTAATGAATACGCTCTCCTGATAAAACTCCATCCACAAGTTCATTCATCGGTTATTTCGGAAAATTTCACGGATGTTACAGCTTTGGATATTGCGAAACTTACTCTTATCTGTGATATGGTTATCACGGATTACTCATCTGTATGTATGGATTTTGCTTTACTTTCAAAACCTTGCATTTTCTATGCTTATGATCTTAAAGATTACGAAAACGAGCGTTCATTCTGCTTTGGCTATGAAGACTATGTCCCCGGCCCTGTTTTGAAAAAATTTGACGATGTAATAGAGAGCATTAAAAATCATCAAGACTCGGAAAAACTTCAAAAATTCAGAGAATTTAATTTTGATTTTACGGATGACAAAAGCGCCGAGAGGGTTGCTGAATTTATTATTTCACAAAGCAAATAGAATTTTTTCATTTTCATACACAAATTATAAATTGACCAATGATTTTTAGTATTTCAAAGCAAGCTTTTTCTTGTTTTATAAAATTACGTATGATAAAATACAAAAAGTTTTTTATTAAGGGAAAGAGATGTAACAAAGAATGGATAAGAAAAAAGTTTTGCTCATAGTAAATCCTCGTTCGGGAAGGAATAAATCCAGAGTAGGTACCTTTGATATTGTAGATCGTTTTCCACCTTCAAACTATGACTTTACCGTTAGAACAACCAAAGGCCCGGGCGATGCAACAAATATTGTAAAAGAGGAAATTGCCGATAATGATATGGTTGTTTGCTGCGGCGGTGACGGCACATTTAGTGAAACAATCAACGGTGTATTACAGCTGCAACGCAGAGTTCCCATCGGATACATTCCTGCAGGGTCAACTAATGACCTTGCCAAAACAATCGGGCTTCCCTGTAATATAGGCCTTGATTCAGATACTATTATTGAAGGCCACAAAAACGCTTATGATATAGGCCTTTTCAATAACAAATTTTTCTCTTATATAGCAAGCTTCGGTATCGGCTCGTCAATTTCGTATTCCACTCCTCAATCAATGAAAAACGTTCTCGGCCACAGTGCATATATGATTAACGGCTTTGTGTTTAACTTGATTCCCATCCTCAAAAGTACTAAATCCGTTCACGCCAAAATAGAGTATGACGGTGGCGTTCTTGAAGATGATTTTATCTTTGGCTCAATTTCAAACTCAACTTCTGTTGCCGGCCTTTTCAGATTTGCAGAAAATGATGTAAAACTTGATGACGGTAAGTTTGAACTTCTCCTTGTAAGAGGAGTAAAATCACCTGTTGAATGTTTTGGACTTTTAAAGAAAGTCAGAAAAATGGATTATGACGGTGGTAAAATCCTTTATTTGAAAACATCATCATTAAAAATCACCTTTGACAATCCGACAGAATGGTCACTTGACGGTGAATTCGGTGGTTCTCCCAAAGAAGTATATTTTTCCGTACTTAACAGAGCCATTGATATTTTTTCACCTGAAAATAAAATATTCCTCGGCAATAAAGTTGACATTCCCGTTTTTGATGTTGCAGATGCAAACAGCGAAGAGGCAAAAAAAGAAGAACCTGCCGTTAGATATACAAGATTCAGACGCAAAAAGAAATCGGAAAATTCTGAAGAAAAAGCTTTTTCCGATGAAGAAAATTCCTAAAGTAATTAAAATGTCCTTTTTATGGGACTGTAAATATGATATAATAAGGCTGCCAAATCAGATAATCACTGATTCTGGCAGTCTTTTGCTTTTGAGGAGAAAAATTATGCTTCATTTTATTTTTGCCGGTGTAAGCGGCGGCAAAACCACCGAAATAATGAAAAGAATAAAAGCAGATGCTGAAAATGAAAGCAACAGAATAACTTTAATTGTTCCGGAACAGTTTTCATTTACCTGTCAAAAGAATATACTTGCCTGCATTGGCCCTGAAAAAAAGACAAGGGTCGATGTAGATTCCTTTACCTCTTTGGGCGAAAAGCTTATCGGGAAGCCTGCTTTACACGAAAGAAAAAGGTTAAGCAAATCCTCCGCCGCCGTTTTAATGAGCATGGCTTTATCCGAATTAAAAGATAATCTCAAGCTTTACGGTAATCACGCTGAGCATCGCTCCACAATAAACAGTTTTCTCGCTCTTTCATCTGAGTTTAAGCAAAACGGCATAACAATCGATAAGCTCAAAGAGGCTATCGACACTATGGAGGAAGGTCTGCTTAAAACAAAGCTGACAGACATATCAGCCGTTCTTTCTGCTTATGAGAAAAAACTTGAAGGCAGTTATTTCAACCCGGATGATTTACTGACTGAATTACTTTACACAGCCGAGCTTGATTCATATTTTTACGGCAGAACCGTATATATAGATTCATTCAGAGGATTTACCTCTCAAGAGTACGAAGTAATAAGTCATATTTTAACCGTATCAAAAGAAGTATATGTCAGTCTCTGCACAAAAGACGACAATGACTGCAATGACATTACGGATGTATTCGCCAAAACAAAAAATGCAGCTTCAAGAATTAAAAATATCGCAAAGAAAAATAATATTGCAGTTGATTATATAAAGTCGCCTAAATTTGAGCAATACTCCTGCCCTGAGCTTATACATCTTGAAAAATATATTTATGCACCTGTTTCTAAAATTTATAATGAAGAATGTAATCATATTCGTCTTTACTGTGCACCGGATATTTATGCAGAGTGTGAATTTGTTGCTGCCTGCATAAAAAAGCTTATTAAAACAAACAATTACAGATGCCGTGATATTGCCGTTATTGCAAGAAATATGACTATATATGAAAGTCCGTTGCACTCAGCCTTAAAAAAATACGGTATAGATATTTATGAGGATTACCGAAAAAGTGCCGATGTATCCCCCATAATTAATATTGTAAGTGCCGCTTTATCTGCGGTAGCTAAAAACTTTGACAACGATTCCGTTATGCGTTACCTCAAAACAGGCCTTACCGGAATTAACGAATTAGATATTGCCAAAGCTGAAAACTATTGCTATATGTGGAAAATCAGTGGCAGCAAATGGCTTAAAGATTGGGATATGAGCACCGAAGGCTTTAATGAACTTGATGAAAATCAAAAACAAAAATCCGAAGAAAATCTTAAAAAACTTAATTCAATAAGGGAAAAAATTATCACTCCGCTTTCCAATTTAAAAAAAGCTCTTAAAGGCGGAGTTGCAGGCGAAGATGCTGTTTCAGCTTTATGGGATTTTATTAAAGATACGAAGCTAAGCGAAAATCTGAAAAAAATGGCAAAACAGCTTAATGATAACGGCGAAATCGGGGCTGCACTTGAGCTTGAAAGAATGTGGAAATTACTTGTTGATATGCTGGATGAAATGTATACCATTTTGAGCGATGAAAAAATCACGGCAGAAAAGCTCAGCAATACTTTTGAACTTATGCTTTCCTTTCAAACAGTCGGCAACATTCCCCAAGGCCTTGATGAGGTTGTTATCGGCTCAGCAGACAGAATTCGCATAAGCGCACCAAAAGCCGCATTTATAATCGGTGCAAATGAAGGTGTGTTTCCTCCGGCAGTTACCACAATCTCTTCCCTAACTCTTAAAGACAGGGCAAAAATGGAAGAAATGGGCATTTCTCTTTCTGCAACCGGTGAATGGAAATTAGCTGATGAAAAAATTATAGCTTACAGCAGTGTTTGTTGCCCCAAAAATACTCTCACCGTCACTTGCAGTAAAAGCAGTGCCGGCGGTGATGAATTGTCTCCCTGTGAATTTTATAATAAAATTAAATTTTTATTCCCGGCTGTTAAAGAATATACGGCACTTGATTTGAGGGAAATGTTTCTTGTGGAAGGAATACAACCTGCTTTTGAGCAATTAGCTAAATCAAATCCCGGAACATTTAAGGAATCCCTTAATGAATATTTCAGCTCTAAAGAAGAGTATGCCGGCAAGCTTGCCGCTCTTAGAAGAGTAAAAGGAAACAGAAATTACGCTATTAAAAACGAAGAAACCGCAAAGAAACTCTTTGGCTCTCGTATGATGGTTTCGCCATCAAAAATTGAAACCTATTATTCCTGCCCATTTGAATATTTTTGCCGGTATGGCATAAAGGCGAATCCACGAAAAAAAGCGGAGCTCGACCCGTCCCAAACAGGTAACATCAACCACCATGTGCTTGAAAAACTGATTTCGGGCTATGGCCGTGATGCACTGCTTAATATGAGTGAAGAAGAGCTGAAAAAAGCTATAAATGAAATTATGGATGAATACCTGAAAAATGTTTTAGGCTCTCCAAAAGACGAAAGATTCATTTATTTATATGATATTTTAAGAAGCTCTCTTTTTGAAATTGCTTTAAGACTTATCAGCGAATTTGAGCAAAGCGATTTTATTCCCGTGGCATTTGAGCTTCCAATTGGCGAAAGTGAAGAGATAAAACCATATATTCCCGAAGGCAGCAGTGGCAACATTGAAATTATCGGCCGTATTGACAGGGTAGATATTGCAAAAGACGGCAATATCTCCTACCTTAGAGTTATAGACTATAAAAAAAAGTCAAAAGGGTTTTACCTTGGGGAAGTCATGTACGGTATAAATATGCAAATGCTAATTTATCTTTTCACTCTATGGAAAAACGGAAGCGAAAAATTCGGAGATAAAATTATACCGGCCGGGATTCTTTATTACAACGCCACAACTCCGATTGTTTCTGCAGACTCCGGAGACAGCGAAGAAAAAATAGCAAAAGATCGTGTTAAGTCTCAGCTAATGACAGGCCTTATAGTCGGTGACGAAACAGTTGTTCGCCTTATGGAGCAAAGTGCTCAAAGACAATTTATTCCCGCTTCAATAGATGAGAAAAAAGGCTTAACAGGTAATGTGATAAATGTTAAGGCTTTAGAAAAACTGAAGAAAAAAGCAGACAGCCTTATAATTCAAATGGCAAACTGCCTGCAAAGTGGTAAAATTGAAGCTGTTCCCGCTCATGCAGAAGGGAGTAAAATGCCTTGTGAGTATTGTGATTATAAAAAGGTATGTGGATATGAGGAAGGAATTCCCTGTATAGAGCACGAAAAGAACTCAGATAGCAGGGAAAAAGAAATTATCAAAAATCTTATGGAAGAGGAGGACAGCAAGAATGGAATGGAATGATGCTCAGCTTCAGGCAATTGAAGGAAATGGCGGCACAATTCTTGTTTCCGCTGCAGCAGGCTCAGGTAAAACAGCTGTTCTTGTTGAAAGAATTTTGCGTAAGCTTTGCGATAAGAATAACCCTGTCAGCATTGAAAATTTCCTGATTGTAACTTTCACAAAAGCGGCTGCCGCTCAAATGAAAGAAAAAATTTCCAAAGCCCTTGCCGAAAAAGTTGCCGAAAATCCAAATAACATAGAGCTTCGCAGAAACCTTTTTATGCTCCCATATGCAAACATCTGCACAATTGACTCCTTTTGCATTAATCTTGTTCGTGATAATTTTCACAAATTAAATATTTCTCCGGATTTTCAAATTCTTGACACCGGGGCCGAAAAAATCCTTGAAGAAAAAGCCATGAATGAAATTATTACACGTTTTCATAAGGACAAAAAAGATGAATTTCGCAAACTGAACTCTCTGATAAACAAAAATGAAGGGGATAACGAAATCACGGGTATTATAAATAAGCTTCATATCACTTCAGAAGCCTATGTTTTTCCACAAAAATGGCTTGAAGGAATTTATAAGACTTTTTCAGACTCTGCTCCCCTTGCGAAATCCAAAATAGGCAAAAAAATCATTGAAGATTTGAAGTGCAGCATAGATGGCGTAAAATGTTCTATCGATAATTTTTTTCCTTGGCTTCAAGAAGAAAGAAAACAAGGCGGCATAATCGAAGAAATTGCTCAAAAATATATTGACGTTTATAATGATGATATGTCATATATAAATAAGCTTTATTATGCTATCGAAAGCAATGACTGGGATACTATCTGCGAAGCTTTGGTTTCAACTAAACTTCATAACAATGATATTGCAAGAAAAAAAGAAGGAGATTATATTAAGGAAAAAAGTGTTGCCATAAGAACTTACAGCAAAAAAGAAAACTCTTTTATATCAAAATTTCCCGCTTTTTACATTTTAGAGGAGGAGCACAAAGAAGCTGTTAAAGATATCGTTCCATCTTTAAAATTACTTACGGAAGCTGTTGTAGAATATGGCAAAGAGCTTATGAGCCTTAAAGCAGAAGAAAACTCATATTCCTTCTCGGATATTCTCCATTTTACTCTTGATTTGCTGGTAGAAGAAAAAGACGATGAAGTGGTTAAATCTCAATTTGCAAAAGAAATCAGCAAAAACTATGAAGAAATACTTGTGGATGAATATCAAGATGTAAATAAGGCACAGGATACTGTGTTTTGGGCTCTTTCTAAAGATGACACCAACCGTTTTTTAGTTGGTGATGTTAAGCAATGCATTTATTGCTTCAGGCAGGCTATGCCCGATATTTTCACCTCTTTACGCAAAAAGATGTATGATTACGACGGCATAAATTACCCGTCAAGAATAATTCTTAACAAAAACTATCGCAGCCGTAAAGGCGTTACCGATACTGCCAACTTTATTTTCTCTCAGATTATGAGCGAAGATACCGGTTGCGTGGATTACAACGAATGCGAATATCTCAACGCTGCGGCTCAATACCCCGAAAAAGATAAAAAAGAATCGGATTTTGAGGTCTATCTGTTAGAAACAAACACAGATGGGCTTAAAACTCAAGCACAATTTGTTGCAAAATATATTAAAGATGCCGTAAATAATAAAGTTCAAATTTCCGATAAAAACGGCACTCATGATGCTTGCTACGGAGATTTTTGTATTCTTGCAAGAAGCGGAAAAAAATGTGCAAATGTTTTTGCGGAAGTTTTTGAAGAAATCGGCATACCGATTATCGCAAACACAGAAAGCTTCCTGCTTTCTTCACCGGAGGTTTCTTTTATTTCTTCCCTTCTACGAGTATTGGATAATCCTCTGAATGATATTCCTCTTGTTTCTGTTTTGCTTTCACCTGTTTACGGTTTTACAACCGATGAGCTTGCGGAAATGAGAACGAATTGCAGAAGCGGTTCGATTTATGATTGCCTTGTTAAAAGCAGAAATACAAACGAGAAATCGGCTCAATTTTTAGAAGAAATTAAAAAACTCCGTCTTATAGCAGTTACTCAGCCTGCAGGAGAATTTGTTTCAAAAATAATCGATGAGACCGGCTACAGAGCAATTGTATCTGCTATGTTAAACGGAGAAATGCGTGTTGCAAATATCAATGCATTCATAAATCTTGCAAAATCCTATGAGAAAACAGGAGTTAAGGGCATATCAGGATTTATCAGATTTATTGATAAGCTTGAAGACAGCGGTGAAGATATTTCTGGAGCAAGCCGAAATGTTTCTTCAAATTCCGTAAACTTAATGACAATTCACAAAAGTAAAGGCCTCGAATTTCCTTATGTATTCTTGGTGAATTGCGAAAAGAAACACTATACCCCGGACACCGGAATGAATTATATAATTTCCAAAAAAGCCGGTATCGGACTTAAATGGATAAAAAATAACACCGCTTACCACACAATTTCTTATGAGATTGCCAAAAAAAATTTTTTGGAGGATTCTTATTCCGAAGAGCTCAGAGTTTTATATGTGGCCCTTACCCGTGCAAAAGAAAAAACCGTTGTTGTTGCTTCAAATAAAGATTGGGCAAAAGAATTATCTGATTTAAAAAAATATATATCTGACGAATCCAAAATTTCTTCCGCTAAAGTTATGTCCATGAACAGCTACAGTAAATATATTCTTACAGCATTGCTGAAGCATCCGGATGCACATCTTTTAAGAGAAATGGCAGGCCTTGACTCCTCTGTTTATTTACCCTGTGACACTCCTGCGAAATTCGAATTGATATCTGATTTTACCATCGAGGAAGAAATAATGGAGGAAGATATTGTTAACTATAATCCCGATTTTGAAATAATTTCGCAAATAGATAAAAATTTAAGCTATGTTTATCCGTATAATAGCTTAAATAAAATTTTATCAAAACGAATTGCTTCTGACCTTGAAGATGAAGGATTCAATGACAAATATTTTGCATCTGAAATACCTGCATTTACAAATGAAGGTAAACTTTCTGCAGCTCAAAAAGGGACTGCAACCCACAGATTTATGCAATATGCTGATTATAAAAAGGCTGCCGAAAATCCGGAAAAAGAAAAGGAAAAGTTGGTTAACGAAGGCATGCTAACAGAGCTCGAGTCAGAAGCAGTAGACAATATAAAAATCAAAAAATTCTTTGAATCAAATCTTGCAAAAAGAATACTTAATGCTGATAAGGTTTATAAAGAATATGCTATTACAGTTTCAATGCCTGTAAAAGAGGTTTACCCGGATATAGATGAAAAGATTGCCAAAGAAGATGTGGTAATAATTGAGGGCGTCGCAGACTGTGCCTTTGAAGAAAACGGAAAACTTGTTGTTGTGGATTACAAAACAGACAGAACGAGTAATGCTGATGATCTCAAAGAAAGATACACAAGGCAGCTTTCAATTTATGAAAAATCATTATCTAAAGCTCTGAATATTGAGGTAAGCGAAAAAATTATTTATTCATTTGCACTTTCAGAAGAAATTAAATTATAAAAAATTAAACCCGAACCTTCTTAACCAAGAGGTTCGGGTTTAATGGTGCTGGTGACCGGACTTGAACCGGTACGGTGTTGCCACCGAGGGATTTTAAGTCCCTTGCGTCTGCCTATTTCGCCACACCAGCATTTTAATGCTTAAATATTATATGTTATTTTTCTGAATTTGTCAACTGTTAATTGGTGATTATTCAATGACACTCGCTATTCAGCAAAAATACTACTACTGATTTTAATTTGTTTTTGTCTGACAAGGTTCCATTCTGTTTTGAATAAAAACTACACTGCCCAAATTATAAAAAGGCAGTGTAGCTTCCCATTTAATATTACTTATTAATAATTTTCTTCGTGAACTTCAAAGAAACTTTGAGGATGGTTGCATACGGGGCATTTTTCGGGAGCTTTTGTGCCTACAACAATGTGGCCGCAATTACGGCATTCCCAAATTTTAACCTCGCCCTTTTCAAACACCTGCTTTGTTTCAACATTCTTGAGAAGGGCACGATATCTTTCTTCATGATGCTTTTCTATGGCTGCAACGCCACGGAATTTTTCTGCAAGCTCATGGAAGCCTTCTTCGTCGGCAGTCTTTGCAAAATCCTCATACATATCTGTCCACTCATAGTTTTCACCGGCAGCTGCAGCAGCAAGATTTTCAGCTGTGTTTCCTATACCGCCAAGCTCCTTAAACCACATTTTGGCATGCTCTTTTTCGTTATCTGCTGTTTTAAGGAAGAGAGCGGCAATTTGCTCATAGCCTTCTTTTTTTGCTGTTGATGCGAAATAAGTGTATTTATTTCTTGCCTGAGATTCACCTGCAAAAGCAGCTTGGAGATTTTTTTCGGTCTTTGTACCTGCGTAGGGATTAGCTTCCTTTAATTCTTCAAACTGAGATGCATCAACACCACAGAGTGGGCAGGTTTCCGGAGCGGAATCTCCTTCGTGAACATAACCGCATACTTTACAAATAAATTTTTTCATAATAAATTTCCTCCTGAATGTTTGTTTTATAATCGTTTATTAAATCTTGCTTTCTGCAAGGGATTTACAGCAATCGGGGCAATATCCGCTGAAAATAACGGTTTTTGAAATAACCTTACCATCAAAATCACAAATTGTTTCTTCACCCGTGGATTTATCAAGGGTAACATCTACCACTCTGCCACACTTAATGCAAACAAAATGAGGATGGTTGGAAATATCGGCATCAAATCTATCGGATGTGCCTGAGGTGATTCGCTGAATTTTACCATCCTGCTCTAATTGGGTTAAATTACGATAAACAGTGGCAAGGCTTAAATTGGGAATATTATTTTTTACGCTGAAATACAAATCTTCGGCCGTGGGATGATCCTTGCGTAAGCTAAGCTCATTATATATTGCATCTCTTTGCTTACTGTGTTTCATTCCGTTCATAAATATCCTCTTTCTTGAGTAATTAAAATAATAATCGTTATCGTTATTGATAATATATACTATTTTTTTTGTTTTGTCAACTGTTTTTTAAATTTTAATTCACAATATATTTTAATTCTTTCATTTCATTACCTCCTTGCTGAAATTATCGCACCACAAAAAGAACAAAAATGCAACGAAAAAATCATCGTTGCATTTTCATATATAAATTCAAGCAAAGTAAACTCCCGACAGCAAACTGTCGGGAGTTTTCATGGTAATATATTTTATTTAACTCAACTTTAATATATTGATTGCGCCCACGGGGCATACGCTGTTGCATTCGCCACAGCCTACGCACTTTTCATAATCCACCTTGGCGCAGAATTTATCAATTGTAATTGCTTCGGAGGGGCAAACTTTAACACACTTCATACAGCCTATACATCCGGCTGTACATTCTTTACGGGTTACAGCGCCTTTATCATGATTCTTACAAAGGACAGCTGCTTTTATTTCATCCACAGGGAGCATTTCAATAAGTCCCTTAGGGCACGTTTTAACACATTTTTTGCAAGCCTTGCAAAGCGAAGGCTCTACATGTGCTACGCCGTTAAGAATGGAAATTGCGTTTTGCTCACATACGCTTATACAATCGCCATAGCCTATACAGCCGTATATACATTCTTTAGGGCCGCCGAAAACCTGAGTAGCCATACGGCAGCTCATGTAACCGTCATAAATAAGTTTATCGGTTGCGTTTTCTTTATAGCCTCTGCACATTACCACTGCGGCAATAGGCTTTACCGTGCCGGCCTCTACTCCGAGAATTTCGCTGATTGCTTTTGCCGTTTCATTTCCGCCGGGATTACAAAGAGTAGTCTCTTTAGTTTCGCCTTTTGAAAGAGCGGCCGCATAACCGTCACACCCTGAAAATCCACAAGAGCCACAATTTGCACCGGGAAGGCATTCTCTGATTTGCTCTGCTTTTTCATCAACAGGCACTGCAAAAACCTTTGAGGCGATTGAAAGGAGCAAAGCAGCCAAAGCACCGATAACGGCAAGAATGACAACGGCAAGAATAATAAGATGATAATTCATATTCACACCGCCTTCCTTAACCGAATATTCCGCTTACAACACCTGAAAATCCCTGGAATGAGAGGGAAACAAGCGAAGCGGCAATAAGGGTGATTGGTAAGCCTTGAAGCCCTTTCGGAATATCACAGCCTTCAAGTCTTTCACGAACTCCTGCAAACATTACCATGGCAACTAAGAAACCTACGCCGCCACCAACAGAGTTTACCATACTTTGTGCAAATGTGTATCCGCTTTCAATATTAAGAAGAACAACGCCAAGCACTGCACAGTTGGTGGTGATAAGCGGAAGGTAAATACCGAGAGCCTGATAAAGTGAAGGAATAAACTTTTTAAGTACTATTTCAACAAATTGAACAAGTGCGGCAATAACAAGAATGAATACTATTGTTTGAAGATATTCAAGGTCATTCTTAACAAGCAAAAATTTGTTTATGGGGTAGGTAACGGCTGTGGCAAGAGCCATAACAAATATAACAGCTAAAGACATCCCAACTGCTGTGTTAAGCTTTTTGGAAACTCCGAGGAAGGGGCAAATGCCGAGGAACTGGCAGAGAATATAATTCTCTGTAAGAATGGCAGTAAGGAAAATTGCAATCATGCTTTAACATCCTCCTTTGCCTTTTTATCACAGGATTCATCGGTATCTTTAATACCGCAAGCGCCTGCCATTGGGCAAGCCTGACAGCCTTTAAGTTCCGCCTTTGGTTTGCCTTTGCCCTCTGCAACCTTATTTGCAAGGGCCATTACAAGGCCGAATGCCATAAAACCGCCGGGAGCCATAACCAAAATACCGATTGGGTTTTCAAAAATCGTAAAGCCGGTGAAACTTGTGGCACCAAAAAGTCCTGTTAAACTGTCAATTCCGTCAAGGAATGTGCCGGCACCTAAAATTTCACGAATTGTTGCCATAACGCAGAGCGCAAATGTAAATCCTATACCCATTCCGAGACCGTCAAGGAATGATGCGGGCACCGAATTTTTACCTGCAAAAGCTTCTGCTCTGCCGAGAATAATGCAGTTAACAACAATCAACGGAAGGTAAACGCCCAAAGCGTCATTAAGAGCGGGAACAAAGGCTTTAACAAGCATTTGAACAATTGTAACGAAAGACGCAATAACTACAATATAAGCAGGAATTCTTATTTTTGACGGTATAACCTTTCTAAGTGCTGAAATAACCACATTTGAGCAAATAAGAACCATTGTTGCAGCTATTCCCATACCGATGGAGTTGGTAACGGAAACAGAAGTTGCAAGGGTAGGACAGGTTCCGAGCACAAGGCGAAGAACCGGATTTTCTTTAATAAGGCCTTTTGTAAATTCATGACCTAAGCTTTTCTTTTCAGCCATTTGTGCTCACCTCCTTGGATATTTGTGAATAGCAAAGCAGTGCATTATTAACTGCATCTGTTATGCCCTGTGAAGTTTTTGTGGCACCTGTAACAGCATCCACCGTGCCGCCGTTTTTAGTAAGGGCAGCCGAACCTGTAAGCCCGATGTACTGAGAAAGAAATTCAACTTTCTTTTTAAGCTTACCGCCTACAGAAGGAGTTTCACTCTCTTCAAGAAAACTGAGAGCTGCACTACCGCTTTCAAGCTCTTTGACCGCTCCCTTTGCATCAAGGCCTACCATTAAGGTAATATCACCGTCATATCCGCCTTTACCGGTGGCGGTAATCGCATAACCTATAACATTGCCATCAGCATCATAGGCTTTATAGTATGAGCCGTATTCGTTCTCTGTGCTTTCTTCATCAAAATGGTCCGCATCGGGAACAACAAAAGCCATAGCTTCTTGCTGAGTTTTTATTGCATTTTCTGCAATTTTCGGAGCAGTAACATCATTTGTTATTGCAAGAAGGAGAGCTGATATAAAGCAAATAACAAAAAGAACAAGTGTAGGGATTAAATATTCCTTTGCTTTTTTCATGCCTTTGCCGCCTCCTTTTCTTTCTTTTCTTTTTTAGGAGTGCCAAAAGGCTTGGGAGTAGTAAATTTCTCAATAAGAGGTGTAAGCACATTCATAAGGATAATTGAATAAGATACACCTTCGGGAAGTGAACCGAAAAGCCTTATAAGGCAAGTCAAAAGTCCGCAGCCGATGCCGTAAATGACTTTTTCTTTTGTGCTTATGGGACTTGTTGTATAATCTGTTGCCATAAATATTGCGCCGAGGAACAAACCGCCTGAAAGAAGCTGATACCAAACGAATGACCGGCTTTCATTCTTAACAAGCATCGCAATAATCATAATAACGGCAACAGTGCAAATATATGATACGGGGATTGTTGGCTTAATTACGCCACGAGCAACCAAATAAATACCACCGATTACAATGGCGATTATACAGGTTTCACCGAGACAACCTCCTCTAACGCCTAAAAGCATTTGAGTTAAGGTAGGAAGGTCTGTTTCACCTGCTGCTATTTCGGCAAGTGGTGTAGCACCTGAAAGAGCTTCAACTCCTCCTAAATTCATAATTCCCGCAAGAGGCTCGCTCCATTCCATCATCTTGCCGAAAGAGAGAAGCATAAAAATTCTGCCTGCAATAGCAGGATTAACAAAGTTTTGACCTATTCCGCCAAAGCACTGTTTAACAATTATAATTGCGAATAAGTCACCGATAATCACCATCCAAATCGGAATACCCGAGGGCATATTAAACGCAAGAAGCATACCCGTAACAACGGCACTTAAATCGCTGATTGTATTATTTCTTTTAAGAAGTTTTCTGAAAACATACTCGGTTAAAACGCAAACAGCAACGGAAACAACGGTAATAAGCAAAGCACGGAGCCCGAATATTATAACCGATGCTATAAGGGAAGGAATGAGGGCAATAATAACATCAAGCATTATACTTTGAGTAGTTGCCTTTGCTCTTCTATGGGGAGATGCGCTTACATGAAGCTTTTTACCATCTATCATTTTTTTGCACTCTCCTCTCTGATAATAGCCTTAGCAAGTCTCATATATTGTACAAGGGGTTTACCTGCAGGGCAGGAATAAGCGCAGCTGCCGCATTCCATACAAACCATCGCTCCGGCTTTGTTTAATTTTTCAACATCTTTTGCTTTAGCGGCCTTAACGATATTTACGGGCGTAAGGCTTAAGGGGCAAGCTGCGGCACATCTGCCACAGCGAATACAATCTGTTTCGGTTTTAAGAAGAGCATCTTCTTCGGAGAAAGCAAGGATTGCGTTATTTTGTTTTAATACAGGAAAATCCGTACCTACAATAGCAAGACCCATCATGGGGCCACCGGTAATAAGTTTGCCGGGAGCAGTCTTAAATCCACCGCAAAATTCAATTATATCACCGATATTTGTGCCAATTGGAACTCTTACATTCTTTGGCTCGGCAATAGCGGAGCCGTCAACGGTAAGTGAACGGCTTACAAGAGGCTTACCTGTCTTGAGATATCTTGAAATAAAGGCAACGGATGCAACATTCATTACAACACATCCTACATCTGCCGGAAGTTTTCCGGGAGGTACCTGCCTGCCGGTAGCAGACTGAACCATCATTTTTTCGGCACCTTGAGGGTATTTTGATTTAAGCACCATAAGGCGTACTTCATCGTTTACATCGGTTTTGTCATCGGCAATCTTTTTTAGAATTTTGAAAGCCTCAGGCTTATTATCCTCTGCGGCAATAATAACCTGCTTAAAACCGAGAATTTCTTTTATTGTGTAAACAGCCGAAAGAATATCCCATGAATTTTCAATACATTCACGATAGTCAACGGTGATGTAAGGCTCACACTCGGCAGCGTTGATTATAAGAGTATCAATATTTTTACTCGGGTCAAAGCTAAGTTTTACATGAGTTGGAAAACCTGCACCGCCAAGGCCTACAAGTCCGCTGTTGCGAACGGCCTTAATAAAATCCTCACGGGTTTCAACCACAGGGGGCTTAATGCCCTCCCACAGTCTCATCTCACCATCAGATTCAATGGTAACTGCTTTTGACATAGTACCGTTGGGCATTTTAATATCGCCCACAGCCGCAACTTTACCGGAAATGCTGGCGTGAATAGGTGCGCTTACAAACTTATCCGTATCGCCGATAAGCTGGCCTACCGCAACCTCGTCGCCTACTTTTACAACGGGCTCACAAGGGGCGCCGATGTGCATTGACATGGGAATTACTACCTTTGAAGGCGTCGGTATTCTGGCTACCTCTGTTTCAGCGGTGTTTTTGTTATGATCAACCATTACACCGCCTCTGACTTTTTTAACGGCAGTCAATACGCCTTTGGGGATTTTGGACATTGTGCTCTCCTCCTATTGTGTATCAGACTTAAAAAAGAATTTCTTTTGCTTTTCAAGGGCAGGTAATACTGCTCTGAATATAAAACCCGTAACAATTCCGGTTACTATGCCGAATATTGCAAGCACGGGTGCATAATAAAAAGTTTTGGATGAACCTGTTATTGCCACAGAGGTAAGCAGCTGACCTAAATTATGGCAAAGGGCACTGATTACGGATATGCCCATAAGTCCCAAAATTTTTTGTGCGTATTTTAATAAAAAGTACATTGCGAGAGTTGAAAGAATTCCGCCGGAAAGGCTCATAGCTCCGGCAGTTACTCCTCTTGTAATAAAAGCAAACCCGCCTTTAACAAAAGTTATGATCATCGCCCATGGAAAGCCGAGACTTTCCGCAGCAAACATGGTGATTATATTTGAAAATCCGGGTTTAGCCCCCGGTGGCATAAAAGGCATAGCGGGTATTAAATTCTCAAGAAAACTGAGTGCAAGAGCCTGAGCACAAAGAATTGCTCCTAAAGCCACTTCATAAGCTGTTTTATTTATCTTCATATCAGTAAGTTATTGCGTCAACTGTGGAGCCGCTTATACTCACAACGGTTTTTGCAGGTAAGCACACAGCTGTATCTCCTTTCTTTGAGAGATGACCTGCCGATATGCAAATTTTGTCGTTGCACTCTGCCTTCTCAAACCATATTTCACCGTTTTCGGCAACTATGGTAACCTTTGGGGAAGTGTTTGTAGTTATTTCTGTTCTTTCGTTAATTTCATCAAGCTTAATTGTTTTAATTACCTCTCCGTCAACGGAAATTTCCGCTGTGAGAGATGATTCGTCAGATGAGCGAATAAATAAAAAAGCCGCCGCAAAAAAAATAACTATTGCAATAATTATAACATCCGCTTTTCGGATTAAATTCAGCTTCATTTGATTACCTCAAGGTGTAATTATCATTGGTAATTTCAATTTTATCCTTAAGCCCGTCTGTTACGGTAACAAAACCTTCCGTGTCAATAAAAACGGCCTCGCAATTATATTTTTTTGCAAGAGCAGCTCCATTCTCTGCACCGAGAACAAAACAAGCAGTTGAAAGAGCATCGGAAACGGTGCCGCTCTCCGAATAAATCGTAACACTTACAAGACCGCTTTTAGCAGGATAACCTGTTTTAGGGTCAAATATATGATGATATCGAACTGCGTTTTCTTCAAAATATCTTTCATAACTTCCGGAGGTGGAAACGCATCCTTCGCTGACAGAAAGCACAGCCATATAATCATTTGTTTCATTAGGATTTCTTATGCCTACCGTAAAAGTGTCGTTTTCTTTGGTGGAATAAAGCAATATGCTTCCCCCAAGGCTGAAAACAGCACGGCTGATTTTACTTTTTTCAAGGTACTTTATTTTTATTTCATCAAGAGCCATTCCTTTGCCGGCAGCACCGAAATCAATGCTCATGCCCTTGGGAATAGAGATTTTACCGTTTTTATAAGAAATTTTATCTACACCGGCACAGGATAAAACCGATTTGATTTCTTCTTCTGTGGGAATTTTTGCATTTTCCGTTCCTATGCCCCACAAATCGCTAAGAGCACCGAGAGTAAAATCAAAAGCGCCCTTACTATCTTCCGATATTTTCAACAGCAAATCAAAATAATCTGAAATACCGTTGCTGAAAGTCCCGCCCTCATCGGCGTTTATTTTGGATACTTCAGATGTTTCAATATGCCTTGAAAGCACATTATCACTATAATTTTTCACAAAATTTTCCACTTCATCAAGGGTTTCTTTACAGTCTATACCTTTTGCTTTGAGAGTGATGTAAGTATCCATAGCCGTAAATGAAGCCGAAAATTCCCGTGAATAAAGCCTGTATGTGAAAACAGCCCCGACAATTGCAATTACAGCTACCGTTACAATTGCGATTTTAGCATTTTTGCCAACTGATTTTTTCATACAAGCTCCTTGTGGAAAACTTTCATTCATTATAGTTTTAATAATATAACAATAAGTATAAAATTTCAACTGTAATTTTTAATTTTATGTTGATTTTCACTATATTTCTTTTATAATTAAATCAATGGAAAAGGAGGAAAACTATGACCTACAATGTTTTTATGCCTACGAGAGTTATTTGGGGTAAGGATTCCGTAACTGAAAATTCAAGCCTGCTTAGAGAGCTCGGAAAGAAATGTTTAATAGTTACTGGCAAAAGCGGAGCCGAAAAATCCGGTGCCCTCAAAGATGTGGAACTCGCTCTGAAAAAAGAAAATATATCTTATGAAATATTCAGTGAAATAAGCGAAAATCCTCTTATTTCTTCCTGCTATAATGCCGGTAAAAAAGCAAGAGAATGTAATGCGGAATTTATTATCGGTATAGGCGGAGGCTCTGCTCAGGATTCATCAAAGGCAATTGCTTTTTATGCAACTAATCCGCAGTTTTCCCCCATTAATATTTATAACAGAGGAGGTTGCAATTCTCCCCTGCCTGTTGCCCTTGTGGGTACAACCGCCGGCACCGGAAGCGAAGTTACAGCCGTTGCCGTGCTTACAAACGACGAAACGGGAATTAAAAAAAGCATAAAAGGCACTGATTGCTATGCAAAAATTTCTTTTTGTGACCCTAAATATACTTATTCTCTCCCCTACAAATCAACTGTTTCAACGGCTCTTGATGCCTTTGCCCATGCCACAGAAGGCTTTTTCACCGAAAAATGTGAAGGCATTGAAAGGTTATTTGCAGAAAAATGCATTCCCACTCTCTATAATTGCTTAAGACAAATTTCGGAGGGAAAAGAAATTAATACCGAAATAAGAGATTCTCTATATTACGGCTCTATATATGCAGGCCTTGTAATTAACACTTGCGGCACAGGTTTTCCTCATCCTCTCGGATATGTTTTAACGGAAAATTACGGTATTCCCCACGGCATGGCATGCGAAGCATTTTTCAGTTTTTTCATAGACAGATGCAAAAAATTCAGTCCCGAAAAAGCAAGAGATTTTGAAAAGATGACCGATAACATTGAAAATGTAAAAAAAGTCATATCATCATTGGTTGATTTGAAAAATATTATAATTTCGCCGGAAGAAGCTCATAATTATTCTGAAAGATGGGAAAATGCAATCCCCGGTAATTTTGTCGCATCTCCCGGTTCACTTACAAGAGAAGAAGCAGAAAAAATGCTCTGCTCATTATAAATTCTCAAAGAATTTCGGGCTGCCCAATTTAGAGCAGCCCGTGTTTTATTATCGGTTTTATCTATGCGGATTAAAACAATTTAAGTTCTTCACATTTACCCTCAATAGCTTCAGCTATTATTTCATGTCCTGCGGGAGCGGGATGTACTCCGTCAAGGAGCCAGTGCTCTGTGGGAGCAATCTTTGCAAGAGAATCGAATTTATCCATAAGAGGAATAAATGGAAGTGAAAATTTTTCGGCAACTCTTTTTGCACTTTCGGCCCTCTTTTCGGCCTCTAATCTAAAGACGTCCCAATTATCCTTCGTTCCGGAAGCCTTCAAAACAAAGGGCTCCAAAATTATAATTGTGGTATTTGGCAGAGCCTCTTTCAATTCTTCTATAAGCATACAGTAAATTTTGAAAAATTTTTCATTTGCAACACCATTCGGATCATCACCGAATTCATGCCACACATCATTTATTCCTATAAGAATGGTTATAACATCCGGTTTAACATTTATAAAATCCGTCTTAATTCTTGCATAAAGGTCAACAATTCTGTTCCCGCTGACTCCACGGTTGATAAATTCAATTTTACCGGGATATTTTACGCCCAGCTTGCCTGCAACAAATGTAGGGTAGCCATAGGACTCTCTGCCGTCATCATAATCATCGTTTCTGCCTGCATCTGTTATTGAATCACCCTGAAATAAAAATTTTTTCATATATATCCTCCGTTATTTTCTTGAGT
>CAVHYZ010000013.1:0-32867 GCA_963640495.1 Acutalibacteraceae bacterium
AGTGTTAATTTTATGGCTCTCAAGATGAAAATCGAATTTGAAGACGGTGTTGATATTGATGCTGTTATGCAAGAAGTTCGTAAAAACTGCAAAAAAGTTGAAAGTGATTGTGAAGTATTCATCTAATGGTGAATACTTAATATTTTAATCAACGATTAAATGATTGTTTAATCAAAGCGGGTGAATGGTATGACAAAAAAGCAGAAGAAAAATTTAATAAGAATAATTATTGCAGCCGGTTTAGTTGCGACTCTTGCTATATTAAAAAAATTTATTGAAATAAACAGCTTACTTTTATTTTCTTTGTATATTGCTGTTTATATCCTTATAGGCTATGACATTCTTATTAAGGCATTTCAAGGTATAAAAAATAAACAACCTTTTGATGAAAGCTTGCTTATGGCAATTGCCACTGTTGGTGCTATTGCACTGGCTGTTTATGAAAAAAGCAACGATTACAATGAAGCTATTGCCGTTATGCTTTTTTATCAGATAGGCGAATGGTTTCAAAGCTACGCTGTTGGTAAGAGCCGTAGGAGCATTTCCGATCTTATGGATATTTGTCCCGATTATGCAAACATTGAAGGAGAAAATGGTCAGCTTGAGCAGATAGATCCGGACGATGTGGAAATAGGAACGATAATTATTGTTCAGCCCGGTGAAAAAGTTCCCATTGACGGAAAAATTGTTGATGGATCTTCTTCTCTTGATACAGCCGCACTTACCGGAGAGTCAGTTCCCCGTGATGTTAAAATTGGGGATGAAGTAATAAGCGGATGTATAAATCTTAACGGTGTTATTAAAATAGAAACAACAAAAGAGTTTGGAGAATCTACAGCTTCAAAAGTCCTTGAGCTTATAGAAGATGCAAGTTCTCGCAAATCAAAATCAGAAAATTTTATCACAAAATTTTCAAGAATTTATACTCCCGCTGTTGTATTCTCTGCCATCGCTTTGGCAATTATTCCTCCGGTAATAAATTTGATTATAGGTAATCCTCATAATTTCGGCACATGGATTTACAGAGCTTTAACATTTCTTGTTACATCTTGCCCCTGTGCTTTGGTTATTTCAATTCCTTTATCGTTCTTTGCCGGAATCGGAGGAGCAAGCCGCCAAGGTGTGCTTGTAAAAAGATCAAATTATCTTGAAATTCTCGCAAATACCAAAACCGTTGTATTTGATAAAACAGGTACACTTACAAAGGGCGTTTTTGATGTTACGGCAATTCATTCCGATATGAATCCGAATGATTTACTTCATCTTGCCGCTCATGTTGAAAGATATTCAAATCACCCTATATCAAATTCACTTAAAAAGGCTTATCCTAACGAGGCTGATGATTGCACAGTTGAGGATGTTGAAGAAATTGCAGGACACGGTATAAAAGCAAAAGTAAATGGAAAAAATGTTGCAGTCGGTAACGGAAAAATGATGAATTTAGTTGGCGCAAAATGGCACGAATGTGAACTTACGGGTACGGTGCTTCATGTGGCTATTGAGGGCGAATATGCAGGGCATATTGTTATTTCCGATATTATTAAGCCTCACAGTGCCAAAGCAATAAAGGAGCTGAAGGAAAACGGAGTTACCCAAACAGTTATGCTTACCGGAGATATGAAAAAGGTTGCCGACAGCGTTGCTTCAGAGCTTAAATTAGATAAAGTTTACAGTGAACTTTTACCGCAGGATAAGGTAACACAAGTTGAAAAATTACTGTCTGAGAAAAAGCATGAAAATGATGTGCTTGCCTTTGTAGGTGATGGCATAAATGACGCTCCCGTTCTTTCAAGGGCAGATATAGGCATTGCCATGGGCGCTATGGGATCAGATGCAGCTATTGAAGCGGCAGATATAGTGCTTATGGACGACGATCCTCTTAAAATATCCACAGCTATTAAAATATCAAAGCACTGTTTAAGAATTGTAAAAGAAAACACATGGTTTGCCATTGGCGTAAAGCTCGCCTGCTTATTACTTGTTGCTTTGGGTGCAGCAAATATGTGGGCAGCAATATTTGCAGATGTGGGAGTAATGGTTTTGGCGGTCCTTAATGCAATCCGCTGTATGTCTGTAAAAAATAACAAATAAAAAATATTAAAAGCTATATCAAAGAAAATCTCAATGATATAGCTTTCTTTTTGTGCAATTCTATTTCTTTCTAAATGTTTTAAAGTAACCCTCTGCCATGTTGGTATATTCTTCGGGAAAGCCTATTTTCTTTGCAAGGTCAACGGCAGAGCCTATTTTAATCTTTTTAAGTGGCTTTGCCGCCTTAAAAACAAAATCGAATTTTTCACCGAATTTATTGTGTACTATTTCTTTTGTATCTTCGGATTCAAGAATATCGCCGATGGAGTCATCAACTGTAATACAATTTTCTTTAACATTCCAGTTTCTCACATATGTGCGAAGTTCAGAGGGCATTTTGTAGTATTTATATGGCTCTGTAATACCTATAATTTTAATTGATTCATTGAGCTTTCCTGCTTTTACGGTGATGATATTTACACCTTCTGCAATGGGAATATTTTTAAATTCAAATATTGTTTTGCCTTCTAAGGTATAAGTTTTGCCTTGAGAGGTGAGTAATACTTTGTCTTTATTCGAATAAACTTTTATATCTGTTGTGCCAATGGGCCTTTTAATGTATCTTTGACCGCAAATGTGCAATGTATCTTCTTCACTCCAGCTTGCCTTATAGAAATAAAAAGCATCCTTTTTGGTGCAGCGGTCATAAGTGACAAGGCCTTTATTGTTTCTACCTATTACACCGCCTTCATTTCTCTTGCAGGCTGCAAAATCAAAGGTGTTCCAAAGGAAGGAACCCCAAATATTCTCACGGCTGTTTATCTCTTTAAGATAATTCTCGTGGAAAATGCACTGATATTCTTCTGTGTAATCTCCTTGCTCAGGCTTATCTGTTTGCCAGTTCAAAACCGCATCTGCACCATATTCCGAAATACAAAGCCTGGCATCGGGATTTATGGCTGTAAACCTGTCGAGCCAAGGCCCTAAATCTTCACATTTGCCCATATACCAGCCGAAATAATGATTATAGCCTAATATATCTGTTATTTCATTTAATGGCGAATCCGGCGGAAGCATCGTAAACTGTGCACAGGTAGAGTAACGGGTTGAATCTAAAGTTTTTACAATTGTATCAAGCTCATCAAGACAGTTATACATTGTTACATTAGTAATTCCGCCCATGGTTATTTCGTTTTCGATTCCCCAAGCAAAAATTGACGGATGATTATAATTTTGCTTTATCAGCTCCGTAAGCTGTCTTTTAGCGTTGGGATGCTTAATTTGTGAAAATTTGGAAATAACCGGCACTTCTGCCCAAACAAGTATACCGTTTTCGTCGCAAAGAGAATAAAATTCTTCTGCTTGCTGATAGTGAGCGAGCCTTAAAGCGTTTGCTCCTGTTTCAAGGATTATATTCATATCCTCTTTATGCTCTTTAATTGTAATGGCATTGCCCATATCTTCTCTGTCTTGATGGCGACAAAGTCCTCTGATTTTTATATGTCCGCCGTTAAGAAAAGCACCTTTTTTACTGTCTATTTCAAAAGTTCTAAAACCTGTTTTGATGCTTAAATTATCGGAAACTGTGCCATCAGGCAAAATTATTTCGGCATTAAGAGTGTAAAGATAAGGACTCTTTCTTCCGTTCCAAAGATTTGGCGTCCCGCAGTTTATATAAGTTGTCTCTTTATTTATATTACTTTCAGCAGAGCGATAAATATTGCCCTCTGCATCAAGCAAATTATATGTGATTTTTGCGTCCTCGATTTTACCGTCAATAAGAGCCTTAATGCCGAGAAACCACTCATCACCGCTTTTAAATGGGGTGATGTAAAGACCATCTGAGGCATAATCTTTTGACGAAAAACAGCAATTGCCGGTTAAAATAAGATTTACACCTCTGTAAAGACCGCCAAAAAATGTAAAATCCGCAACTGAAGGATATATTTCTTCAAAATTGGAATTATCAACCTCAGCTGTAATTGTACATCCTTGTTTTGCAAAGCCGGTAATATCATATCTGAAATGAGAATATCCGCCTTTATGAGTACCTAATAAAGTGCCGTTTACTCTAACGGTGCAAAGGGAATTGGCACCTTCAAACTCGATTATGACTCTTTCTGCATCTATGGGAGCAATGTCTCTTGAATAGGTGCATTTACAGCGACTGTAAGAATTACCTTCATCACCTTGACCGTCATAGGCATTCCAAGTGTGCGGCAAATTTACCTTGCACGAAAAGCCATCTTTGCTGAATATCCAGTTATCATTTATACAAATCTTTTCTCTCATTTTATCACCGAAAATTATTTTTTATTAATTCTCGCCCTATTTTCAACAAATCTTGTAAGTTTATTTTTTTCGAGCTTAAGATATACGGACTTAACAGGGGGAGCAATTGCAAAAAGTACACCTGAAAGGGTGAAAAGCTTGCTGGGATTAACAGCTTTAGCCCCTTTTTCAAGGCCTTCAATCATCTTTTTAGCTACATGCTCAGGTTTTTGAACCGGGAAAGGTTTTTCAAATTCTTTTTTGTTAGCAGCTTTGAAAAAGCCCGTATCCGTTGCAATGGGATAAAGACAAGTAAGCTTTATGTTTTTAGGCAATTCAAATCTTAAACCTTCTTGGAAACCATGCATGGCAAATTTTGATGCCGAATAAAGAGCATATCCCGGCATTGCCATTTTACCTATAGCTGAAACGGTAATTGCAAAGTGACCATGTCTGCCGTCAAGATATTCACGATATTTCTCATATGAATAAATTGGCGAAAGCACGTTTGTTGCAAACATTTGTTCGGCTCTGTCCCAATCCGTATAATTGATTACTTCATAATATGGGTAGCCGGCATTAGCATAAAAAATGTCAATAAAATTCATGGCTTTGTCAGCTTCAACAAAAATTTTATCAACAGCCTCTTTTGATGACACATCAATTTCAAATGGAATTACATTTTCACCGAATCCGTTAATCTTGCTTATGTCTTTATCGACGGCAAAAATTGTGTTTCCCTCTGCTGCAGCAAGAATTTTTAATACTTCAAGTCCGATTCCGCTACCTGCACCTGTAAGAACTATTTTTCTGTTTGTTATCATAGGTCATCCCTCCTATGCATATATTACCATAATAAAGATTGTGTGTAAATAAAAATTTGCATTATAGATTCTCATCGTGTATAATAATTTCATCAAATATTTAGGAGAGTTTATATGGCATACGAAAAGCTTTTTACACCTATAAAAATCGGCAGTTGCGAAATAAAAAACAGAATTGTTATGGCACCCATGCTTATGGGCATGGGCCAATTTGACGGCACTCCAACTGAGAAATTGATGGATTATTATGAGGAAAGAGCAAAGGGCGGTACAGGTCTTATCATTACTGAAATTACTCGTGTTAATGATGTAACGGGTGCCTCTGCTTTTGCTCAGCTTTCCATGAGCCAAAATGAAAATATTTATGCATTCAGGCCTTTTGCGGAAAGAATACATAAGCACGGTGCAAAATTGTTTGTTCAGCTACATCACCCGGGCAGACAAAATCTCGGCTTGCTTGTAGGTACGGTGCCAATGAGCATTGCTATGGATAAAAAATTCTCTTTTTATTCCGATCTCCTTTATAAAATCGTTCCTGCAGGAAAGGTGCTTCTAAAGCATCATATAGTGCCTCCCGTTGTAGCTCCTTCAAAGTGTGAAAGAAGTTATTTTGCTGATTCTATTATGCGCCCCCTTACAAACAGTGAAGTGAAAAAGCTGAGAGACCAATTTATTGAGGCAGGCGTAAGGGTTAAAGAAGCAGGGGCAGATGGCGTTGAACTTCATGCATCTCACGGCTATTTAATTCAGCAGTTTCTTTCGCCTAATACCAATCACCGTACCGATGAATACGGCGGATGCCTTGAAAACAGAATGAGATTTCTTATAGAAATTCTCCAAAGAATAAAAGACAGATGCGGTAAAGACTTTCCCGTTATTGTTCGCCTTACCGTTGATGAATGTTATTCGTATATCGGCAAAGAGGGTAAAGGTTATGACCTTAAAGAAGGCGTTGAAATGGCAAAGCGTCTTGAAAAAGCAGGTGCTGACGCAATAGATGTTTCATCCGCCGCTTATGACACATTTAATTATTGGCTTGAACCTATGTCATTTAAGTGTGGTTGGCGCGCTTATATGGCTGCAGCCGTAAAAGCAGCTGTTAATATTCCCGTAATTGCCGCAAACCTCATCAGAAGCCCTGAGCAGGCAGAAGAGCAACTTGAAAACGGTACTCAAGATATGGTCTCTTTGGGCAGGCCGCATATTGCCGACCCTCATTGGGCGGAGAAAGTCCAAAGCGGTCATCCGGAGGATGTAACCAGATGTATTTGCTGCCTTTATTGTATTCAAAGTATGCAAGATAATGCTTACACGGGCGGAAACGGCGGATGTTCCGTAAATCCTTTTGTAGGCAGAGAAAATATTGACCTTAAGAATAACGGCGACGACAGAAAAATTATTGTTATCGGAGCAGGCCCGGCGGGCCTTATGAGTGCAAAACTTCTTGCAAACCGTGGCTTTAATGTTACGGTTATTGAAAAAGATAAAAAGCCCGGTGGTCAGCTTGTTCTTGCAGCAGCTGCCCCGAATAAAGAAAAAATGCAATGGTGCATAGATGATCTTGTTCACGGTGCAAAAAAAGCCGGTGCGGAAATAATTTGTAATACTGTTGCAACAAAAGAGCTTATTGCATCATACAATCCTTACGCAGTTATATTCGCAACAGGTGCAAATGCCTTAAAACCTAAATCAATAAAGGGTACAGAGCTTTCCAATGTTTACACCTCAACCGAAATTCTCAACGGCAGTGTTAAACTTGAAAATAAAAAAATCGCACTTATCGGCTCAGGCATGACAGGCCTTGAAACTGCCGAAACTCTTTGCCCATACAATAAGGTTACCGTTGTTGAAATGGCAGATACAATTGCGCCCGGCACATGGATGCAACATGTTGACGATATAAAGCCGAAGCTTGAAAAGAACGGTACCGAATTTCTTACAGGTAAGAAGCTCCTTGAAGTCAGAGAAAAATTTGCAGTTATTGAGGATGTTCACAGTAAAATCAGAGATGTGCTTGAGGCAGATGCAGTAGTACTTGCCATGGGAGTTAAACCGGATAATTCTTTATATGAAGAATGCAAAAATTCTTTTGATAAAACTTACATTATCGGTGATGCTGTAAAGAGCGGCAGAATTGCAGATGCCACAACCGCTGCACTTGATACGGTAATATCTATTGATTAAATATAATAAAAACCTCTCCATCGTTAGGAGAGGTTTTTTACAAAGATATGTTTATTTTCATTTATTAATTGTGTTGTCGATTACGGAGTCAAGAAACTCCCATTCCATAAACTTTGATTGCATATAATCATCCGGGGCGTCTTCATCAATAATAGCCTGCAATTCGGTTTGTGCCGGTATGCCATAGTGCCTTTCACTCCATCTTGTTAAATACATAGACATGAGTATAATATTAAATATCATAAATATTCCGACAGCCACACAGGTTTTGTGCCATGCCTTTCCCTTAAATTTTCCTAAACTTTTGGTTATTTTTGGTTGTAACTCGCAAAAAGCAAAGGCCGCTGCACTCCACATAAATGAAAAACCAATGCAAATTAATCCTTTATAGTTGAGAAAGGCATTTTCATAATTTCATGCACGCATACCGAGACCGTATCTTAATAAAAGACCGGTAAGCAACTCTAATGTAGTGGCAGAAACTTCCTTCAATCAAAATACCGAGAATACAGCCTATCATAAATAAAATCAAGAGTTTATCGTAAGTGATTTCTTTATCAAATTTGAGTCGGTAACCTCTTTTTTCTCCATGAAAAACATCTCCCTAATTCTACACTTTCAGTGTATTAGGGAGATGTTAAATTGTATGTAATTAATTATTAACAGTCGGCAAATTTTCAGCTTTCCTGCTCGTCGTGGGACTTGTCAACTTCCATCATAATGGCACATTCCATCCTTTTACGGAAGAGCTTGCAGCCATACTCGTAAATACCGCCTATTGAGCCTGTGGCGTGGTAGGAGTTTGCGGCACATCCGCCGGAGCAGTAAAGCCTTGCCCAGCAGTTTTTACATTCTTCACGGGAATAAACATTGCAATTTGCAAATTCGCTGCGAATTTCCGTGTTTGTAACTCCGTCCCAAACATTACCCATAAGATACTTTGGGTCGCCCACAAATTGGTGACAGGGATAAAGGTCACCGGATGGAGTAACTGCCATATATTCTGTGCCTGAGCCGCAGCCGCTTATTCTTTTATAAATACACGGTCCTGCCTTTAAATCTATCATGTAATGATAAAAAGTGAAGCCGTTGCCTGCTTTACGGCGGCGAATCATCTCTTTTGCGAGAATTTCATATTGCTCCATAAGTATGGGCAAATCTTCGTCTGTAAGGGCATAAGGGTCTGTTGGCTTACATACAACAGGCTCCATTGAAAGCTCCTTGAAGCCTAAATCTGCCATGTGAAAAATATCATTTGTAAAATCTGTATTTTCATGGGTGAATGTGCCACGCATATAGTAGCCTTGACCTTTTCGTGCCTCAACAAACTTTTTGAATTTAGGAACTATGTAATCATAGGAGCCTTTACCGGAGGGGGTAGGTCTTTTTGCATCGTGAATTTCTTTTCTTCCGTCAAGGGAAAGCACAACATTGTGACATTCTTTGTTGCAAAAATCTATTACATCATCATCAATAAGCATACCGTTTGTGGTAAGAGTGAAACGAAAGTTTTTATTTTTTTCTTTTTCAATGGAACGGGCATAAGATACAAGGTTTTTAACAACCTGAAAGTTCATTAGAGGTTCACCACCGAAAAAGTCAACCTCCAAATTGTGCCTTGAGCCTGAATTTTCCACAAGAAAATCCAATGCCTGCTTGCCTACCTCATAACTCATAAGAGAGCTTTGCCCGTGGTATTTGCCCTGAGCCGCAAAGCAATATTCGCAGTTAAGGTTGCAGGCATGGGAAACATGAAGGCAAAGAGCCTTCACAACTGTAGAACGATTTTTCATGTTAAATGAAAAACCTTCATATAAATCTTTTGAAAAAAGTTTTTTTTCGTATTTTAAGGCTTGAATATCATCAAGTAAGTCCGAAATTTCTTCTTCGGTTACATCAGGCTCATTTGCGTATTTTTCAAGTAATGCTTTTGTGATTTCTTCACGGGTGCTTGTTTCAAACATGGAAATGGCGTCATAAGCCACATCATCAACATCATGCACAGAGCCAGAAGCTGTATCTATTACTATGTTATATCCGTTTAATTTATATTGGTGAATCATTGTTCTCTCCGTAATAAGAATTTATAAAGAAAAACCCGCCCGCCGTCGGAAACGGCTGACGGGAGGTCCCAATTGAAATTATTTATTTTTGTTTTCGCATTTCTGGTTTGCAACACCGCAAGAAGTTTTGCAAGCAGACTGGCAAGATGTTTGGCATTCACCACAGCCACCGGTCTGAGCGCTCTTAGAGAGGTCACGGGTTTCAATTGTTCTTATTCTCTTTGTAGCTTTCATATGAATCTCCTTATTAATGTAGATTGCATAAAATGCATATCTGAATTTTTACAGTTAATTATTTTAACATAGTAATTTGATTATGTCAATTATGTTAAATTGATTTTTTGCAATTACAAACAAATATTTCGTCGCAGTCAGGTTCGCCCTCTTGCTGAATATCTATTTTATTTTCACTTAGGCTGTTTATATAGTCAATAATTTCTTTTGTGATTATTTCACCGGGAGCTAAAATAGGAATTCCCGGAGGGTAAGCCCACAGGTATGTGTGAGAAATTCGGTTTTCTGCATTTTGAAGCAAAATATACTCACCATCAAAGTTGTTTGCCTCATCAAGAGTTAAAAATTGCTTGGCTTTTGGATAGAGTAGAATTTTTTTATCTTTAAAATTACGTGAGGCGAGCTTATCAATTTCGACTATTGCCTCGGCAAGCCTTTCAAAACTTTCTTTCGTATCACATACAGAACTCATGCAAAGTACATAAGTGCTGCATATCATTTCCGGCTCAATGTAAAATTTTTTTCTGAGAAGTTCGGCAATATCAGAGCCTGTCAAATTTGTCCCTGCGGAAGAAATTATTATTTTACTCCTGTCATAAGATTTATAATCATCAAAATCTTCATGAAATGGGACGGTTAAATTTTTAATGTTGTTTATTTTATCGTCAAAATAGTTAAGATTATCATTAAATTTTTTAAATAGCTCATTTTCAGTATTTTCTAATACAGAAATGCATTTGTCGATGGATGCCATAAGCACATAAGAGGGGGATGAGGTTTCAATTTTACCCAAGGCTTTTTCAAAAAGCTTTGGGTTTATATTTTTGTTTAAATATAAAGCGGCACATTGAGTCATGGCAGGTAAAGTTTTATGGAGTGATTCCACTACCGCATCCGCACCTAAAGAAATTGCATCGTCCGGAAAAAAAGGACTGAATCCGAGATGAGCACCGTGAGCGGCATCCACAAGAAGCTTTGCTCCGTGCCTGTGAACAACACTTGAAATTTCTTCTATATCACTTACTATACCTTCATAAGTAGGAGAGGTAATTATAACAAGAGACACATTTGAATTATCACAAAGAGCTTCTTCAACATCTTTTGGGGATACAGATAAAAAATAGCCATCGGATTTGTCATAATCGGGATAAATATATTTTGTGTTAAGCCTGCAAATCTCTGCGGCGTGATAAACGGATTTATGACAGCCACGAGCCATTATCACCGTGTCGTTTGGCTTCGTTAATGCCATTACCGAGGCAATAATTCCCGCTGTAGAGCCGTTTATAAGGGGAATTGCATAGGCTGATTTTTTGAAAATCGCCATTTTTTCGGAAAGTTCTTTTAATATTCCTTCACGGTGATGAAGATTATCAAAGCCCTCAATTTCCGTTATGTCAATGCTGTAAGGAAGCTCTCCACCGAAAAGTTGCTGTCTTTTGTGGCCGGGCATATGCATGGGCAGAATGTCCGAATTACTATATTTAATTAGCTCATCATATAAAGACATAGCAACGCCCCTTCTGTTTAATCAAAATGAGTTGCCACATTTGTAACAACTCATTAAATTACTTTATTCAAGATTTTTAAGAGCTTTCATTTCCTCTTTGTCAATTTTAATAAAGCCGTCTTTGATAAGTTTAATATCATCTTTATGGAATATTTTGATTATTCCCTCAGGACTCTTATTAAGTTGAACCTTGAGAAGGCCTGTAAGAATATTGCTTTCCGTAACTTTGCCTTCACCTTCATTTGTGCTGATTATTGCGCCCGGCTTCGGAGTTGTTTTTGATAAGTATTCGTACGTTTCCTGCTCATATTTAAGGCAGCACATAAGTCTGCCGCAACAGCCGCTTATTTTATCAAGGCTTAGAGAAAGACCTTGTTCTTTTGCCATTTTAATTGAAACAGGCTGAAAATCTCCGAGAAATGTGCTGCAGCAGAAAGGTCTTCCGCAAACGCCAAGACCGCCTATCATTTTAGCCTTGTCTCTTACACCGATTTGTCTTAGCTCAATTCTTGTTCTGAATATGCTTGCAAGGTCTTTTACAAGTTCTCTGAAATCGACCCTGCCGTCAGCAGTGAAATAAAAGAGAATTTTACCACCGTCAAAGGTATATTCCACATCAACAAGGTTCATTTCAAGCTTGTGAGCTTCAATTCTTTTGCGGGCTATTTCTGCGGCCTCAATTTCCTTCTTTTTATTTTCTTCATATTTTTTTATGTCATCGGCAGATGCAGGCCTAACAATCTTTTTAAGAGGTTTAACTATTTCGGATTCATCCACATCTTTATTTTCAATGGCAACTTCACCGCATTCAACGCCCCTTACGGTTTCAACAATGGCAAAATCACCTTTGTTAAATTTTGCTCCGTTTGGGTCAAAGTAGTAGATTTTGCCCACGTCTTTAAATTTGATGCCAACTATTTCAGCCATATATTTCTCCTATTCTGTGACTGCGGCTCTAAAAAGAGAGCACAGCCTTGCTATAGTTAAATTTAAGTTTGCAGGAAGAGCAAGAGCCTTATTTAGCTCTCCAATGCAGTCTATAAGTTTTAATAATGAGTTTTGCGTCAGTTTTTGCGCCAATTTGGCACTACAGTTGAATTCACCTTCGTTTTCAGCTCCGAATTTTATTGTAAGTGCTTCACCGAATATTTCTTCAAGCACCGGAAGTGTTGCTTTTAATAGTTTTTGATCCTTGTCAAAAATACCGGCAGCCTTAATTATTTCAAAATCATTAGATGCGGTTATTGCTATGGCTATGGCACTTGCCGCTTCAACAAGTTTTTCACGAGGAATTTCGTCCTTTTCCGACTCAACCGATTCACCGATTGACCAGGTTACAACTCGTGAAAGAATTGTATCTATAAATACGTTTTTTGTCGTAGTAAGAAGAATGAAATTTGCAAATTTCGGTGGCTCTTCAAGCATTTTTAAAAAGGCATTTTGACCTTGCTCATTCATTTTTTGAGCTTCTGCAAGAATTATAATTTTGCGGTTAGCCTCGTTTGGAATAACAAATGCAGAATCCCTTATTTCACGCACATAATTAACCGAAAAGCTTGCTTCTTTGTGACCTTTTTCCGTTCGAGGATTATACACCGTGATGTCAGGATGTATTCCTTTACTTGCTTTTATACAGTGATGGCACACACCACAAGGGATGGCATTTTCATCAGAACACACAAGGGCTTCAGCTATTTTATTTACAAGGCTGAGTCTTTCCTCAGGCGTTCCGCCTTCAATTATAACAGAGTGCGGAAATCTGTTTGCGGAAAGAGCCTGAGAAATAAGCATTTCTGCATGAATTGACCCGTCAAATCCCGTAACTTTCATATTTCACCTAATTCTTTTCCAGAATTTCAAGATTTCGTTTTATAACTTTTTCTCCACGCCAGGCAAAAGCTCTGCCTTCAATGGGAGTATCTGTGGTAACATTTGAATTTGAAGATGAAAGAAATTCATCGATATCCGTTGATGAGACATTTTTGTTAAGAGGGCACACGTTTTGACATATATCACAGCCCCAAGCACATCCGCTTAATTTGATGAGTTCTTTTTCTTCTTCTGTAAGTTCACCTTTTTTTTGAGTGATGTTTGAAAGACATTTATCTTTATTTATGATGCCATTTTGAATTGCTCCCGTAGGGCAAGCCGAGGCACATAAGCCGCATTTTATACAGCTTTTTTTTCTTTCGTGAACCCCTTCAAGTGCAAGGGTGGTAACAATTTCACCGAGAAACACAAAAGAACCGTATTTTTCGGTAATCAAAAGGGAATTTACCCCCTTTACACCTATCCCTGCGGCACAAGCTGTTGCAACTTCCGGTATGGGTGAATTGTCACTGAAACATTCAAATTCATCATTTGGGTATAATTTTTTTAATTCTTCTGCCGCTTTTTTCAACTTTATGGGTACAATATTGTGATAATCCTCAACGGCGGCATATTTTGAAACATTAAGCCCTTTATATTTTTCTTCGGGCAATAAATAGGAAAACGCAAATATTATTATTGTGCGAGCATTTTGAGGTAATCTTTTTTTGGCCCTGCATTCAAGCAAATAGGGTTGAACCTCACCGAATGGGCAAAATCCCCATAAATCCGAAACTTCGTTTAATATATTATACATAATGATCCGCCAATGCTATTATCACAGGAAGGCTTATAATTGAAATAAGACTTACTACTGCCACTATTTGAGAACCTAAGGAAGCGTCTCTGTCATATTTTACCGCAAACATTGTAGTATTATTTGCCGGTGGAGTTGCGGCGGCAATTATCAAGGTTATTGCCAAAGAACCCGAAAGACCTATGATTTTAAGAGAAGCAAGCATAATAATGGGCAAGATGATAAGCTTAATAAGAGCTACAAGAAATATGCTTAAATTATTACGAATTGAGCGGAAATCCGTGTGAGAAAGGTAAGCTCCGAAGATTAACATGGCAAGAGGGGAAAGCATGCTTGCAAGGGAACTTATAGGTGAAGAGACAATCTTCGGAAGATTTATTTTGAATAAAAATAAAGGCAAACCTATAATAACGGGTATTACACCAGGGTTTAATATCAATGATTTAGGGCTGAATTTTGCTTTGTTTTCACTTTTGCCCTTATTTACAAGCCAAACACCATGGGTGAATGTAACAATTTGAAAGGCTATTACAAATGCAGAGCAGTAAAATACGCCTTCATCTCCCACCACGGCATCTACAAAAGGAAGGCCCATATATCCGCAGTTGCCGTAAATACAAGCATATTTATAAACAACGGCTTTGTCTGATTCCTGCTTATTGAAAAAAGGAACAGCAATAAGGACGGCGACAAAGTGAAAGATTAACCCGGCGCCTATGGCAATAAATAAGCTCTTCAGGTGTTCGACACTATATTCCAGTGTGTAAAAGCTTTCAAGAATTTTTGCTGACGTTACAACATAAAAAAGCAAATCCGTGCATTTTTTTGCCGTAGGTTCCGTAAACCAGACTAGCTTATCGCATACAACGCCTACAAGAGCTATTATATATAAAATTGCAACTTGCTCAGCTGCAACAAGCATGTTTTGAAGCATAAATTATTCCACCGGATTTTCAGATTCTGCAGGTTCTTCTATTATGTTCTGCTTTGGCATAAGCCTTGTAAGAACCGTTATAATTGCAAACAGAGACATAGCAAAATCGCTGACATCTGCTCTTGAAAGGGCATACATTGCATCACTGTGGCCTGTAATTGTGAGAATGAATCTGGGCACAAAGCATATAAGCCCTAAGAGAGCTCCTGAAAGCCCGAAGGCGGCAAGGCGCCATTCATTTCCTTCACCGTTTACCATTGAGTTTGTTTGAGCAAATGCCATAAAGAACAAAGAGAACATAACCAGCATAAGCATCTCAATTAAAAGGTCGGATACTCTTACGTAGCTTACGGTTCTTGTGAAACGAACTACAAGGCGTAAAACCATCCAAATAACAGGGGCAAGGGAGATAAACTTATAGTCTGAGCCTGACTTGCCGGCAAAGAATGAAAGTGCCAATAAAATAAAATATGCTGCGGCAAGTATTGCAAATACAATTTGAAGATAAAGAAGCCCTTTTGATGCAGAGGTTGAAATAGTAGCTGTTACTGTATATTTTGAAGCATCAACATCTTTGAAAGCATATTCTTGATAAGCGCTGAAACCTGTGGATACTCCGCAAACGGCAGAGATAATTCCAAGACCTATTTTTCTTGAAGAGTTTTCTTCAAGTGCGAATTTCTTTCTCTTTGTAAATGCCGAAATCATAAAATAAATTGCTGCGGCTGCAACGATAACAAAGAATATTATTACCATCGGAGTAACCTTTGTGAAAAATCCTGTGCCTGCCTCTATTACAGAATAATATTGCACTGTGCGAAGAGGAAGTGTAAGCACAAGCACCGCTGCAAGAACTATTGCTTCAATTAAAAATCCGGAATCTTTTTTGTTAGACATATCAATCCCTCTTATTTTCTGAATGATATAGGTGTGTAAGCAACTCTTTCATTAACATTCTTGTAAGCGGGTCTGATAATACGGTTGCCTGTTACAAGCTCTTCAATGCGATGTGATGACCAACCGGGGCAGCGAGCTACTGTAAATAACGGAGTGAATAAATCCTCGGGCACTCTGAGAATCTTATAAACAAGCCCGGAATAAAGGTCAACATTTGCACACATTGGTTTATTTGAACCTTTAAGCTCTGCAAAAATTTCGGGAGTAAATTTTTCAATCATTGAAAGCAAACGGAACTCATCCTCAAATTCGCTGTCAAGAGCGAATTCACTTGCTTTTTTCTTAAGAATTTTAGCTCTTGGGTCAGACAATGTATATACTGCATGGCCCATTCCGTATATGAGGCCGGAGCCGTCGCCTGCTTCTTTGCGTATGATTTTTGCAAGGTAATCTTTGACTTGACTTTCGTCTGTGATATCCGTTAAATCTTCTTTTAAATAATTTATCATTTCGGCAACTTTCATATTCGCACCGCCGTGCTTGGGGCCTTTAAGGGAACCTATTCCTGCGGAAATTGCAGAGTAAGTGTCTGTTCCGCTGGATGTAAGCACTCTTGTGGTAAATGTGGAGTTATTACCGCCGCCGTGCTCTGCATGAAGCATAAGGCAAATATCAAGGAGCTTTGCCTCCTCATCTGTATAGAGCTTATCGGATCTTAAAGAGCGAAGGATACTTTGAGCCGTTAAAAGACTTGGGTCGATGGTGTGAATGTACATACTCTTATGATAGTAATGCCTGCGCTTCACTTGATAAGCATATGTCATGATGGTTGGAAGCTGGGCAATAAGATGTACGCATTGTCTTATAACATTGCTGAGCTCTAAATTATCGGGGTCATTATCATAAGAATAAAGGGCAAGCACACAACGAGCCATTTTATTCATAATGTTCGGGGAAGGCGCTTTCATTATCATATCTTCAATGAAATCTTCGGGAAGCTCACGGCAGGCACTTAAAGTGTCGCAAAAAGCTTTTAACTGTTCTTTTGTGGGCAAAGTTCCGAAAAGAAGCAAAAACGCTACTTCCTCAAAGCCAAAGCGGTCTTCGGCTATGCAGGCATTAACAATATCTTCCATATTTATGCCACGGTAGTTAAGGCGGCCTTCTTTTGGAATCTTTTCACCGTCTTCAATATAATAACCTTCAACTGAGCATATACGAGTAACACCTGCCATAACGCCGGTGCCGTCTGCATTTCTAAGGCCTCGTTTTACGTTATATTTGTTGTATTCTTCCGGGTCAATGCAGTTAAATTTGAGAATGTCATCAATGTAGAGGTTCATTTCCTCTTTTCCGACTTTAGATTTAATTATTGACATTTTATTCACCTCTCATAGGGCCTTATTTGTTTTTCTTTGAAAACAAATCGTACTTATTCCGATATTTATATATAATTAAAGTGTATTATATACCAAAACGATATAAAATGTCAAATTTTTCTGTAAATAAGAAGATGCAGTAAGCACGATTAAATTTATAAGTATAACAAAAAATGAGCAAAAGCAAAAATCTCTTGCTCAATTACCCGAACTTATGCATTTGCAATTTATAAAAGAAAAAATTTCCACGCATTTGCACGGAGAACTTGACGCTGATAGTTGGAAATACAGAGAAGTTGTATTACAAGAAAAAGGCTGTACTATTTGGACAGCAATTGTTAACATTGCTAAAGATTTAAATAACCGCCGTATTGTGTACGATGTAATTACAAATAAAAATCCGGCGTCCGAACTCCTCAAAAGTGGTAAATCTTATCACAACGCCGTTTTAGAGGGTGTTCCCTCTGCCAACAATATAACAGAAAACAATGCTGATGTCAATTTTTAAAATTCACTTTCAGAAAAATAATAATGATAACTTTTATTCACAGGTTATAAGGAAAATAACACAAAAAGCTGCATCACAAGTAAAATCGTGATGCAGCCGAAAAATTAAATTTTTAAGTTATCAGAAGGGGCAGGGAAAGGCTGAGAATATTGCATGGCCATCAGATAATGTAAACGGATATACGAAATCTTCTGTTTTACCGCTGTCTTTGGATTCGTTAGTATCCTCTGCAAACTCAAGATAATGAACGGTTTGTGTAAGATTGCCGCTGTTTCCGCTGAATTCAACTTTGTAATCTATATCACCTATGGTAATATCACTGCCTCGTTCGCCGGCTGTGCAGTAAAGAGTGCCGTCAACATCAACAAATTTTCCTTCTGACATCCATTGTGTTGCAAGTTCTTCACTTACATGCTTGCAAAGTAATTCTTTAACACCTTCAACAGAGGTTATATTGCCAAGAGAAACACGATAAAGAGTGTTTCCGTCATCTGAAGTTACTTCAGCGGCGTTGCCGTCAATAGGAGGCATGGACATATTGAACCAAGCCCACATAATCTGAGCTGCGTAATAATCGGAAATTACAATTTTATCGTTTGATACATCGAGTAAAGACTGATTATGTTCACTGAGTGCATAGTAGAAATGTTCATAAGGAACAGTAAATGTTTGTGCACCCAATGCATAAGCACCGAGAACATAAGCGTCAAAAGTTGCAACCATACCATCTTTTGTAAAGTAGATTGTTGCGTTTGATGCAAGATCATCCAATGTTTCTTGATAATCTTCAAAATATTGCTCGTCAAGGTCATCTGCATAAATCTTATCTGAAATTACAGATGTAATTGCTGTGCTCAAGTTATAGCCGAGAGGATTGTCATTATCTGTAAGGCTATCATAAGTGATAAATTCACCGGTTGTTAAATCAAAATTCCATGATTTTGTATATGAGAACGGATGAGCACCGCCGGTGTATTCATAACCGCTTAAAAGAACACTTAAAAGTCCGTTTGTTTGGTAAGAAGATTCAATTGTGATTTCCTGAGAGTAGTTTGTCCAAGAGGCTTTGCCTTCATCGTCAAGGTCGGCATATTGAGTTTTGGCTGTCTCTAAAGATTCCTGTGAAGTGGAATCAAATTCAGTTGCTTCTTGCTGCATTTTGTCGTTGAAAGCCTTACAAATTGCAAGCTCGGATGAGTGGTCATTGTCGTTGTCGTCGCAAACAGAACCGTCTTCATGCTGTAACTGAAGCTGAGGATACTCATATTTTTCTTTTACCATAACAACATCATCGTCGTTTTTAAGGTCTGTTTCTTTTGTGAGTGCTGTTCCGAGGGCAAATTTAACACTTGTGGATTCACTGCTGTTTGTTGTAGATTCTTCGGTGTCTTTTGTAGCACCGCAAGCAGCAAGAGAAAGCACCATTGTTAATGCAAGGAACACTGAAAAAATCTTTTTCATAGTAATTTCTCCCTTTTTTAACTTTGCCTTGTTTTTTACAGCTGTACGCCCGTAAATCAAGGCTTTTTTATTTTTGCAAACCTCATTATGCACAAAAATTTTCCAATGTCAATCATATTAAAAAAAGTTTACAATTTAACTTATATTCGGTTACATTTCGAAAAAGATGTGTATTTTTTATTTTTGGTCTTTGTGTGAGAAAATCGGCTACGAAAAATGTCAATGATTAACAAAAAAACTCACACAAATTGAAAAATGTTGACAATGAATAAAAAAAGGTACATAATATTTTATTATGTAGGAGCACAGCTTCAAATTAAGCAGGAAAGGAATAATTATATGGCATTTACCAAAGGCGGCACTAACCTTGCCGATATATTGTTAAGAAACGGAAAAATCACACAGGAAAAATACGACCGTGCCATGTCTATCAATCAAAATGAAGGCACACCGTTAAGAGATATTTTTATTGAGAAAAATCTTACCTCTGCCGAAGATGTTGCAATGGCACAAGGTGAACTTCTCAATGTTCCGTATATGAGCCTCAAAGGTATTGTTCTGCCTGCGGAAATTCAATCGCTTGTAAGTGGCAGCGTTTTAAGAAAGCACAGTGTTTGCCCTATTGCCTTCCCTGAGGATGACATTAACACCGTTATTTTGGCAATGGCCAATCCTCTTGATATGGAAGCTATGGATGATATTTCAATCATCACCGGTTGTATGGTTGAACCTCGTATTTCCACCGAGGGTGAAATCAACCATTTGCTTGATAAATATTACGGCTCAGATGAAGCAATGTCTGCTGCGGAGGCTTTCCAAAAGGACCGTGAAGCACGCAGAGTTGAAATTGAAGAGCAAAAAGAAGAAGATAATAAGAATATAGATTCCGCTCCTATCGTTATGCTTGTTCGTTCAATCTTTGACCAGGCAGTTCGTTCAAGAGCATCCGATATTCATATTGACGCACACGAAACACAGGTTGTAGTTCGTTACCGTATTGACGGTGCTTTAACCAAGGTTATGACCTATGATATTTCTCTTATGCCGGTTATCGTTACCCGCCTTAAAATTATGGGTGGTATGGATATAGCCGAAAAGCGTAAGCCTCAAGACGGCCGTATCACCATTACTGTTGACCGTTCCGAGTACGATATCCGTGTATCTATGCTTCCGACCTGTTACGGTGAAAAGGTGGTTATGCGTATTGCTTCCACCGTTGCTCTTACCCGTACAAAAGCTCAGCTTGGTATGAAAGAAGAGGAGCTTAAAAGGTTTGACCACATTATTTCAAACCCCAACGGTATTATCCTTGTTACCGGCCCTACCGGTTCAGGTAAATCGACCACCCTTTACACAGCTCTTTCAGAACTTAATGATGAAAGTGTTAATATTATCACTGTTGAAGACCCTGTTGAAGCTAACATTTCAGGTCTTAATCAGGTTCAAGTTAATAATAAAGCCGGCTTAACTTTTGCAGCAGCCCTTCGTTCTATTCTTCGTCAGGACCCTGATATTATTATGATCGGTGAAATTCGTGACCTTGAAACGGCATCTATCGCTGTTCAAGCGTCTATCACCGGCCACTTGGTTGTTTCAACCCTCCATACTAACTCCGCAGCGGCAACTGTTACCCGTTTGCTTGATATGGGCCTTGAATCCTTCCTTCTTGCAGACTCTCTTGTAGGTATTATCGCTCAGCGACTTGTGCGTAAACTTTGTGTTCATTGTAAAAAGCCGAGAGAGGCAACGGAGGATGAAAAGAATTACCTTGGTTATCCTGTAGATCAGCCCCTTACAATTTATGAACCTTGCGGTTGCCCCATGTGTAATGACACAGGATTTTATGGCCGTACCGGTGTTTATGAAATAATGCAAATTACTCCGGAAATTAAACATATGATTACAATTAAAGCTGCTACTAATGAAATCAGAGATACAGCTGTTAAAACAGGTATGAACACCCTTCATATGTCTGCCGCAAAGATTGTTATTGAAGGCGTTACCACAATGAAAGAACTTATGAAAGTTTCATTTGATTCATAAAAATATGCTCAATAAAAGAAAACCATCCAAAACGGATGGCTTTTTGCTTGCAAAGTGAGTAAATCAGTATCAAAGCTTATCATATTCAATTTTTCTGTTTTTGAAATAATATTCTTTATCGTGCTCGTTTATCTCACGAATAACTTTATAGGGATTGCCTACGGCTACGGAGTTTGCGGGAATATCCTTTGTTACGACGGAACCTGCACCTATTACTGAGTTGTCACCTATGGTAACACCGGGCACAACAATGACCCCTGCACCGAGCCAACAATTTTTGCCTATTGTTACGGGAATATTATACTGATATGCTTTTGACCTTAAAACAGGTTCTATGGGGTGTCCTGCCGTCGCTATTACGCAGTTTGGGCCGAACATAGTGTAATCACCAACAGTTATACAGGTGTCATCAACGAGAGTTAAGCCAAAATTCGCATAAACCATTTTGCCAAATCTGCAAAACTTTCCGCCCCAATTAGCATGAAACGGTGGCTCAATATAGCATCCTTCTCCTATTTCTTCAAACATTTCTTTTAAGAGATTTTCTCTTTTTTTATAGTCAGTGGGTCTTGTCATATTGTAATCATAAAGCCTATTAAGGCAACGCATTTGTTCCTTCATTATTTCTTCATTATTTGGAAAATACAATTCTCCGGTATGCATTTTTTCTCTATCTCTGTTCATTGAAATCACCTCTGAAAATAATATATCACATAACTTTACAGGTTACAATAGTACAATCTTTATATAGACAATTTGCTGCAAATGTCGCAAAAGTTCACAAGAAATCATATAATACGGATGTTTTGTCTGTATTACAATTTAAAATTAAACTTTATAATTCAAGCACTTTATATTAAAAATGAAAGTGAGAAAAGCATTGAAAGATATTTACATTCCATCTCTTCGCGAAATAATTGATAACTCCGCAAAATCTTACGGAGATAAGCCCTTTATCAAATATGAAAAAGAGGGTAAAGTAATCGAAAAATCCTATTTTGAATTAAAAAATGATACTCTTGCCGTTTGCAGATATTTACGCAGTTCATTTGCAGCTCCAAAGCACATAGCCGTTCTTGGCAGATCTTCCTATGAGTATGTGGTTTATATCCTTGCGATTATAGTCAGTGGTAATGTTGCTGTTCCTCTTGCCCCGGAAATTTCTGCTAAGGAGGCGGCAAGCCTTGTTGAAACGGCAGATGTTGATATTTTTATCCACGAAAATCAATTTTGTGATAGAATTGAAGAATTAAAAAATCTTTGCCCATCGCTTTCGAAAGTAATAAATATCGGTGATGATAAGACGTTTGATGAAATAAACGAAAAATATTCAAACTCTTCCGAATACGCCTCTCTTTCCGAAATAAAAACAGATAAAGATGCCTGTTGTATGATAGTTTACACCTCAGGCACAACGGGAATTAAAAAGGGCGTTATGCTCTCTATCAAAGGACTTATAGGCAATATAATGTATAATGATTATTGGAGAGTTTTAGGGGAGGGGGAAGTTACTCTTTCCGTGCTTCCCATTCACCATGTATTTTGCTTCTCCGGTGATATTATTCGCAACCTTAAAGACGGTTTAACCGTTTGCATAAACGGCGATATAAGGAATCTTTCAAAAAATCTTTTGCTTTTTGAACCAACGGTAATGAGAGTTGTGCCCATGATTGCTCAGTCTCTTTTACAAAAAGTGAGAGTGGTAAAAAATAAAAATCCGGATATGCCTTTGCGTGAGGCCGCAGAGCAAGTATTCGGCAGGAATCTTAAACAGATTATTTCGGGCGCCGCATATTTAAGCCCGGAGCTTGTGGACGAATACGAAAAAATGGGCATTTATATGCGCCAAGGCTACGGAATGACCGAGGCAGGCTGCCGTATATCCGTGCCTGATGAGAATGCACCGAGGGATTGTATAGGCAGAGTTATAGATATATGCGATGTTCGTATTCAAAACGGAGAAATTCAAGTAAATACTCCATCTGTTATGATGGGCTACTACAAACTTCCCGAAGAAACCGAAATGATGTTTACGGAAGACGGCTGGCTTAAAACCGGTGATATAGGTACCGTAACAGAAGAAGGGTACCTTTACATTACGGGCAGGTGCAAAAACTTAATCATCCTTTCCGGTGGAGAAAATGTTTCGCCGGAAGCCATTGAGAAAAAATTTGCGGATTTCCCCGTAGTTCAGGAAGTTTTAGTATATGAAGAAAAAAATCGCATTTGCGCAGCCGTTTATCCAGATAAGGAATACTGCGCACAAAACTATATCACTGACATAGAGGGAGTTATTAAAGAAAAGGTTAAAGCACTTAATTCCGTGGCAAAGCCCTCACATATTATTGCAGATGTAAAAATTACCGATGAGCCTCTTCCCAAAACCGAAACAGGTAAAATAAAAAGAAAAACCACTGTTATAGGAGGGTGATAATATGAGAGATAAAAAAGAATATTTTCCATTGACTCCCGCTCAGGAAATGATAGCCTTTATGCTGAAATACAGCTTTTTTCATAAGCAGGTTATTCAAATTCCCGCATCTATCATGACGGAAAAAGAAATAGATTTTTCTATAATGCAAAAAGCAATAAAAAAGGAAATTGAAAGAAATGACTGTATGAGGCTCCGCTTTGAGAAAAGGGGCAGCAAGATTCAGCAATATTTTCTCAATGAATATGTACCTGAAGATTATCCTGTTGTTTCATTTAAGACAAAAGAGGAGCAGGAAGAATATTTCGGCAACGATGCATCAACTACCGTTCATTGCTTTAAGGGGGAAACTTATCGTATAATTCTTTTCAGAGCTTATGATGGCAGATACGGCATTTATATAAATGTTTGCCATCTTGCAATGGATGCGGCTGCTGTTTTTGTGTTCTTTTCCGATTTGCTTGCAACATATGAGGCCCTGAGGGATAATTCCGAAATGCCAAAGCCTTTAGGCTTGTTTAAGGATGTCATTAAAAAAGAGCTTTCATATATCAATAATGCGGAAAAGGTAAAAAAAGATGAGGATGCTTACAGAGAGTTCTTTCTTAAAGACGGCGAGCCTATATATAACGGTGTTCACGGTTGTGAAAAAATGGATGCGATTATTGCCAAAAAGAAAGACCCGTCCATTAGGCAGATAGATGTTTTTGACCCGATTCACGACAGAGCGTATCTTCAAAAGAAACCCGTTTCAAAAGAAGAAAGTAAGGTTATTCTTGATTATATGAGTACATCCGGTGTAAGCCCCGAATGCCTTGTTCAGCTCGGTATGAGACTTCATGTTTCAAAAATCAATCACAGACGCCTTGATACATTCTTTCTTTCTCTTTGTACAAGAAGAAGGACAGTTTCCGAAAAAAGATGCGGTGGCTCAATGACTGCGGCTCTTCCTTGGCGCATTGTTTTAAACGAAGATTTAACATTCAAAGAAGCTCTCGGTAAAATGCAAGAGTTACAAGGCTGGATGTTCAGACATATGGATTATCCGTTTCTTTCTTGGAGAGATCTTGAATCAAAACTTTTTAATTATTCACCGGCAGCCGGCTCCACATCAATGATGTTTTCTTGGTTTCCGCTTGAAAACGATACAATGAATAACTGGGAGTATGAATTTACCGGTTACAGCCTCGGCAGATATGTAATGCCCCTTTACAGCTATGCCATGAAAGATGCAAAGAACGGTTGCCTTAAATTTGCTTACCTTCATCGCCCAAATTATATTACCAAAGAGCATATAGATGCATTGCATGATAACACAATAAAGGCTCTTGTTGCAGGCTGCACTAACCCTAACGTGACCCTTGGCGAGATTTTGAATTTATTATGAGAGAGGTATAATTATGCTTGAAGAATTAAAAGTGATTATCTGCAATTACATTCCCGTTGATGAAAGCCAAATTACAGAAAGTGCAACCTTGAGAGGTAACCTTGCCATGAGTTCTCTTGACCTTATTGATCTTGCTGTCGAGGTTGAAGAAAAATACGGAATTGAGATGCCTAACGAGGACCTTGCGGGAATTACTACCGTTAACGATTTAATTAAGTATATTTCTTTGAAGAAATAAAAAATTTCTACCATCAAAATCATATTGATTATAAGATAAACTCAATAGTTCAAAAAATCGGCATACTTTTATGCCGGTTTTATTATTGCTAAAATATTGCGAAAGGCGATAAATGAGAGTATAATATATTAAAAAATTTTTGAAAGGATGTTACTATGTATTCACAGCGAAAAATAGGTATTATAGGTCTTGGCCATGTCGGCGCTCATGTTGCAAACAGTATCCTTTTACAAGGGATAACTGATGAATTATATCTTTGCGGACTTCACAATAAAAAGGTGGTGGCAGAGGCTCAGGATTTAACCGATTCAATTTCATTTGTTCCATATAATACAAAAATTGTAAATTGTTATGATAATTATGAAGCACTTGCACAGTGTGATATTATTATTAACTGTACCGGCAATGTTGCAAAGGTTGCCACCAGCCGTGACGGTGAACTCTTCAGTGCGACAGATTCGGCTCGTACTTTCGCCGATAGAATTATCGGTTCGGGGTTTAACGGCATTTTGGTTTCCGTTTCAAATCCGTGTGATGTTGTATGCACGGCAATGTGGCATTTAACGGGATACGACCCTAAAAAGATTATAGGCACCGGTTGTGGCCTTGATACCGCTCGTCTTCGTTCGGAGATTTCAAAAGTTACCAATGTAAGTCCAAAGTCAATTGAGGCGTATATGATTGGTGAACACGGTTTTTCTCAGATAGCCGCTTGGCAAGCTGCTACTATAGGTGGTAAAAGAATTTCAAAACTTGCAAAAGAATTTCCTGAGATTTACGGCTTTGATCAAGCTGAGATTGAAGAAAAAGCACGCAAAGGAGGATATGTTGCTTTTGCCGGTAAAGGGTGCACTGAATATGCAGTGTCTAACTGCACCGCTCGAATTTGCGCTGCAATTTTTCATAATGAGCACGCAGTGATTCCCGCTTCTACCCTTATGACAGGTCAATATGGCGAAAAGGAAATTTTTACCTCTCTTCCATGTGTTATAGGAGCCGAAGGCGTTGAACAAGTGTTTACTCTTGATCTTTCCGAAAAAGAAGAAGAAGGATTTCACAAGAGCTGTGATCATATTCGTGATAATATTTCTCAACTTGCCTGGTGGTAAAATCGATTGAATATCATTTTTCTGTGATCTTAACCGGTCACAGTTTTTTATTGGTTTTCATCTCGAATATGTATATATATGTATAGTGCTAAATGTAAATTCTTTGTTACATCTTTTTTGAATAAATTGACAGATTTTCCGAAAAGCTTTACAATTATCATGTAAACATTAGAAGAGAGAAAAGAATTTGGAAATTCCGAAATTATTTTGAAAGGGTAATAAAAATGAAAGTCATTATTTTAGCAGGTGGGTTTGCCACAAAACTTTATCCAATCACGGAAAATGAGCCGAAGGGCCTTCTTGAAATAGGCAGCAGAAGTATAGTTGGTAATCTTATTTCAAACTTTTCATCAACAAGAAGAGTTGATGAATATATCGTGGTTTCAAGCCATAAATTTTGTGCTCAATTCGCTCAAAGGGCAAATAGCCGCAAAGAAAAAATCACTGTTCTTGATGACGGCGCAACAGAGAAAGCGAATATTTATGGTGCAGTAAAAGATATTCAGCTTGCTATAAAAGAATGTAATATTGACGAAGATTGCATCGTTGTGGCCTCTGACCTTCTTTTTGATTTCAGCTTTGTTTCGTTTATTGATTACAGTATACGAAAGGGTGCAACTTGCTGTATGAGATATTACGAAGAAAATGAGCTTAAACTTCACCGTGTTACCGTGGCAGATGTGAGCTTTGACGATAAGGTCAAAAAGTTAGTTTACAAGCCAAGGGATGCTTTTTCAAATTGGTGCATACCAAACCTTTATTATTTCAAAAAAGAGGATCTCATGCTTGTGGATGAAGCCCTTGAAAACGGAATTGACCCCGATTCCTTCGGCCAATTTGCAGAGTATGTTTCAAAAAAATCTCCTATTTACTGCGTTGAGATGCCGGGTTTGCACATGAGAATAACCAATGAAGCAAGCCTTATAAAAGCGAGAAAAAGTTTTAACCCGTTTTCATAAATCCTAAATATTTTATTTGAGCAGTCGGTTAAGCCGGCTGCATTTTTGTTTTTTATTCTCTTGCAAAACTGCTATAAGTTATATATAATAGTTGAGGCTATTATGGATAAAATTCACAAACGGAGATACGTTATGGAATTAAAAATCAATTCCCATATTAAATATCAGACTATGGAAGGCTTTGGCGCAAGCGGTGCATGGTGGGCACAAATGGTAGGCTCATGGACTCATAAAGATGAGAACGGTACTGAAATAAGAGATAAAATCAGCAGCTTACTTTTCAGCAAAACAGAAGGAATAGGTCTTAATATTTACCGCTATAATATCGGCGCAGGCTCCGCCCATAGCGGCCGGGGCTCTTATTCCATGCCTGCAAGAAAAACCGAGTGCTTTGAAATATCACCGGGAGAATACGATTGGTCAAGGGATGCAGCTGCCGTTTACATGATGAAACAGGCTGTCAAAGACGGCGCAGAAGATGTGATTTTATTTGTTAATTCACCTATTGAAAGATTAACTAAAAATCATAAAGCGCACCTTGATAAACATCAAATTTTCAGAAAAAACATAAGCAAAAAAAATTACGGAGAGTTTGCAAAATATTGCCTTGACGTAACGGAACATTTTCTTTCCGAAGGAATCCCGGTGAAATATGTTTCGCCTATCAATGAGCCCATATGGATATGGAACGGTGGCCAAGAGGGGTGCCACTATAAGCCTCATAGTTGCAGGGCTGTTTTTGAAACTTTTGCAGATGAAATGAACAAAAGAAAGGAACTTGCCGGGGTAAAACTTTCCGGGTGCGAATCCGGCGATGTTCGCTGGTTTAATAAGAGCTACACACGGAGTATTCTTAACAGTGAAAAAATCCGTAAAAGGCTCGATGCTATAGACATTCATTCTTATTGCTTGCCTGTTCCTTTGCCTCTGAAATTCTTAAACGAACGGGTAGCTTTTACAAAAAGATTTGCAAAATGGATGAAGAAAAAATATCCTGATGTGCCAATAAATATGAGTGAATGGTGCCACATGCAAGACGGCAGAGATAAAAGCATAAATTCCGCTCTTGTTATGGCAAATGTAATGTATGAGGATATTTCAATTTTGAACGTTATTTCGTGGCAGCATTGGATTGCCGTTTCGGAAGTGGATTATTGTGACGGACTTATCTATACAAATCTTGATGATAAAACTTTTGAGATGACAAAAAGATATTATGCAACGGGCAACTTTTCAAAATATATAAAAAAAGGAGCTGTAAGAATAGATGCAACAAGTGAGGATCCTGAGCTTAAAATCCTTGCTTTTGAACAGGGGGAAGAAATCGTTGTCATAATAATAAATGATTCTGAGAAAGAAAAATCGATTGACGTGTCAAATAATAAAAAGCTAATTAAAACCGCTGTTACGGATAGTGAAAAAAATCTTGAAGAATGCATTCAAGATGAAAATGCAATTAAAATCACGCCAAAATCAATAACAACTGCTATTTTGCGTTAAGGAGATACTATGGTTTCAAAAATAAAAAATATTTTTTCGGGCTTTAAGGCCCATTGGCTTACTCCTGCTAAGGGCAGATATATGAGCTACAAAGAAATTACATCTTTTTCCGTGGGCAGTATAGGCCTTCGCCTTATCATTTACTGTGTAGGCAATATGATAATTTCCGTAGGTAACACCCTTATAGGCAACACAATAGGCATTGACCCCAGCGCTATCTATGTAATCTATATTATAAGTATTCTTTCAGGATTTCCTCTTACTGCGCTTCGTGCGAAAATGATTGATAACACCCGTAGTATGAAGGGTAAATATCGTCCCTATGTTCTTACTATGGGTCTCCCTACCGTAATTCTGGCGATAGGTTTTGTTTGGATGCCTTATGAGCGTATGGGCCTTATGGCAAAGTGCATTACGGTGCTTCTTTATAATATCGGTTTTCAGTTCTTTTATAATTTTTTAGTTGATGCGAATGACAGCTTAATAAACGTTCTTTCACCCAATACCATTGAGCGTTCGGATGTGTTATCCGTAAAAAATATTGTTGAAAACATTTCCCCGTCTATTATAAATATTTTACTTCCTGTTTTTGCAAAACTCATAACCAAGGATAATACTCTTTACGATATAAGAATTTACAGGTATCTTTATCCTCCTATGCTCTTGTTTAGCTTTTTCATTTCGCTTCTTGTATATGTGAATGTGGAAGAAAAGGTTGTACAGGCAAAAACTCATGTTATTCGCCTTAAATTTTGGGATGCATTCAGAGCCATAGCACAAAATAAATATTTCTGGGTTATTTCTCTTGCAGGTTGGATTGGATTCCTTGAAAGCTCTTTCAGCAGTATTCTCGGCTGGATGTATAACTACCAAGGTGCTTGCACTCCGGCACAGTATTCCATTATCACCGCCATAGCAGCCAACGCATCTTTTTGGCCCAATGTTGTGGCACCCGTACTAATCAGAAAATACGGCAAAAAGAAACTTCTTGTATTTTCAAATATTCTTAATATTTTTTTCATCGCTCTTATGCTTCCCATCGTAAGACAAACAGGCTCTCATTGGATTATTTGGCTTCTTTTGGGCTGTGTATTCGTTAATCAGTTTATGACCTCCCTCGGCCACTTATTAAATCCCAGTATTCAGGCGGATATAAGAGATTATCAGCAATATAAAACCGGTGAAAGAATTGACGGTATGTTTGCTGCTGTGGGGCTTATCGGCAGTGTTATTACTCTTTTAACCAGCTCCGTATTGCCTACAATTTATGAAAAAGCAGGCCTTAACCAAGATGTTGCCGTATCCCTTGGATATGATGGCTCAAATGTATATGATGTGCTTTTTAATACGGATTATTTTGTAAGGATTTCAAGTGTGCTTGTAATAGCGTCCATCATAGGTGCAACCCTTAATGTTATTCCGTTCTTCTTTTATGATTTAACGGAGGCTAAGCAAAAGGCAATGGTTAAGGTTCTTAAGTTAAGAGCCGTATTTGAGGATTTAGGAAATGGTGTTGTTAAAGACGAAGCAATCGTTGAGGCTGCCGAAATTTTGAAAGAATCCGCAGAATACTCAAATCGCATTCCCGTGGAAATATCAAAAGATGATATAAAGAACGCTAAAAAGCAAGGCAAAGAAGAATACAAAAAAGCAAAAGCAGATTACAAAAATAACATTGCCGAAAACGAAAAAATTGAAACCGCTCGCCTTGTTAATGCAGAGCTTAATCGCTTTAACACTCCCGAAGGAGTGGCGGATTTGAAACTTGCGAAATCCATAAATGATGCCGGCCTTGACGGCTTTATGAATGTTATTACTTTCACCAAAGAGGATGTTCGGTCTATGCCTGTTGATACACCGGAACATAAAGAACGCAAAAAAGATATGTCTCGCTTGCTGGGTGATGTTAAAACATCTAAAAAAGCAATTAAAAAGTATTTTCCAAATGGAATCGTTCCTTTTGACAGCTCTGTTTTTGATGAACTTTTTAAGAGTGAAGATGAAAACGAACTTGAGAAAAATAAAATTATATCTCAAATCAAAGTAGCTAAAACTGAAAAGAACAGCTCCGAAGAAACTGCTCTTAAAATTCAGCTTAAAATCGTAATGGCACAAAAGAAAGAAATTAATGCAAAAATCAAGAAGGCAACTAATGAAAATTCCGTTTATTACAGAGCGACAAAGCCATATCTTGACGCCGTTAAGCTTATAAGGCAAAGCGAAAACTACGCAAATCTTCAAAAGATATTTGACATTGCTGAGGTGTCAAAAGAAAATCTTGAAAAGAGAGAAGGAGAAGTTGCTTCGCTGGGTTAATAACTAATTGAAAAACGGTCACTCATTTGAGTGACCGTTTCAGTTTTATGTCAGCCCACCGTCTACAGTGATAACCTGAGAGGTGGTGTAAGATGAATCATCGCTTGCAAGAAAAGAAACAACCCCGGCAATTTCCTCCGGCAAGCCGAATCTTTCCATTGGAATTTCTTTTGCAAAATCCTCTTTTTCTTCCTCTGTGAGAATGTCATTCATCTTTGTGCTTATAGCTCCCGGAGCTATGCAATTTACTTGAATGTTGCTTGGTGCAAGCTCTCTGCCAAGAGCTTTTGTAAGGCCGATGACAGCTGCTTTTGTTGCAGAGTAAACAACTTCACAGGATGCCCCGAAGGTGCCCCACATGGAAGAAATGTTGATTATTTTGCCTTTATGGTGCTTTAACATAGTGGGAACACAGGCCCGGCAAGTATTAAATACGCCCTTAAAATTAATAGAGCAAAGTTTTTCAAAATCCTCATCTGTGGTGCGGTTAAAAAGCTTTTGAAGAGCAATTCCGGCACAGTTTACGAGAGCGAAGAAGTCTCCGAATTCTTTTGTTGCTTCTTCAATTACTCTGTTTACCTCTTGGGAATCTGAAACATCAAGCTGATATATTTGACATTTTTTACCAAGGTTTTCAATGTGAGCTTTTAGCTTTTCGGCTCCTTGCTTGTCTGAATTATAGGCTGCCGCCACATCAAAACCATCTTCGGCAAGTCTTATTGCAACAGCGCTCCCGATGCCACCGGAAGCGCCTGTGATAAATACTGATTTATTCATATTAGAAAAGTGATGACACAGCATCTGAGTTCATAATATTTGTCATATTAAGGTAACCTGTTGGAGCAGTGAACTTTGAAGTATCTGCAGTCATTGTGATTTGAGTGTATTCTATAATAGAAACATTTCCATCGCTGTCAATTGCTTCAACACGCTTAATTTCATCGTTAAGATAGTAGTACTTAATTGTGGAGCCATCATCTTCATACACGTCAACGTCATATATAGTGCCGTTAACATTAACCTCACCACTTTCAACATAAGTTGCGGTGGATTCTTGGCTTGTTGCAAGTTCCATCTCATCAACAATGGAGCTGTAAGTGTCCTGAGGCACTTCCATATAGGCCTTAAGGCTGGTCATATAGATAGTGCACTTTTTGTCTTTTAACAAAATGGTCATCGGAAGAGCACTGCCGTTGCTTACGGGAAGTTTGGTTTCAATATAGGCGTCGCTGCCGTTCTTCATCATTGTAATATTAACTGTGGTAGACTCTCCGTCATTTGAAATTGACTTGAGGGTCATTTTTATTGTGTACTGTTCTGAATCGGCAAGTTTACTGAAGAATGTTTTTTGATCACCGTGAACGGGGTTGCCATCGCTGTCTGTCTTAACAGTAACCTCGGTCATATCATTTGTGTTAATAGCTTCATCGGCTATGCCGAGAACAGCATCGTTCTTTTCAAAATATTCATCCTCTTTAGCCGGATCGGTAATGGAATTAACAAATTCCTGCATTTCTTCGGAAAGAGTGGTAGAAACATCATCTGATGCCTCTGCCAAGCTGTTTGAGTCTGTATAAGTTGCGTTTCCGCTGTCTACATCTACACTGTTATCGAGCTTTCTGCAAGCACAAAGGCTGAATAATACAGCAAATACGAGTGTAATTGCAATAATACTTTTTATCTTCATAAGACAAATCTCCCTCATAAAATCTTATTGCTAATATATAGAATACAGATTTTTTTGTCGCAAATCAAGTATAAATTTATAAAAACAAGGGGATAAATTGTAAAGTTATTGTTAATGAATTGTAACAGCGAGACGTGAAAATTATAAAAACACTTGAAAAATGTTCATTAATGAAGTATAATACCGCTTAGATTTGCTATGCAATCTTCTCTTTTTATTTTTGCTGATATGGCTCAGTTGGTAGAGCAGCTCATTCGTAATGAGCAGGCCGTCGG
>CAVHYZ010000014.1:0-25685 GCA_963640495.1 Acutalibacteraceae bacterium
AGCTTGAAATTCAATGTCAGTTATTATGAGTGCCGCACCGCAATTTGCGGCACTTCTTTTTTTACACATTAAAAGGTCATATCAGAAGTTGACTTATTCTGCGATTATGTGGAAATTCAATAGAAAATCAATAGAAACAGAAAATATTTCAAAAAATTTATGTGTCGAAAAGTTCAGTAATTACAAGGCTTTTTGGCACTTTTTCTTTTACAAGGAAAAAATGTTTTTCTCAAAATGGTGTTCAAATCGCAAAGCTAATTCAAAGCAAGTGAAGGGGTTGATGAGAGACTTCTTCACCCGAACCTTGAAAACTGAATACCCGTTACCGAGTGGAGATACTACGCCAAGACCTTTATGCGAGCGAATACGTCGGCGGAATGCGGACAGGAATTAACGGACACACGGAAGAACGGCTGAAATTTTAATAAAAATCAAAGGAGAAATATAACATGGAAAAATTACAAGTTATAGATTCGGAAACGCTGCTTAATACACAACAACGAGAAAAAGCATTCTCGTGGGCATGTCAAAGTGGATATTTACTTTACGGCTGTAGGTTTATTTGATGTTCCAACCGAGCAGCAACTTTTAGAAACAATGGAAAGATTAAAACAAAAAAGCGGATAAATCCGCTTAAATATGGAAAAAGGTGTAACCCCACATCGGGATTACACCATAATTCCTAAAATACTGCCTTATTAGACCGTGGCATTGCTCCCTGATTATTTTGTTGCAAATAAAACTTTTTCAAAAAGTTCGGCAGTTTTTTCGGCACCGTATTTTTTCTTGAATACATCGGTAGAGGGCCCGCCGTTTTTGATAAGGCCGGAAACATAATTTTCTGTCTTTCTGCACTTTGCCTCTATATCGGAGGTGCTTTTTGCATCTATATCAAGATAAGTTTTCAAATAGTCAACCGCAGTGGTATTAAGCTCCGGGCATTTTTTTGTTTTTTTGAAAATGCTTTCGGGGAGCCTCATGCCGTCATACCAATGAGTGCCGGGGTCATGATCGGGAATATGGGCGTATTTCTTTTTGATTTCTTCAAGAGGTGATGCATCAAAGGAGCCGACAATTGTGTCATAAAGCTCCACAAAAAAGGTGTCATTCCCCATTGCTAAAATTCTGTCATAAGAATAAAGAGGCATATCCTTCTCTATGGGAGTAATAATGAGAGTATACATTTTCATAATTCCCATAGGCATACTTGCTTCCATAACGGAAACATTGCCGAGGCCCTTTGCACTATAAGCGGAAATATTAAAGTTCATTCCGGAAACTTTCATTTTTGCAAATTCCCCCGCCTCTTTCTTTTCAAGGGGATATTTAGCATTTATTAAATCAAGTAATTCTTTCATGCTTCTTCACCAACGTGTAAGCGAAGAGATGCAAATCCGTTTTTATGAAGGATGAGCGCACCTATAAGAAGTGTTCCCTGGCCTACAATGTTTACGCCCTGAGCTACCCAGTTCATTGCTGCCTCGGTAAAATCTTTTGATGAAAGATAACCCATTCCGAGAGAGCAGACAAAAGAGAGAACAAAGAGAATTATAACAGCCGGCTTTTTGATTTTTTTAGCCATGATGCAAAGGCCCACATCCATTAAGGCAAGCCCTGTAACCATACAGCCTACAAACACGAATGTGCCACTGAAAAACGGAGGAGCAGCCACAGCCATAGCGGCATTTTTTGTTTGCTTATGGCAAACCATAGCAAGAACTCCGAGGCCCGCAAGTAAAAATCCCAAAGACTGCATGGGGAAAAATACATCGCTCAGGCTTTCAAAATCGCAAACGCTCATAGCATAAAGAAGTTTATAGGTTGCTTTAAGAGCACCTGCGCAAATAACATCAATTGTGCCTGCAGCAAAGAGGGCAAAAGCCCCTTTGCTCATTTTGTTGTACATATCACGAATAAGTATAACTGCCGCAGCAGCAAAAAGAATTACGGGAATGTAATCCACAAGTGCCATCGGAACGGAAAAATCTTTCATTTTGTTTTCCTCAATTCTTTTTATTTAAATGATAAATAGGAAGTAAGGGAATAATAATCGGAGTTTTATTTGCGTAATCGTTATATTCTTTATTATTGCCGTAGCGCGCCATTTGACGCTTTTCAAGGCGCTGAGCACCGTTAAACATAATAAAGATAATGCAAATAAGCGCAACAATTGCGGTAATCCACTGACCTACTGATGAATAGGTTGAAATTCCGCTTACAAACACGCCGATCCAGAAAGTAATTTCACCGAGATAGTTAGGGCAGCGAACGATTTTGTAAAGGCCCTTAGTGGCAACCGTGTCCGGGCGAGCTTTCTTTTGAGCTGATTTTTGAGCATCTGCGGCGGATTCAAGTATAATTCCCAAAACGGAAATAACCATACCGATAATGGGCAGGGTGTAATCCGCAGAATTATTTACAACTCTGAAAAGCATGGGGCTGACCTGTGCGGTATAGAGAATTGAAACGAATACCCAAATTGTAATAAGCACAAATACGGGCATTTTCTTTTCGTCATTTTTTGCAAGGGTGCTTTTTGCAACTTCGGTTTTACGGAATGATGCGTTTTTAAATTCTCTTGCAAGGAGGAATCCGGAAAGTCTGGCTCCGTAAGCAATAAAAAGAATAGTCTGAAGAAGTATCACAAAAAGAGGTGCTTCGGACTTCTCAACAAAATACATTACGAAAACAGCAATTCCGCCGCCGGCAATTGCAAAGCCGTAGCCAATGGAAAGGAAGTAAACGAACTTATAAAATCCCACTGCGCACATAACGGCGCAAACGATAAGTAAAATTCCCAATAAACTCCAGGGCATATTATTTATTCCCCTTTCCGAAATACTCTTTAATGTAAGCTGCAAAGCTTGCGTCACCTGTTTCGGTGTCACCGACAAGGTCATGGCTTAAAGTCCATTTTGAGAAGAGAATTATATCATGCTTGCCTGCTTTTTTAATCTTAGGCAGATTTGCAAGCACGCCGAAAAGCCAAATAGGTGCCCACTTGATTTTAAGAGGCTTATTTGCGGCATCAAAGCACATTTTTGCCATTTCTTCATAAGAATAAGTCTCTTTACCGCCAACATTGTAAACGGCATTGGTATCGTTCATGTGGTCAACGATGAATGTGGCAAAATCAGGGCAATCAACTACATTCGCTTTAACATTGCCATAGCCTTTAAGGAGCTGCATTTCACCCTTCTCAACATAGGGCTTAAATACCTTTGCAATGTCATAAAAATATCCTGTGGGGCGATAGATTACATAATCCATGGGCTGCTTTTTGATTTCTTCTTCTACCATATATTTTGCATGAAGCATGGGCACTTCCTCTGCACCCTTCTCATCGCAGGAAATAACGGAAATATAATTGAACTTTTTAACTCCCGCTTTCTTTGCCTCTTCATAAAGATTCATATTGCCCTTGTAGTCAATATCATAAGAGGTGAATTTTGTTGATGCGCCTGTAAGGCCCATTGTGGTGATAACAACCTCTGCGCCGTCGCAAAGGCCTTTAAGAGTTTCGGGGTTTGTAGCATCAATGGACTTAAAGGTGTATTTACCTTTTGTGCCCTCAATATTGCCCTCTTTAAGGTCTGCGGCAACTACTTCATAATCTTTGCTGCAAAGAGCTTTTAAAATTTCGGCACCTAAATTACCGAATGCACCTGCAAGTACAACTTTCATTTTTATTTCTCCTTATTTTTTATTTTTCTCTTTTGAACGTTTATCATTAATAATCTTCATGTGCTCTGCGGTTATAAGCTCCACGTTGTTTTCTTTTGCCCAAGCTACACAGCCTTTAAGCACGGTTGAAAGGAATACACGGGGAACGCCGAGAATGGTTTCAAGAGCATCGTCTGTGAATTTAACTTTATCATCTGCACGGTCTGCGGCATATCTTACGGATTCAAGAGTAGCCTTGCGAACCTGAAGAAGCTCTGCTCTCATCTTAGTTTTTCTGTGGAACCAGAAGTTCTTTGAATCACGGTAACCATAATCTACGGGAAGTGGCGGGAAATCCTTTGCTCTCACGCCGTTGATAATTGCATCGCTGTATTTTTTCTTCATAAGAATCTTATCAACACGAAGAATGAAGTGTGCGCCGAATTTGCTGGTGATACCGTTAAAACCGTGATAGGGGGGCTCATAGCCGTTAAGCTCACCTGCTGCGTCTTTATCTGCGCCGTCAAGCTCACGAACCCAAGTGCATTCAATTGCTTCAATTGCGTCTTTAAGCACTAAAGGTCTTTTTTCACCGGTTTCTTCTTCAATAATTCCCTTTTCAAGCTTGAAATTGCACTTGGGCATTTTATCAGAAGGCTTATCACCGGGCCATGAAAGCTTAACAGCCTCTTTGAAGGTCTTAGGATTGTCATCAATAAAATTCAAGGTGCATTTTCCGTTACGCAAAATGTTCTGTGCGGTGTTTGATGAGTTGCGGCAGCACAAAAGCATTGCGTAATAGTCTTTTCCGGCAATGTAGTAAGGCTGCACAAGGGAATATGGGCCAAGGTTAGTGGAACCATCCTCGCACAATGTGCTGATAATCACCGTAGGCATTGGGAAAAAGAGGGAGGTTTGGTAGAAGTTGTCTACAATTCGTAAATTTTCAAAGCTGCTCATGATTAGGATCTCCTTATATCAATTTTTTTATCACACTGTAATAATCCTCAAAAGGCACCCTTGCCATAGACCATGTGAGAAGTGATTCACCGATGAATTTTGATAAGAATTCGGGATTTTCGTTCTTTATGCACAGAGGAAGAATCAGCTCTGCAATTTGATTTCTCAAAATCTCATGGTTCTCAAGAAATTCGGAAAAAAATTTTTTAACCGCCTGAGGGTCCCTGAAAATATTTTTATGCTCTGAGGAAAAAGCAATAAGCATATCATATAAATTTTTTAATGTATCTTTAGGTGCTTTCGGGGGCGATGACTTAAAATCATTGAGGCATAAATGCCAGTCTTCTGCCACAACCGAGGCTATTAACATTTCTTTGGATTTGAAATAATTGTAAACCGTACCCACGCCCACGCCGCAGCCCTTTGCCACGGATCTTATGGTTGTGCCGGCATAGCCTACGGATTCAATCTCTTTTCTGACCTCTTCCAAAAGCTGCTCTTTAACATTTTCTATGATTTTGGGCAATAATTTTCCACCTTTCATAAAATTACATTTGTTTTATATGAACGTGTTCACATAAATGTTTTACTACTTTATTTTGCATTTGTCAAGAGGAGGATATTTCAATTAGCAATGAGCAATGAGTGTACCGTAGGGACAATGTGGAATGAAGGGCTGAAGCCCAATGAAAAAAGCTCCCCGAAGGGAGCTTTTGATTGATTTATTTGCTGAAGAGTGATTTAACAGCTGTAAGAATTTTTTCAAAGAATCCTTTAATTGCTGCAATAAGTCTTGTGAAGAAGTTGCCTTCATCTTCGGAATCATCTCCGCCTTGGCAATCCCAATCGGCAGCTTTAATAATTCCGTTACCATTACTGATAAGAATAGCATCCTTACCGGAGGTTGTGCCTTCATAAGTAACTTTTTCAACAGAGCTGCAGCCATAGAATGCCTGATTACCGATAAGTGTTACCGATGCGGGAAGACTGACTTCTTTAAGATTTGAACAGTTGCGGAAAACTCCGCTTTCAATCTTTTCTGTGCCGGCAAGCTTAACGCTCTCAAGAGCAGTACAGCCTTCAAATGCACTTGTAACGATTGTTTCAGCTGTTACATCAGCTGTTTTAAGAGATGTGCAATTATAGAATGCCTTTTCACCTATTGCTCTTGCATTGGTTATAGTAAAGCTTGTGATTGTGGTATTGTTTGCAAAAACTTCATCACCGATAACCTTTGTTTCCTCACCGAATTTAAGGTCGGCATTCATCTTGTTGCCGTCTGCTGCAATGAGGCAATCACCGATGTAAAGGAGGCCGTCCTTCATGTTATCGGGATTTGTTCTGTAACCTGTGCCGTTAAATGCTGTTGACTTAATTTCTACAATTCCGTTACCGAGAGTTATATCATTAAGTGCGGTGTCGTTTTCGAAAAGTGAAGCCGGAATCTCTGTAACACCGTTGCCGATTTTTGCACTCTCAAGTTTGGTCATATTAGCGAATGTTTTTTCTCCGAGAGTAGTAACGGAATCCGGAACCACAATAGCTGTAATAGCTGTGCCTTCAAATGCCTGCTGTTCTATTTTGGTAACTGAGTTAGGAATGCTAACCTCTGCAAGGCTTGAGCAATTATAAAAACAAGTATGACCTATTGTCTTAACACCATCTGCAATTGTTACCTTTTCAAGGGCAGAGTCCTCATAGAAAGCTTCTTTGCTGACTTCCTCTACGCCCTTACCGATATAAGCACTCTTCAATGATTTACAACCACGGAAAGCAGATTCGCCAACAACTGTAACTGAATCCGGAATAGTAATTTCTTCAAGGCCTGAGCAATTATAAAATGCTGCGACCATAATAGTGGTCAATGTGCTTGGTAATTTAACGGTTTTAAGTTTTTCAAGCTTATAAAACGCAAAATTGGTAATGATTTCAATACCCTCACTGATAATTATGTTTTCTGCATAATTTGCAATGTTTTGGTAAGATGCTAAATAGTTATTATCGTCACCCTTGGTAGCAGCTGTTTCGCCTTTACCTGTAAAGATGAAAGTAAGCAAATTGCCTGAATTAAAAGCAGTAGCATCCATTTCGGTAAATGTTACGGGGATTGTAACCTCTTTAAGAGCAGTGCAGCCTGAAAAAGCATTTGCGCCTGCACTTTCTATAGTTTCGGGGAACACGATGGACTCAAGAGATGAGCAATTTGAGAAAGCTTTTTCGCCTACGGAAACTAATGTTTTATTTAACTTAACATTCTTAAGATTTGCGCAGCCTGCAAAAGCAGAAGCGGGGATAGCTGTAATGCCTTCGCCGATTGTTACGCTCTCAAGTGTGGCATTGTTCTCATAAGCAGATGCGCCCATAGCGGTAACTGCATCGCCGATTACAACATTTTGAAGGCTGCAGCCTTTAAATGCGCTTGCACCGATTGAGGTAACATTGTTGTTGATTGCAAAGGATTTTAAAAGAGCATCTCCCTCAAAAAGTGATGCGGGAATTACAGTAATTGAGCCGAAACCTGTTGCCTTTTCGAGAGCTGCACATCCTGCAAACGCACTGTCACCGATAGCTGTAACGGAATCCGGTACGGATACTTCTGTGAGAGCAGTACAGCCCTTAAAAGCATTTGCTCCGATGGACTTAACGGTTGAAGGAATTGTGATTTTTTGAAGAGAAGTATTTCCCTCGAACATAGATGCGGGAATTGCGGTAACCCCTGCCCCGATAGAAATATCAGAAGCATTACAGCCTGAGAATGCATTTGCACCGATACTTGTTACGGAATCGGGGATCTTAATGCTCTCAATTGCAGAGCAGCCTTTGAAAGCTTCGGCATCTATTGCTTTAACTCCGGATTTAATGGTAAGAGTTTTAAGAGAGGTGCAGCCCGAGAAAGCATTTGCACCGATTTCAGCACTCTTAACATCTGCTGTAGCGAGAGAAGTGCAATTTGCAAAAGCATATTCGCCAATGTAATCTGCATCTGTAACTTTAAGTGAAGCTAATGTTGTATTGCCGTTTGCTGCATAATCTGCAACAACTTTTGAATCTACTGTAATGTCAGCTGAAGCGCTTGACTTAACGGCAATAAGATACTTGCCTATGTAAAGGATACCGTCAGACCACTTACTTGAGTCATTATAAAAAGCGGTGCCGGTAATAGAATCTTTACCTATTTTTGTAATATTTTCGGGTAAGGTGATTTCGGCAAGAGCGGAGCAACCGTTAAATGCTTCATTACCGATTGTTTTAATGCTTGTAGGTAATGAAAGGGAGGTAACAGAGGCAAAGCCTTTAAAAGCAGATGCATTTATATCTGCTACACCGTCACCGAGAGTAAGAGTTTTAACGGAAGAGCTGAATTTAGCCCAAGGCATCTCTGCGCTCATGCTTCCGGTTCCCTTTGAAATTGTAAGAGTTTCAATAGTAACATCTGTAAATGCACTGTCACTGATGGTTACAATTGACTGGGGAATAGTAAGAGCTTTAAGAGCCGAGCAGCCTGTGAAAGCATTTGCTCCTATTGTGGTAACGTTTGCGGAAATAACAATATTTTCAAGGCCTGCACAATTTTTGAATGATTCTTTGCTTATTGTCTGAAGGTCTTCACCGAAGGTAACGTTTGCAAGCTTTGTGCAGCCTTCAAATGCATTTCCTGAAATTGTATTAACATTAGAGAGGTCTATTTTTTCAAGGGCGGTGCAGCCTTTGAAAGCTTCTTGACCGATGCTTGTAATTTTATCAGTTAAAGCTATTGTTGCAATGCTTGTGCAATTTTTGAAAGTGCCAACGGGAATATTGCCTATACCGCTACCGAGCTTTACGCTCTTAAGGGCAGCGCAATCATAGAAAACATTTTGCCCGAGTTTAGTTACGGAATCGGGAATAGCTATTTCCTCAAGGATTGCACAGTTTCTGAATGCCTGATATTCGATAGTTTCAAGAGTTGAAGGAAGAGAAACGGAAGTAACCACTGCAAAATTTTGGAAAGCAGCTTTTGAAATTACCGTAATTCCTTCGCCGATCTTAAGAGTTTTAATTTCTTTGTTGTAATCAGCCCAAGGGGTAGCTGTTGCATTACCGTAGCTTCTGATTGCTCCGGTTCCGCTTATAGTAAGAGTTTTTGTGTCGCTGTTGTATGCCCACTGTGCATTAGCACCGCATGAGCCTGAATTGTCATCAGCAGCAAAAGCTCCCATTGAAAGAGCCAACATACTGAAAACAAGAGCTATGGCTATTAACAGCGGAATCACTTTTTTAATTGATTTTTTCATAGTTCTATCTCCTATATAATCTGCAAAGTTACTGCTGTTTATTATAACCACTTAGTGAAAGGTGCTGTAAGAATGGTATCTACGAAAGAATACCAAACATTTTTAACATTTGCTCTGAACTGAATAAACTTTGAATTGGGAAGGAATTCTCTTATAGGTTCAGTCCAATATTCAAGGTCAATAAGGAATACATAGAGCTTTGCTTTTGTGCCGTTTGATGTTTCGCCGCTTGTGTTAAAATCTGTAAGAGTGTTTACGTATTTATCATCGCCTGAGATTGTATCATCATAAACATCGGTATATACGAGATACTGCATAGGAAGGTCTACGCCGTCACCGTAATACTTTGCCGTGTCACCGAAAACATCTTTTGCATATTCGGTGAAATCATAATCTTTGAAAACTTTGTAATAACTGCTGTTTTCATCTATGCCGATAAATCTGTAAAACTTCATGGACTCATCTGTAGGTGCGGGGAATTTATAACCGCAATGAGCGCAGTAGCCTCCATTTGCACCGTAAATTTCATAGAAGGTTTTGCCGCCTGTTGCGCCGTGGCACTTGGGGCATTTTACAGCATAGTAAACGCTGATGATAATACCTTTATAAATTGCGGACTGGCCACTTTCGCCGCCCTCTTTAACCGAGTATGTGGTTTTGCTTATTTTTTGCTCGCCTGTAATTTCATCAATAACGGGTGTGCCGTCCTCGTTTACCTGCGGTGTTTCAATTACCGTGGTAGGCACTTTATTAAGAGCATACACTTTTTTGGTAACTATCTGAAATATTGCCGTTGCTTCCTGGCCGAGATAAATTTTGGGATTTCCGTCTTCATCTTTTTCAATTTCGGTAGTAGTTGTACCGTCTTCATTGTTTATAGTTATTGCTTTATTAACAATATTACCGTTAGCATAATCGGTTACGGTTGCTAAAAGAGAAGCGTCCTTGGTATAAACATAATCTGCTTCGCTGCTTGCTTCATCTGCAAACGCTACGCTTGCAAAAGACATGGCAAGAAGAAGAGCCATTATGACGGCTGTAATCTTTTTCATCATAATAAAGACCTCTTTCGCTTAATACTTTTTAATCCTACTGATATATGAATATGTTTTATGCACATATATGTTTTTATTTTTTGATTGGTGGGAGGAGTTCCCCATGCAGCCGTTCTTTCGCCCGAACGGCTGCACTTTTAAGCTGATATTATTCAGCTGCGGGAGCACCTACAGGGCAGTTATCTGCACAAGCACCGCATTCAATGCAAGTGTCCGCATCAATAACATATTTGCCGTCACCCTCTGAAATAGCTTCAACAGGGCACTCTGCTGCGCATGCGCCGCAGGAAATGCAATCATCACTGATTTTGTATGCCATAATTATTTCCTCCTATATATTTGCATCATAAAATGATGTATTCGGGCATTAAGCTTAGCCTAAGATGAGCTTAGTAATGAGTGGCCAAAGTGTACCGAAGAGGAAGGTTGTGGGCTGAATCATATTTAATCTTGCTCTATCAATAGTCTTTGCCTTAAGAGAATATCCGGTATCCTCTTTTACAATTTTGAAAAGAACACAGTAATAAGTGTCAGGGTCTTCTACAAGTACATTTTCGCCCTTATTGCAGGGGCAGCCTTTTACATTCCAATAATAGCGGGTGAATCCTTTACCCATAGCAAAGGAAATTTTACCCTGATCGTCATAAACTTTGAATAAGAAATTGGAATCTGCAATCCACTGAGCCTGAATAATTGTGGTGGTGTAAATGTGCTGAACACCGGTTTCGTTCTTATCGTTGAAGCCTTCTTTCCACTCGGACTTGTCGGGAAGGTCTGCAACGGATGAATATACACCGTCAACATAGTAAACCTTAAAGCCGTTAAACTGGCAGTTATCGTATGGCTTTTTTATATTAATTTCAGGGTCAACAAGATATTTATTTGCATACGGTCTTTCTGTGCCGGAATCTGCTGTGTATGACGGATCATAAATTACAGCGCCGTAATTAAATCCTTTTTTGTCATATGTATATGCTTCTTCGTTTTCGTTGCGTTGACCGTTTTCATCATAAGCATTGTTATAATCAACCAATAAATAACGCTGGTCAACAGAATATGTAACATAAAGATCAATGCTGTTATTTTCGTTTGCCGCATACTCGGCTTTTATATTGTCCCAAGATTCTCCGCCTTGCTCCTTTGAGAGGGCGTTTCCGGGCACATAACCATAAGGATGGTCAGCTTTAATTTCCTGATCAAGGGTAGAGCCTTTACCTATAAGGCTTTCATAGCTGACGGAATCGCCTGTGGAATATACCTTTGTAATTGCATGAACCCATTCGCTTTCGGCATTTTGATAATATACATTAAATGTATAGTCCGAGCCGATCCAAGAAGCGTTGAATGTGATGAAAGTGTTGGGATAAGTGGAGTCGTAATTATATTTTGTTCCTTTTTTTACAAGCTCTTCGTTAATTACAAGCTGTGCATTATCCTCATTCATAAAGTCAATTGTGCCGTTACCTGTATCATAGGTAATAGAGCTAAGGCTGTAGCCTGCCTTGCCTACGGCTGTGCCGTCATAATAAAGATCGGAAATAGCCGTCTTATTATTTTCATACAGTTCGTCTTTACCTTGAGCATATTTTTGGTAAACGACGCTTTGTCTTGCAAGCTCTGAAAACGCATCTAATTTAATGGTGTCGCCATAGTAATAAGGCTTGCCTGTTGAATAAATGTTATCACCGACTTTAATGCCTATGTGATAAATCATCTTTTGAGGTGTAATGTAGCAAACGTAGTATGCGCAATTCTTTATTGCATTTCCGTTTTCATCTTTAACTCTGCTGAAGCTTATGGTTTTATCATTCGTGGTTAAATTTGAAAGCGTTTTGCCGTTTTTATCTGTATATGTAAGATAATATGTGTTTGCGTCATATTCAAATGACGGTTTATTGAATTTTGCAACAGCCTTAGACACATTGTTAATGGAGGTAACTTCAGCCTTAACTAATGACTCATTCCATATAAATGCTGTGTACTGTGAAGCTTTATTATACTGCTTACTTTTCTGGCCTATTGCCAAATAATATACGGTATTTACTTTGCTGTTTTCATCTTTATATTCTACATTGCCATCGCCGTCAATTGAAGGAATTTTTATTTCATATTTATATTCTACGGCTGTGTTAATGTAAATTGCATCTGCAGTTTGGCCGATCACATAATTACCGATTGTATCTTTGGTTACCGTATCATTATATGTAGTACCTATACTGAAAGCTGCATACTGTGCCTCTGTTTCGCTGAGCGTTTTGCTTACTTCAATCTTGCTGCTGTCTTGGGCTCTTTCTTTATCGCTTCCTTCATTCTTGATACAAAATTGAATGTCGGTGCCGTAAGCTGCAGCTCCTGTTCCTTCATTGATAACATTATAGTTTTTATTGATTTCTTTTTGAATTTCTACAAGGTCAGCAGATGTAAGTTTGCTGCCGTAGCTGGCGTCATAATAGAATAAGGTAGACCATTCCTGCTCCGGGTAAGTACCACCAATACTCTCATCAACAAATTCTTCGGTGCCGTCAATGGGTAAATACTTAACGGGAATACCGGCTTTTACCGAGAAAGTCTGGTTGCTTGCCGCTGATTTGAATGAGCCGTTAAAATCTTCACGTGCAGAGCTGACCCAGCCATAGAAGCTTCCGCCGCTGACAGTGATGGATTTAAGCTCTTCACTTGTGAGGCCCGTTATGGGCACCTGCATGGTAATTGTATTATTATCAGCTGAATAAACCGCATTGTATTTTGTTTTTAAATTATCGGGAAGATTATCGCATTTATAAATACCGCCCTCGGAATTTTTCAGTGAAAGAGTAACATTCACTTTCTGAGACTTCTTAACTGCATAAAAAGTCTTTTCTTCCGTTACGGTTGTTTTGGCAAGATCTACAATGTTGTGGTTTTCGTCTTCCCAGCCGTAAAGGTCGGTTATTTCTTTTTCTGTGGGAATCGTTCCGCTTGCGGCATTTTCCTGTGTGAGTGCAGCACCGCTGGCAAAGCTTACTTCGTAAGTTTTTTCACCGTCAACGAATTTTACGATTGTGCCGGGAAGTGAAAAATTGCAGTTACAGTCATTAATGAAATATGTTGGTTTCTCCTGAGCTGATGTCTTTGCATTTTTTGCTGATGTAATTGCGGTTTTTGTGGTAGAAGATTGTTTTCTGAGACAGTTCAGGAAAACACCGTTGCTGTAAGCACCGCTTACGGCTTCATTGGCAATGTTGAAATAATATGAGGGTAAGATAACAGAGCCTGAGCCGGCATTATCTTCTTTAACAGTTACTTTGAATGTAGTGAGAACTTCGGAAGTGTTTCCTTGCCAGTTAAGTGTAAAGGTATTGGCTTTTGTCGTCTTTAACGGAAAACATACAACACGCCAATTTTTAACGTCTTCATAGTTGTATTTACTTCCAATGTAGACGGGAAGTCCGGTGCCGTTGTCGGGACAGTCGGCGCCCGTCGGTGCATCGGTCAAGTGAAAATAATTGTACTTTGAACCGACATAAGCAATGTACGGTACAGAAGTATCAGTTTCTGAATATCTAGTTTCATAAGATCGGGAAGCGGCATTAGTATTTACAGGCGGGTTTGTCGTGCGTTGAGAGAAGTTTTTACTAAAAAAGCTTTGTACCTTTGAAGTGCTGGCCTCAGCTTGACCGACCATGTTCTCAAAATCAAAGAACCTGCCATCAAAAGCAAAAGCAACATTGGCCGTCTTATAGTTTTTATAGTTGGTCATGTAGTAAACTTCGATATAAAGCTCATCACCTTTATTAAGAGTGTTTGCTTTGCTCTTGTCGAGGTATACTTTATTTGCGGAGTCATCAAGGGTGTAGTACTTTGCACCATAATAAACAAAGGAGTCTTTGGTGCTGCCGGTAGCTGTACAAAGGTCATTATAGCTTGGGATAGAGTTGTCATACCCGGCATTACTTGAGTGAGATAAATCATTAACTCCCGACGTGAGAGCCACTGACTCTTCGCCAAATTTAAGAGAGTTGTCTGCACTTGCGCTTAAGCCAAGGCCCACTGCCATAGTGCTGATAAGCATTACAAGGCAAAGAACTAAGCTAAGCAGTTTTTTAGAAACTTTCATCTTGTCTCCTCCTTAAAAGAGAATTGCATTTTTGAGCCTGAATTCAGAGCCACCGAAATTCAGACATTTTTACCTCTGCATTATACAATAAAGTGCTTTTTAATTCAACTCTTTTTATTATCAGCAAAGAAAAAAGTGCAAAGTTTAGTAACCTTGCACAAATTTTAAGATTTTGATTTGTTCGCTTTTACTTGTAAAATAGTGAATAACTTTTTCATTTTTTGATTTATCTTTGCAAAATTTTTTTCATTTCAAATTTTGTTTGCTTTGCCAACGGTCAATTTCTGCTATTCTAACCACTAACCACTAACCACTAACCACTAACCACTATTTATTGCTGATTGTTACCCCTGCGTAGCGACTGCCGCTTCGCCTACGGCTTTTGCAACTGCCTTACCTACTCTGCTGTCAAAGGCTTCGGGCAAAATGTATTCTTCATTTAATTCTTCATCGGAAATAAGGCCTGCGATTGCATAAGCAGCGGCAAGTTTCATTTCTTCCGTTATGCTTTTAGCTCTCACATCCAAGGCGCCACGGAAAATTCCGGGGAATGCAAGCACATTATTAACCTGATTCGGGTAGTCACTTCTGCCGGAACAAACTACCGTTGCCCCTGCTGCTTTGGCCTCTTCGGGCATAATTTCGGGGGTTGGGTTTGCCATTGCCATAACGATTGATTTCTCTGCCATAGAGGCTACCATCTCTTTTGTAACAAGGCCCGGAGCGGAAACACCGATAAAAATATCCGCACCTTTCATTGCATCGGCAAGGCTGCCGTGAATGTGATTTTTATTTGTGAACCCGGCAAGCTCGGCAAAGGCAGGAGAAAGATCATCTCCCTCGCAAATAATACCTTTTTTATCGCACATAATAATATTTCCTGCGCCGCTTGCGTTCAGAAGTTTTGCAATGGCACTGCCTGCTGAGCCTGCTCCGCTCATAGCAATGGTAATATTTTTAAGTTTTTTTCCCACACATTTAAGGGCATTAACCACTGCGGCAAGCACCACAACGGCTGTGCCGTGCTGGTCATCGTGAAATACGGGAATGTCGCATCTTTCTTTTAATTTTCTTTCAATTTCAAAGCAATCCGGGGCGGCAATATCCTCAAGATTTATTCCACCGAAAGAGCCGGAGATCAAAGCGATGGTATTAACTATTTCGTCAATATCTTTTGATTTTACGCAAAGAGGAATGGCATCAATGCCCGCAAATTCCTTAAAGAGCAAGCATTTGCCTTCCATAACGGGCATACCTGCCTCGGGGCCTATATCTCCAAGGCCTAAAATTGCTGTGCCGTTAGTGATAACAGCCACGGTATTCCACCTATTTGTAAGCTCAAAGCTCTTTTCGGGATGCTTTTGAATTTCAAGGCAAGGGGCTGCAACTCCCGGGGTGTATGCAAGGGAGAGCTCCTCTCTGTTTGTTGCGTGAGTTCTTGTTTCTATACCGATTTTTCCCTTCCACTCATAATGGAGCCTGAGGGATTCTTTCATATAATCCATTATTCTGCCCAACCTTTAGCTCTTTCTACTGCTTTTAACCAGCCTGCATATATTTTATTTCTTTCTTCAAGGCTGATTTTCGGAGTAAATTCTTTATCAATCTGACGGTTTCTCTGTATTTCTTCCTTGCTCTCCCAGAATCCTGTGGCAAGGCCCGCAAGATATGCTGCGCCGAGAGCGGTTGTTTCAACGGTTTTAGGTCTGTTGATTTTGCACTGAATCATATCCGCTTGAATTTGGAGCATAATATCACTTACAGATGCACCGCCGTCAACACGAAGCTCCTTAAACTGAATATCTCCGTCAGCTTTCATTGCCTCAAGCAAATCCGTCATTTGATAGCAAATAGCTTCAAGCACACTTCTTGCAATATGCGCCCTGTTTACTCCTCTTGTTAAGCCTACGATGGTGCCCCTTGCGTACATATCCCAATAGGGTGCGCCGAGGCCCGTAAATGCAGGCACAAAGTAAATGCCGTTTGCATCGGGAACGCTCTGAGCAAGCTCGTCACAGCGGTGGGCGCTGTCTATAAGATGAACTTCGTCACGCAGCCACTTAATAACCGATCCTGCGTTAAAAGCGGAGCCTTCTATTGAATATTCAACCTCATCACCGATGCCCCAAGCAACGCCCGTAAGCAAATTATGTGATGAATGAACTCTTTTAGTGCCTGTATTCATAAGGAGGAAACAGCCTGTGCCGTAAGTGTTTTTAGCCTGACCCACTTCAAAGCAAGCCTGACCGAAAAGGGCTGCCGGCTGGTCGCCGATTGCACCGGCAATGGGGATTCCTTCAAGGGATTCAAGGCCTAAAATTCCCTTTGATACACGGCCGTAGATTTTACTTGAAGGCACAACCTCCGGAAGAATTGACATGGGGACTCCGAGCTTTTCACAAAGGAATTCATCCCAGCAAAGTTTATCCACATCAAAAAGCATGGTTCTTGACGCGTTTGAATAATCCGTTACATGAACGCTGCCGCCGGTAAGGTTCCAAATAAGCCAAGTTTCAACGGTACCGAAAAGCAATCTGCCTTGGTCTGCAAGTTTCCTTGCTCTGGGCACATTATCGAGAATCCACTTAATTTTTGTGCCGGAGAAATAAGCATCAATCAAAAGCCCCGTATGCTCTTTAATATAATCTTCAAGGCCTTCGGCTTTAAGCTGTTCGCAATAATCGGCAGTCCTGCGGCACTGCCAAACGATGGCGTTATAAACGGGTTTACCCGTTTGCCTATCCCATAAAATAGTGGTTTCACGCTGATTTGTAATGCCTATAGCTTCAATTTCCGTGGGGGAAACTCCGCTGGTCATAATGCAGTGGGAAACAGCCTGAAATTGGCTGTAAAGAATTGACAAGGGGTCATGCTCAACCCAGCCTGCCTCGGGGTAAATTTGCTCAAATTCGTTTTGAGCTTTGCAAATAATATTGCCTGCTTTGTCAAAGATAATCGCTCTTGAGCTGGTGGTGCCTTGGTCTAATGCCATTATGTACTTTGCCATAAGTTTAACCTCACTTTACACCGAAATATTTTATTGCGTTGTTATATGAAATATCCTCTGCTATTTTACAGAGCGTCTTTTCATCGTTGGGGTACTCCCCTTTTTCCACAAATTCACCAAGTAAATTGCACATAATTCTGCGGAAATATTCATGCCTCGGATAAGACAGGAATGAGCGGGAATCCGTTACCATTCCTATGAATTTGCCAAGCGCTCCCAAATTGCCGAGAGCCTTCATCTGCTCACGCATGCCGTCAATATTATCATTAAACCACCAGGCAGAGCCAAATTGAATTTTACTTTCAGCCTCCTCGGTTTGGAAGTTGCCGAGCATGGAGCCGAGCACATAATTATCCTTTGGATTAAGGGTAAAGAGAACGGTGCGCGGCAAATTATTTTCTGCCGCAAGGGAATCGAGAAATCTTGAAAGCTTGCGGGCGATAAGCTGATCATCAAGGGAGTCAAATCCTGCGTCAGCACCGATTTTTTCAAACATTTTTGCGTTGTTGTTTCTCATTGGACCTATGTGAAGCTCCATTCCCCAGCCTCTTGCGACATATTCTGCTGCAAGGAAACGAAGAAGTGCGGTTTTATATTTATCTGCCTCGGGAACGGTTACTTCATTGCCGTTTTTTGCTTTTCGGAAAATTTCTTCAAGCTCCTCATCTGTTGCCTTTTCATAAGGAACATAAGCAAATGCATGGTCACTTGCCCTACATCCTAATGTTTCAAAGAAGTTGATTCTTTCTTTAAGCACAGCACAAAGAGTTTTGTAACTGTCTATATTTTTACCCGCTGTTTTTTCCATATCATTAAGCCAGGGAATAAAAGAGGGTAAATCAATGCTTAACGCTTTATCCGGCCTGAATGCGGGAAGCACTTTGAAAGGCAGATTTTCTTTTGCGAGAAGCTGATGATATTCTAAAGAATCCGCCGGGTCATCGGTGGTGCAAACATAGGTAACATTACTTTTTTCAATAAGCTTTCTTGGAGAAAAATCACCGGATTTAATTGCTTTCTCTGCCTTTTCCCAAATAATATCTGCCGTATCCTCAGAGAGTATATCTTCTATGCCGAAATATCTGCGCATTTCAAGATGGCACCAATGATACATCGGGTTTCCGATAAGGTAAGGCATACAGGCGGCAAAGGCCTTGAATTTCTCATAGCCCGTTGTTTCATTGCCTGTAATGTATTTTTCTTCTACACCGCAGGAACGCATGGCACGCCATTTATAGTGGTCACCGGAAAGCCAAAGCTCTGCCAAATCCTTCGGCTGTTTATTTTCGTAAATTTCTTTTGGAGAAAGATGACAATGCCAATCAAAAATGGGCATCTTGTTTGCGGCTGCAAACATCTTTTTTGCGCTATCGTTTTCAAGGAGAAAATCTTCTCCCATAAATTCTTTCATATAAATACCTCCAAGTAATGGGGAATGTCAGCAAGATGATTACACAGGAGAGGCGATTACTCATTGTCAGCTCCTGCTATTCTAACCACTAACCACTGACCGCTTTTCATTGCTGACCCGGCACAGCGACTGCCTCTGTTATTTTCCCGTTGTCATCTATTTTTACTCCGTTTTCGGCGGGGTAGCTTTCAATTAAATCGTATACCTTTCTTTGCTCTTCAAGGCTTGTGTACATTCTTGTTTCACGGTTTTCCTGAATTCCCGGCACAATGCTCGGTTCAATCCCCTCTTCGCTTACGGTAAGCTGTAAAATCCCCGTAGGTAAAGTTTTGCTGTTAAACCAGAAGTTGCCCAAAGAATAGGCAATAAATTTGCCTTTATAGAAATCCATGCCCTGAAGACAGTGAGAATGATTGCCTATAATCGCATCTGCCCCTGCGTCGATCCATTGCTTTGCGTTTGAGGTTTGGGCAGAGGATAATTCAGTGGTGTTTTCATAGCCCCAATGGGGATAAACTATGACATAATCGCACTCTTTTTTTGCTGATTTAATGGCATTTGTTACAGCCTCACCGTTATCGTAAGAGCCCATAATTCCGGCGAAATTTTCCGTAGCCACGGGTGTATGAATGGGGTATTCTACGCCGCTGCAGGCTATATATCCCACTTTATAGCCGTTGATGATAAAAGTTTTTACCGAATTTGCTTCTTCGCTGTTCATCCCGGCGCCAACATATTCAATACCGGCATTTTCAAGGGTTGAAATGGTATCTGCGAAAGAGTCATACCCGTAATCGAAAGTGTGATTATTGGCAAGTGAAACAATGTCTACCCCCATATCCGTAAGGTAACGCACATACTCCGGATTTGCTCTGAATGTATATTTTTTACCCTCGGTGGGAGTTCCCCGCTCGGAATAGGTAAATTCGTTATTCACAAGCATAATATCCGCACTTTTCATTACATTCCGGAAATTTTCGTCAATGCAATCCAGCACTTTGTTTTGTTTTTCAAGGGCATGGCACATAACATAAAAGGAAGTTTCGTCAAAATTTATATCCCCTGTAAATGCAAGCACAAAGCTGTCTTTGCCGTTATTACCCATATCTTTGCTTTTTTCACAGCCGAATTTATCAATAAACGCATTTAAAGTGTAGCCGGTAATTTCGTGAAATCGGGAAGAAGTAATTTCGCCACCCTGCCCTTCTGTTTCAAGGGTTTTAAGGCTTTCTTCGCTCAGATTTGCACCTTCTAACATTTGGGCGCTTATTTCGATTTTTTCGAATGAGGTTAATATTTTGCTTAAGTTATCGTAATCAAATTTTGTTTCGGATTCTGTTTGAGTTTCTTCTGCGCCGGTTTGAATTTCAATGGTATTTGCTCTGTTTTTTGCTGCATTTATCACTGTGAAGGCAAGCACTGTGACCGCCACAAGAGATAATAAAATTGTTATTATTGTTGTTTTCTTTTTCAATTTTATGCCCCGTTATTCAAGTGTTGAAAGAGCTTTTACAAGGTTTTTAAGGTCTTCGATATCATAGAATGCAAGCTCAAGAGTGCCGCTTTCTTTTTTACCTTTGGTTATAACTTTTGCCTTACGGCCAAGGGTGTTATTTATGGAAAGCTCCACCTCGTCAAAATAGCTGTTTCGCTTAGTATTCTTTGGGTTTGCGGGCTTTTTCTCCGCAGTGATATTTTTAACGAGTTTTTCTGCTTCTCTTACGGAAAGACCTTTTTCAACTATCTCTTTTGCGGCTGCGATTATCTTTTTTTCATCATCAATGCCGGCAAGAGTTTTTGCGTGGCCGGCAGAAAGCGTGCCTTCCCTAATCATATCAATAACAGGCTCGGGAAGCTTCAGAATTCTTAATGCGTTGGCAACGGCAGGCCTTGATTTGCCTACTCTTTTTGCCGCTTCTTCTTGAGTTAAACCGAATTGCTTAATTAAATCTGCAAATCCGTAAGCTTCTTCAACGGGATTTAAGTCCTCTCTCTGCAAATTTTCAATAAGAGAAATGACTGCCGCCTCTTCGTCCGTAAGGCTTTTTATAACTACGGGAACTTCAGTAAGCCCTGCTATTCTTGAGGCTCTCCATCGTCTTTCGCCGGCAATAAGCTGGTATCCGCCACCGATTAAAGGCCTTACAAGCAAAGGCTGAAGCACGCCATGCTCTGCTATTGAATCCGCAAGTTCTGAAAGAGATTCATCATCAAAATGTTTTCTTGCCTGTTCTTTATTAGGCTCTATTTCGGTTAATTTTAACTTTACCGCTGAGGAGGCTGCGCCGTCCTCCATTGCATTATCCATAAGCAGAGAGTCAAGGCCCCTGCCGAGTCCGCCTTTTTTAGCTGCCATAATTTTACCTCTTTTTCTTCTTTAATTCGTTATTTTTAAGGAATTCTTCCGTGAAATCGTCGTATGCTTTTGCTCCTTTTGAGTTTTTATCATAGTAAATAACCGGTTGACCGAATGAAGGCGCCTCAGAAAGCCTTACATTTCTGGGTATAAATGTCTTATATACTTTTTTGGGGAAGCATTTTTTAACTTCATCCACAACCTGTTGTGTTAAGTTAAGCCTGCCATCATACATAGTGAGCAAAACGCCCTCAATTTCTATGTATGGATTATATAATCTTTTAACCGTTCTCACAGTGCCGATAAGCTGCGAAAGGCCCTCAAGAGCATAAAATTCGCACTGAATGGGTACAAGCAAAGAATCCGATGCACAAAGGCAGTTAAGAGTAAGCAACCCAAGTGAGGGCGGGCAATCTATGATAATAAAATCATATTCTTCATTTATAAGCGCCAAGGCGTTTTTAAGCCTGCCTTCTCTTTTTTCAATATCTGCAAGCTCTATTTCTGCACCCGCCAAGTCCATACTCGAAGGAATTACCGAAACATTTGCGTATTCTGTATCAATTACGCTTTCTTTTGCCGGGCACTCCCCTATTATTATCTCATAAGAGTTCTTTTCAAGACCTTTTTTGTTGATTCCGAGGCCGCTTGTTGAATTGCCCTGAGGGTCTGCATCTACAAGCAAAGTTTTGTATCCCCTTGCGCCCAGACAGGCCGAAAGATTAACTGCGGTAGTTGTTTTGCCAACTCCGCCTTTTTGATTAACGATTGCAACACATTTTGCCATAATCTATCTCCGCATTGTTATTTTTAATGTAATTGTAATTATATCACTATGTTGTTTAATTAGCAATGATTTTTCTTAACTGTTTTGTTTCACGTGAAACAGTCATTTGAAATGTGAAATGTGGATTGTGAAATAAATGGTCGCTTTGCTCCGATTTTACAAAACAGATATTTCTGTAAAATTAAATTTTTTCACTCTTTTTCGGCAATATTTTCATTGCCGGTTGCAAATTCAGCAAGACGATTACACAAGAGAGGCGACCCCTCACTGTCAGCTCCTGCTATTCTAACCACTAACCACTAACCGGGCTAGCGACCGTAAACAAAAAAAGAGGAGCACAGCTCCTCTTTTTACAACTTTTTCTTTGCAATTTGTGCAAACGGTCTGGGATATTTTTGGTTTGTTTCTGCAATTTTTTCTATTATAATAATGCTTCTTTTGCCGTCTGTCAGTTCAATATCTATTTTTTCTGTTATTTTGCCACCCAATATTCTTAAAGCGTTTCCCGCTTGTTTAATTTCTTCATCTGCAAGTGAACCTTTCATTGCCGCAAATTTTCCGCCGACTTTTACAAAAGGCAAGCAGTATTCACACAGCACATTTAATGCCGCAACAGCTCGAGATACAACTAAATCATAATTTTCCCGGTGCTCAGGATTATGCCCTATCTCTTCCGCCCTCGCATGCACAACATCGGCATTAAGATTTAAAAATTCAACTGTATCTTTAACAAATCCAAGCTTTTTTGCCGTTGAATCAACAAACGTTAAATCAATATCATTTCTTGCAATCAGCAGGGGAATGCCGGGAAATCCTGCGCCACAGCCAAGATCCATCACTTTTGCATTTTCTTTTATGTTTACTTTCAGCACACTTAAACTGTCGGCAAAATGTTTAACTGCAATACCGTCCTCGTCAAGAATTGCGGTTAAATTCATAACTTTGTTGGTTTCAATAAGTTTCTCGGCGAATTTATCAAGCAATTCTATTTTATCATTTGATATTTCTATGCGCAGCGAGTTCATATTTTCAAGGAACAAATCTTTATTAAACGTCATTTTCTCTGTTCCTTTCAAGGTAAATTATAAGCACTGAAATATCAGCAGGGGATACGCCGCTGATTCTTGAAGCCTGCCCTACGGTTTCGGGCCTGATTTTAGTTAGTTTTTCCACAGCTTCAAGGCGCAAACCGGTTATATCTTTATAATTTATGCCTTCGGGGATTTTTTGGACCTCAAGGCGTTTTATTTCGTTAATCTGTGCTTGCTGTCTTTTTATATATCCTTCATATTTAATATCAATTTCAACTTGTTCAAAAACCTCCTTCGGATAATCCGGCCTGTCAGGGTCAAAAGGAGCAAGGCAATCATAATCCACTTTAGGTCTTTTTAAAAGCTCTGCCATTTTTAAGCCTTTTTCAAGGGGGACTGTTTCACGTGAAACAAGCATTGCATCTATCTCCGGTGTTTTGCGGATTGATACATTTGCAACTCTTTCTCTTTCGGCTTCTATCATTTGGAGCTTTTCTTTGAATTTGCTGTATCTTTCTTCGGATATTAGCCCTGCTTTGTATCCGATTTCCGTAAGCCTGCGGTCAGCATTATCCTGGCGTAGAATGAGCCTGTATTCTGAGCGACTTGTCATCATTCTGTAGGGATCAGAGCATCCCTTTGTGGTAAGGTCATCTACAAGAGTGCCTATATAAGATGTGGTCCTATCAAGAATCATGGGTTCTTTCCCTAATATTTTGAGGGCAGCATTCACACCTGCCACAAGACCTTGTGCGGCCGCTTCTTCATATCCGCTGGAGCCGTTAAACTGACCTGCGCCGTAAAGCCCTTCAAAATCTTTAAATTCAAGGGTCTGTCTTAATGAAAGCGGATCAACGCAGTCATATTCTATTGCATAAGCCGTTCTCAAAAACTCCGCATTCTCAAGGCCGGGGATACTATGCACTATTTTTAATTGCACATCTTCCGGCAAAGAGGAAGATAATCCTTGTAAATACATTTCATCTGTTTTCATTCCACAAGACTCAACGAAAATCTGGTGCCTGTCTTTTTCTGAAAAACGAACGATTTTATCCTCTATACTGGGGCAGTATCTTGGGCCGACACCATCAATTTTTCCCGAATAAAGAGGGGAGCGATGCAGATTATCAAGAATAACCTGCTTTGTTTCAAGAGAAGTGTATGCTATATAGCACGGCTGTTTATTTTCAACATGGCAGCCCTCTGAAAAAGAAAAACGCACAATATTATCATCGCCGTATTGAGGCTCAAGCTCTGCGGTGTTTACGCTCCTGCGGTTAACTCTTGGTGGAGTGCCTGTTTTGAATCTGCGGGTAGGTAATCCTAATTTTTTAAGGGAAAGGGCTAAATCAGTTGCGGGAAACATTCCATCGGGGCCACTCTCATAAGAAACATCGCCTATATAAACTTTGCCGGCAAGGAATGTACCTGTGGCAAGAATTACAGCTTTCGCCCTGTGAACTGCCTCAAGGCGAGTGGTTAAAACCCATTCAGCACCGTCTTTTTCAAGATTTACGATCTCAGCCTGCCTTAAAAAGAGATTTTTCTGCCTTTCAAGAGTGCCTTTCATATAATCTGAATAAGCACGGCGGTCAATTTGTGCCCTGAGGGAATGAACGGCAGGGCCCTTGCCCATATTAAGCATACGGCTTTGAATGGTATTATGATCCGCAGCTTTGCCCATCTCGCCCCCTAAAGCGTCAATTTCTCTGACCAAATGGCCTTTTGAAGTGCCGCCGATTGAAGGATTACAAGGCATATTGCCAACCCAGTCAAGATTTACGGTAAATACGGCAGTTTTACACCCAAGGCGTGCAGCGGCAAGACCCGCCTCAATTCCAGCATGGCCTGCACCGATTACGGCAATATCAAAATTTTCTCCGTTATATTTCATAAGTATGCTCACAAACTTCTTTTATTTTATCTCTGAGTGCCAAAAAATCTTCCAGCGCAGCAGGTTTGTTATTGGGATTTCTCAAAAGAGCGGCCGGGTGGAAAGTGCCCATAAATAAAATTCCGCCTTTTTCAATGAATTCCCCATGCTGCTGAGTAACACGAAAATCTTTTGAAATAAGCCTCTGAGCAGAGATACGCCCAACGCAAACTATAATTTTAGGCTTTAACAGTCTTGTTTGACAGCGAAGCCACTCAATGCAACAATCCTGCTCTTTTTCAGAAGGGTCTCTGTTTTCGGGAGGCCTGCATTTTACCATATTGGCAATATAAATATTTTTATTACGGTCAAGATCTATGTGTTTAAGATATTTATCAAGCAACTGTCCGCTTCTGCCTACGAAAGGCTGACCCTGTAAATCTTCATTGGCTCCGGGGCCTTCACCAACAAAAAGGACTTCAGCATTTTCACTGCCTATGCCGAAAACTAAATTTGTTCTTGTTTTAGCAAGGTCGCATTTTTGGCAAGTCATACAGTCTTTTTTAAGAGATTCCCAATCTTTATACACGGTGAACACCTCTTTTTGAGAAAATTTCAAGGGATTTTTCGGTATCTGCTTTAATTTGTGCCGAAAGAGAATCAAGCGAAGTAAATTTTTTCTCTTCTCTCAGATAGTCAATCAAATGAATTTCTACAATTTTATTATAAAGATTCCCGTTATACCCATGTATATTTGTTTCGCTTTTAATATCTTCATCCTCAAAAGAGGGGCGCAGGCCGATATTTGTAACGGCGGGATATTCGCCACCGTTTATAACGGCAACAGAGGCATAAACGCCTTTTTTGGGAATAATGAAACCTTCATCAAAATACTGATTGATAGTGGGAAAGCCCAATTCTCGCCCTCTCTCATATCCGTGAGTTACAAGATTTTTGTAACGGAATTCATAGCCAAGCATTTCATTTGCAAGGGGAATATTGCCATCTTTAATAGCCTGACGGATTCGGGACGAGCTGATAAGTTCATTTCCAAGAAAAATATCCGGGCTTTCAAGAAATAAAATTTCATTTTTTTCGCAAAAAATTTTAAGAATCTCTGCATTACCTTTGCCCATTTTTCCAAAATGATAATTACTTCCACAGCATACAGC
>CAVHYZ010000014.1:25695-30749 GCA_963640495.1 Acutalibacteraceae bacterium
ATGTATATCTGCAAAAGAGATATATTCTATAGGAAAACCCATTTCAGTAAGCATTTCGCTTCTGATTTCGGGCTGCAAGATTTCATCGGGAGCTTTTCCGGTAAGAGTCAAAAGGGGATGTGAATCAAAAAGAAGTGCAATAGGAACAAGCCCACGCTCTTTACAGGAAAGAGCGCAGGCCAAAACAGCTTTATGTCCTTTGTGCAAACCGTCAAAGCTGCCGAGAGCTACGGCGGTTTTAATTTTTGATTCGATCATATCTTTTGAAAATTATTTATGCTTAAACTGCTGTTTCATTCTTGATTCTTTTGAAAGAATACGCTTGCGAAGGCGTAGAGAATCGGGGGTTACCTCAAGAAGCTCATCATCTTTAATAAACTCCATGCATTGCTCCAGACTCATCGTGCTGGGGGGCACAAGCCTAAGTGCATCATCAGAGCCGGAAGCACGGGTATTTGTGAGGTGTTTAAGTTTGCAAACGTTGCAGGTAACATCTTCGTTTTTGGCACATTCGCCTATAATCATACCCTCATACACATCAACGCCCGGGCCAACGAATAAACGGCCTCTGTCTTGAGTGTTGAAAAGTCCGTAAGCAGAGGTTACACCTGTTTCATGAACAACTATAGAGCCTCTTTCTCTTGTTTGAATTTCGCCTTTGTAGGGCTGATAGCCGTCAAAAAGCTGGTTCATAATGCCATTACCGTTTGTATCCGTTAAGAATTCCGAACGGTAGCCGATAAGGCCTCTTGAAGGAATCTTGAATTCAAGGTGAGTGGCGCCACCGTCACGGGTGCCCATATTTTCAAGCTCTGCTTTACGGGAGCCTAATTTTTCAATAACGGCACCTACATATTGCTCGGGAACTTCAACAATAAGAAGCTCCATCGGCTCGTAAATTTGGCCGTCAATCTCCTTAAGAATAACTTTAGGCCTTGACACCTGGAATTCATAACCCTGGCGGCGCATGGTTTCAATAAGAATCGAAAGGTGAAGCTCACCTCTGCCGGAAACTTTGAAAGTATCAGTTGTTTCCGTTTCTTCCACACGCATACTTACGTTAGTTTCAACCTCTTTGAAAAGCCTGTCACGAAGGTTTCTTGAGGTTACGAATTTACCTTCTCTGCCTGCAAAGGGGCTGTCGTTAACAATGAAATTCATTGAAAGTGTAGGCTCATCAATCTTGATAAAGGGTAGTGGCTCGATATGCTCCGGGTCACAAACGGTTTCACCTATGTTAATATCTGCAATACCGGAAACGCAAATAATATCGCCTGCCTCCGCCTCTTCACATTCAACTCTGCGAAGGCCTTCAAACTGATAAAGGCGGGAGATTTTAATATTTTCTTCTCTGCCGTCGGTTTTGCAAAGAACGGCATTCTGATTGCGATAAATACGGCCTCTTTCAACTCTGCCTATACCGATTCTACCCACATAGTCATCATAATCAAGGGATGAAAACAGGCACTGAAGTGCTCCTTCATTATCCCCTTTTGGTGGGTCGATATTTTCAAGAATTGCGTCAAAGAGGGGACGCATATCACCTGAACGAACATTGGGGTCAAGGCTTGAATAACCATCTCTTGCGCTGGCATAAACCACCGGGAATTCAAGCTGATCTTCTTCTGCACCAAGGTCAATAAACAAATCAAGCACTTCGTCAACAACCTCGTAAGGTCTGGCGTTGGGGCGGTCAATCTTGTTAATAACAACAAGAACTTTCTTTTTAAGGTTGAGAGCTTTTTTAAGAACGAATCTTGTTTGAGGCATACAGCCTTCAAAAGCGTCAACAAGCAAAAGAACGCCGTCAACCATCATAAGAATACGCTCAACCTCGCCGCCGAAATCTGCGTGGCCCGGGGTGTCAACAACATTGATTTTAGTGCCTTTGTAATGCACGGAAGTGTTTTTTGAAAGAATTGTAATGCCTCTCTCACGCTCAAGATCATTAGAGTCCATGACTCTTTCGGCAACCTGTTCGTTTTCTCTGAAAGTACCGCTTTGCTTAAGCATTTGATCAACCAAAGTAGTTTTGCCGTGGTCAACGTGAGCGATGATAGCTACATTTCTTATATCTTTTTTTGTGGACATTGGAATCACCTGAATTTATGGGAATATATAATAAACAGTTATAAAAACCGATATTATTCGGAAATTACTGCTTGCTCTGCCGCTCTCTTAGCCTCAAGCTCTTCAACCATCTGCTCTTTTGCTTTGCCTGAAATCTTATAGAAGAACATTGGTATAGCGCAAAGAAGAAGGCTTATGCCGGGAACAACGGAAACAAGGGAGAATACTGCGAAATTTTGGCCTCGTGTAAGTTCGGTAGCTGCAACGATGGTATCCGATGAAAGCATCTGAGCAGGCTCAAAGCCGATTGCCATATACATTACTATGATACCGCAGGTTGAAAGTGCAGAACCGATTTTGTTGATAAATCCCTGAATTGCAGAGCCGAGGCCGTTATCACGGTAGCCTGTGTTAAGCTCAAGATAATCAAGGCAGTCGCAAATAAGTGCGCCTGTAATAACATTAATAACGCCAAGAGGAACGCAGGAAATAATAATAAACGGAATGCAAAGGTAAAGATTACTTGTAAACCAGCCTATAAGAGTGGTGAAAACGCTGGATGCGGCACCGGCAAGGCAAGTGATTATAAGCAATTTTTTGTAATCTACCTTTTTCATAAGGTAAGGCATAAGAAGGGTTGCGCCAAACATACCTACTATTGCACAAACCTGGAAAATAGTTTTAACAGCCGAAACACTGGCATCAATGGCGGCAACTCTTTCTTCATATGAAAGGCCGTCAAGAGCAGGGCCGATATAGAATGCGTAACGGGCAACATGAATTGCGGCCGCCTGAACCATATATCTGCCGCTTGAAAGCACGCCCATGCAAAGCACAAGCATCATGGGTTTGCAGGTAAAAATTCTTTTAAGCTGTGAGGGTTCGCCGGGCTTACGCTTTTTAATCTGCGGAACAACTCTCTCTTTAATATGGAAATAAGAATTGACATAAAGCACAATTCCTAAAATCGTAACAGCAACGGCGATAATAAGATACTTTTTCTTATTATAAGCAATAGCATCGGAGGTATCTATGATTTTGGAAAGTGTAAAACCTGCCACAAGGAAGAAAACTTCCGGAAGGGCAGAGCCGACGCTGTTGATAATTTTTGTAAATGAAATAACCGAACCTCTCTCTTTAGAGTTGGGAGTGATAACATTGGGAATTCCCCAGAAAGGAACGTCTGCCATAGTATAACTCATTCCCCAAAGAACATAAACAAAGGCACTGAAAATCATAAGATTCACAGTGGAAAGATTGGGGCTTATATACATAAGAATTGTGAGCACGGCAATAGGAGCGGCAGCAAAAAGAATATAAGGTTTCATTTTGCCCCACTTGGTTGTGTGAGTATCAACGATGATACCCATAAGAGGGTCATTTATAGCATCCCATACTCTTGCAAGCAGCATGAGCATAAGAACAAAAACGAGGGGTAACTGGAGCACATTGATATAGTAATCGCTGATATAGCTGGACATCATGGCATATATCATTCCCTGGCCACCTGCGCCGAGGGCATACATCCATAATTCCTTTTTGCCAACATACTTTTTACCTGACATTTTATCGCCCTTTCAGTTGTTATTCAGTTTGCTATGTAAAAGAAATGCGGAATAAGGCTGGTTTAATGAGTAATGAAGGGGAATAGCTCAATCAGCAATTATCAATGACTGTCCCGTAGGGCCGCAACCTTTCCGTCAAGGCTTTGCCTTGCCGCCCCTCCTTACACAGGAGAGGCGACCCCTCACTGTCAGTTCATGCTATTTTGACCACTGACCGCTTTTTATGCTGATTGCTAACCCGGCAAAGCGACTTATTCGCCTTTCATTTCAAGGAGCTTAACTTTGCCCTGATATGCGGCCTCAGAAATTTTGATTGAATCAAAAATAGCTGCTTTAATATCATCTTCTGTTGCGCCAAGTTCTTCACTGTATTTTCTGTCAATGAAAAGATTATAATCCATAATATCGGGAAGATTGAACGGATCCATACCTGATTCAATGCCACGCTTTTTATAATCTTTGGCAATACCGATCATGCCCATTTTCATCATCCAAGGCTTAACGGAAATAATCTTTCTGTTTGCGCCCATTCCTCTTGCATCATAAACGATTGAAAGGAATTCTTTCCATGTAAGGTTATACATTGAGATCGGGAATGCTTCAAAGCCGCCCTTTTCTCTCTCTGCTGCACCGCAGATAACTTCACCAACCTGACGGCAAGTAAGCATAGCTGTACCGCCTGCGGGATACATGGTGAACGGAAGCTTATCCATCATCTTGATTTGCTCGATAAGGATAACCCAAACAGGCTTTCTGCCGGGCTGAGTACCGAAAATATAAGGAAGCTCAAGAACTTTAACGCTGAAGTTTTCATCACAAGCTTCTTCACAAACTTTTTCCTGATTAAGCCTTGACTGGAAGTAAATGTTCTTCTTCTCAAAGCCACATTCGGGCTTAATCTTTGAAAGATATGCAAAGTATGAGCCGAGAACAACTGCTCTCTTAACACCTGCTTTTTTGCAAAGAGGGAAAATTCTTTCAAGGGGAGCAATGTTGAATTTGTGATAATAGTCCATTACGGGTGCGGGGAATTCAACTCTTTCATCAACGCCGGCAGCATAAATGAATACGTCCTGACCTTTGAGCATGTCAAGAATTTCATCGTCACTCTTTTTATTGATATCACCAAAGATAAGGTCCATTTCTTCGGGGATAGGAGCACCTTCCGGAAGGGGAGGAAGAGCAACAGATGTAACTTTGTGGCCGTGTTTGATGAGTTGGATGGCAGCCTCGCAGCCGAGTAAGCCTGTGCCGCCGATCATAAATACATTCATGGGAATGCCTCCTTATAATTTATACAAAAATAATAATATTACAAAACTGTTAATTAGTCAATAATTTTTTAGAATTGAAGAAGAAAGGGATGTAGAGTTACAATTGATGTGAGACTGAAATCAAAAAAAGATAGAAAAAAGCGAC
>CAVHYZ010000015.1:0-29920 GCA_963640495.1 Acutalibacteraceae bacterium
ACTCATCCACGGCGTCGGTATATTTTCCCTCCGAAATAAGCCGATTGCGGAAATTGTTCAAGCAGTGAATCATAAGCCGCCATTCTTCGAGTGTAAGCGCAAGATAATATTTTTGCTTCATCAACTGACCCTCCTTTGAATTTCTGCAATCATTATAGCGGAGGACACAAAAACAATCGAATGTGCGGATTACCCCGATGATGGCAAGGTTGCCAAATTATTGACCTGAAAACAAGACCGTTTGGCAACCTTGAAACAACATTAAAATTGCCATAAACGCAGTAATTACAGGGCTTCCCGCCTTCACCGTATATGCAAGGATGCCTGCCATCCGTGTTTGGCAATGTTGCCCGCGCTTTTCCATCTAAAAAGGTCTCTCGGTATTTTATTTGTGCAGTTGGCAACCGCACCTTCGTTATACCAAAGGGTCTTTCACCATATAATCTTTTTTACTCTCATCAGTAAAACTTTTGCTAAAGCTGACCAACGGAAAACGCCCAGGAAAGCATTTCTGCTTTTCTGAGCGTTTTCTTTGCCTTTGCGATGCAACGGTTTGTTTGCTGTGTTTTGAAATTTCTTCCCTATCAGCCCGTCGCATTAATCTCGGGGGTTGTGTTTTGTTTAATGTAGTAATGGCTTCAGCACTCATGTGCTTTAACTAAGTCTTTAAAATGTTTGCCCTTATGTTCAAAGTCTTTATATACATTGTAACTTGAAGCAGCAGGAGACATTAAACAGCTTTTTGCTTTTTCTGTGACGGAAAAAGCTTTTTCAACGGCAGATTCCATATCTTCTGCCAAAATCAAATTTTTTGTACAGCCTCTGTTTGCAAGGCTCGAACAAATCTGCCTGCCCGTATCCGGTAACCCGATAAGATTTTTTATGTGGCTTTTCAAAAGAAAATTTTCAAAAGAATCATAATCAATTCCGATAGAAAGCCCACCGAAAATTAATGTATCCACATCACCCACGGCTTCAACCCCCGCCATAGTGGCTTGAGGAATTGTAGCAAGAGAATCATTGTAAAATTTGATTCCTTCATAAGTACCTATGGGTTCAAGCCTGTGTTCAACGCCCATGAATTCAAGAACGGCACTGCAAATATCTTCATCTCTTATTCCAAGGCATCTTGCGGCACTTGCAGCAAGGAAAACATTCATAAGATTGTGCTTTCCGATAAGATATTTGTTTTTGCGGACAGCTTCGTAAATTTTCTCATATCCGGAAACATCCGATGTAACTTTTATAACAGTTGAAGGAATATTTGCAAAATCACAATAAGGCTCAAAATATTCTGTGGCGGGAGTAATAAAATAATCTTCCCTTGCTTGATGCTTAACAATATTTAATTTTGCACTTACATATCCTCTAAACCCGTTATGATGCTCAATATGCTCGGGAAAAATATTTGTAAGCACTGCAATATGAGGGGAAGCAGTAGTAAACTCAAGCTGATGAGAAGACATTTCTATAACGGCGATTTCCGGTTCACCATCCTCAAGAGTATCAAGAACAGGCAGGCCAATATTGCCTATAAGGCAAGCACTTTTCTGAGCTTTTTTGAGAATTTCGTAAATAAGAGTGGAAACAACGGTTTTGCCCTTCGTGCCGGAAACACCTATACACATACAGTCTGAGAAATGTAAAAATAAATCTGTCTGGCAAGTGATAATAACATTTTTCGGCACAATAAAATCCGTAAAAGATACACCGGGAGTTTTAATAACAACCTGATAATCCTTAATACATTCAAGGTAATCCTTGCCACAGTAAGTTTTTACATTAGGGTCATCAATTTTAAACTCTCTTATATCGCTTATTCCTATTTCTTTCTCCGGAAGGTGACGCCTTATAATGTCATAAGTAGATTTTCCTTCACGGCCGAAGCCTAAAATAAGCACTTTATGATTATTTATAAAATCAATAAATTGGCTAAACATATACTTCAATTCCCGTAAAATTATTCTTTAAAAAAATAAGACTATAGCTTGATAAACTATAGTCTTTTGTCCTGTCTTTGCTTTGCAAAGCCGGAATGACATATCAGAAACCAAACCACTCGTTAAGGAATTGGTTAACTAACTCCCAAATAGGATTCCAGATCGGTGCTGCAATTGTAAGAAGCTGTGGAATAAGTTCTGTGTTGATTGTTTTGGCATCAAAATTGAATACCCACTGAACAAAGGCAAGGATAAGGTCTTGAAGGCCTGTTACATCTACGCCATTGAAAAATTCCTGAAAAGCATCCATTGGAAAGTCCTCCTTTTTATTTAGTATATAAGCATTATATAAGCTTATTATTTATTTGTCAAGTGACCAAATGTTAACATTTATATGCAATATTCTGCATATCTGTCTACAATTTCCACATCTGCCATAATATCAAAATAAAGACCGTCTCCCCTGTATTCTTCCGAAAAGATAACTCCGTCTTTGCGAAGAATGGCTGCTGCAGAGCCGTCGGAGTAGGGAATAAGCATTTTAACTCTTGCTCTTGTGGGGGGTAAGGCTTTTGAAATTGCTGAAAGTAAATCATCAAGGCCCTCACCGGTTAAAGCGGAAATTTTAACGGAATTCGGCAAATGGGTAATGCTTTCATCCGCCTGAGGTAAATCGCATTTATTAAAAACGGGGATGATCGGCTTTTCCGTGCAACCAAGTTCTGTAAGAAGATTATTTGTTACTTCGAGATGCTCATTGCATTCCGGATCCGATGCATCACACACATTGAGAATTACTTTTGCGCACACCGCTTCTTCAAGAGTAGACTTGAAGGCTTCCACAAGATTATGGGGAAGCCGGCGAATAAATCCGACAGTGTCAATAAGCATAACTTTTCGCCCGTCCGGGAGAGTTAAGGCTCTTGATGTGGAGTCAAGGGTTGCAAAGAGCTTATCTTGCGCAAGCACACCTGCCTGAGTAAGAGTATTCATAAGAGTGGATTTGCCGGCGTTGGTATAACCGACAATTACAACGGTTTCGACCCTGTCTTTTTCACGCCTTGCTCTTGTAAGATTTCTTCTTTTTTCAAGCTCTGCAAGGTTATCTTCAAGATTTTTAATTCTTCGCCTTATGTGCCTTTTATCACTTTCCAGCTTCGTTTCACCCGGGCCTCTTGTGCCGATACCGCCACCGAGCCTTGAAAGTTTAGCGCCTTGGCCTATAAGCCTCGGCAAAGAATATTTAAGCTGGGCAAGCTCTACCTGTAATTTACCCTCATTGCTGACGGCTCTTTGAGCAAAAATATCAAGTATGAGAGTCGTTCTGTCAACCACACGAGTGTTTACGGCATTTTCAATGTTTCTGAGCTGAACGGGAGAAAGCTCGCTATCCGTAATAACAACATCAACTTCGTTATTTTCACAAAATTCGGCTAATTCCTCGAGCCTTCCGCTACCGAGAAAAGTTGCATTATCGGGTTTGTCCCTCTTTTGAGTTATACAGCCCACAACTTCCGCTCCGGCGGTATCCGCCAACTCTTCAAGCTCATCTAAAGATGAGGAGCAATCATATTCACCTGTATCTACCGCAACAAGTACGGCTTTTTCCTGTTCTTGTTTGTTTTCGTAATATTCCATAATAATATCCGGGAATTAGGAGAAAGGTGTGAGGAATATTGGGTTGCTTTTCTCCAATCATATTTGTTTGCTGCTCAAGCAGCAATCCCTCAGCCGCCTTTTAATCTTTTTTCTTATTTTATCGTCGTAGCTTTACGGATAGAACCGCTGCCGCTGAATGTAATAGTAACGGAATCACCTTTGTTGAGAATTACAACCTTTTCGTCATCTGAGGCAGAGATTGAATAATAGCTGTCACCGGAATCAAGCTTAATATAATAGTAGCTTTCACCGCCTTTAACGGCAGTTCTTATGTCTGTAATCTTACCTGTTGCGGTGTCACCGGTAACGGAGGATTCTGTTGTTACATTTTCGGAAGAAGTTGAATCCTCTGTTTTGCCGGATGCCGTAGTGGTTTCTTCAATAGCCGCAGCAACTTCATCTGCGTCAAGGTCAACCTCAATACCACTGTCCTCAAGGGCTGAAATATAACTTGCAAGGCAGGCGGCAATGTCCGTGCCGTTTGCACCCATCTTATTATTGTTGTACTGCTTAACATTTATAAGGGCATACTGCTGAACTATGTTACTGCCGCTGGAAACATCTTTGAGTGATAAGAAATATGTAGGCTCACCGCCGATATTAAGAAGAAGCGGGAAAGTGGCAGTATAACCAAGGTCTTTAACTCTGCCCTCTGCGGCAAGCTGTGCGGAACTTTCCGTGCCGCCGGTAACACTGTAAAATACAGCTTCTTTTGTTCTTTGGTTTACAAGAGCAAATCCGGTAATAGACTGGTCGGAGGTTACAGAAGTGATGCCTGTATACATCCAAACATCGTCATCTTTCGCAATGTAGTTGTAACCGGTTGTGGTCTTAACCACATTTTTTTGGCCAAGGATTGAATTCCAGAACCCTTCTTTGTATTTGCCGTAGTAATCGTACTGCTCAACAATAAGGTTTGAATCATAAATTCTATCTATCCACTGAAGATCGGGATTATTTTTAAGCTCTTCAACAGTGTAGTAAACGCTCTCGCCTGTGTCGCTGTCTGCTCTCATAATAACGGCACCTATAACATCCGTACCGCCGAAAAGACCGATGGTTTTATCAAGACGAGCGCAAATCCAATAGGGATTACCTTCATCGTCTATTTCAAATGTTGCATCATCAAACATATAGGTGGGATAATCAAAACGAAGGTGACGCTTAAGGAGCTTATTGAAATGTTCATAAGGAGAATATCTGATATAATTCCCCTCTTTAAGCTCTACAAATTCAGCGCTTTCGTTAGCCATATCAATAATAACATAGCCGGGGAAGCCGTCACTTGTGTTGAAAAACCATTTTACTATATTGGCATATTGAAGGGGAGCAACTCTTACGGGAGTTTCTTTGTAGTTGATTTGAGTGTTGGTGCTTGAAACAACGAACTGCGAAACAAGGCCCATTTCATTAAGAGAACCGAGGGCTCTTGTGGCAACCTGGGTTGCGGATTCGGCATCAAGACGGGGAATGGAGCTGAAAGATTCAGCATTTTCCTCTTCTATTTCTTCGGAGAAATTGCTGTCAGTCCTAACGTTTATGATATTACTATAACTCTTTGCCCTGAAAAATTCGCAGGAAACAAGCCAACCGATTGCAACCACAACTAAAAGAATTGCAATAACAACTCCGGGCACAATAGCCTGCTTTTTAACATAAGGTGTATATTCGGGTTTTGACAAAGCTCTTGAGAAAAGGCCCTGCCACACCACATAAGATGCGGCAACCACACCGATATAAATGTAAAGGTCGTAAGATTTGAGGTTTAAAGCAGGAAGCATGAAATAGTAAGCAACACCGGCTGTTACAATTGTGAGCAAAATGCTGATAATTGTTTTAAGTGCAGCTTTTTCCGGTGGTATAACAATTTCTTTTTGCTTTCCCTTATTTGCGAAATCAACTTTAATCGGATCCATATGTTCATCTCCTATAAAATTTGCATAATATCCATTGTACATCATTATATTATATTTTTCCGGAATTTACAAGCAAAAGTTAAACAGGCATCCTTTGAAGGCCCTGTTGAAGAAAAAACAGTAATTTTTGTGTAAATTGCAAAAAAATTAAAAAAATTCTTGACAAATCCTACAAATTAAAATATAATAGCAGCAATCGCATAGCATAAATGCAATGATGATATTAAGCGAGCAGGGCACGCTTTACAGAGAGCCATCGGTTGGTGCGAGATGGTATGAATCCCTATTCGCTGCCTCGTATCGGAGCAGAACTCCTGAATTCATAGGGGGTTACGGGTGGTCCCGTTATAGGTCAAAGGCTTGTTGGAGTCTTACAGAGAGGTCGCATTTTTGCGGCAATACGGGTGGTACCGTGGTTATATATATAATCATCCCGCAGAGTTAATGTGCTCTGCGGGATTTCATTTTTTACGGAGGAATAAATTTATGAAAAAAATCTATGTATCCGATTTCACACTTAAAAAGCTTGCACAAGAAAGAAAAAATCCCCTTCTTTTCAGAGAGAAGGTAGCCATTGCAACCGCTATTGACAGCATGGGTGTTGACACGGTAGAGCTCAGCCCTGTTGCAAATTTCAAAGAGGACAGAATTATCAATAAAACCATTTCCGCCGCCATTAAGAATGCTGCCATTGCAATTCCCGTAGGCGCAACGGAAGAGAGCGTTAAAGAGGCTTATGAGTGCGTGCGCACCGCAAAGGCCCCAATTCTTCAGGTTGTTTTTCCTCTCAGCACAGTTCAAATGGAATATACTTATCATATGAAGGCTCCCAAAATGATGGGTCTTATTGAAAAAATCATTAAGGCCGCAAAGGCTCTTTGCGAAAATGTTGAGTTTGTTGCGGTTGACGCTACAAGAGCAGAAGATAAAGTTCTTGAAGATGCTCTTAAGCTCGCTATTGACTGCGGAGCAACTGCCATCACAATTTGCGACGATGCAAGCACAATGTTCCCTGTTGATTTTGCAGAGTTTGTTAAAAAAATTAAAAGCTTTGTTTCCGTTCCCGTTTATGTAAAAGTTTCCGCAGAGCTCTATATGGAAACAGCCACAGCTTTTGAAAGCATTATCGCCGGTGCAGACGGTATCAAAGTTGTTTTTGAAGGCACCAAGGAGCTTAAAACCAACAGAATTGCAACAGTTATCGCAAGTAAGGGTGAAGCCTACGGCGTATGCACCTCACTTGACACAAGAAGGCTTTCATCTGATATGAAATCCCTTGCCGGTAAAATTGACAGCACGGAAGAAGCTGCTCCGGAAAAATCCGTAAGCGACGATGACATATATCTTGATGCCGCATCCACCATTGAAAATATTTCTGAAGCTGCCGAAAAATTAGGCTATGCTCTTACAGAAGAAGATGCAGGCAATGTTTTAAGAGGACTTAAGAGAGTTTGTGAAAAGAGAAACAGCATCGGCACAAGAGAGTTTGAGGCCCTTATTGCTTCCTATGCAATGCAGGCTCCTTCCACATATCATCTTGATTATTTTACCACCTCAAACAGTAATCTCACCTCTGCGATGGCAAATGTGGTGCTTACCAAAAACGGAGAAATTAAAGTTTCCGGCACAGGCGTTGGCGACGGCCCCATTGATGCGGCCTTCGGTGCCATTGAGCAGGGCGTCGGCCATCATTACGAACTTGATGATTTCCAAATTAACACCGTAACAGAGGGCAAAGATTCACTCGGCTCAGCCCTTATTAAGCTTCGCCACAACGGCAAGGTTTACTCGGGCAACGGTATTTCAACCGATATAGTAGGCTCTTGTATCAGAGCTTATATCAATGCTCTTAATAAAATTGTTAATGATGAAGATTGATTTTTGAGAAAGGAGAGAAAGTATGAAACTCAGCTTTTCAACAAGGGATGTAAATCTTAATTCCTTTGCAGATATATGTAAATCCGCTTATGATTACGGCTATGCGGGCTTTGAAATTTTCGATGCCAAAAAAGAGAAGAAGGATCACGCTGATTCCGTGCTCAGAGACGGCTCTGCAGATTCAAAACGCAAGCTCTTTAACAGAGGTCTTTCAATTTCCGCTCTTGTTTACCCCTTCCCCATTGAGAGTGAAGAGGCGGATGCAAATATAATTAAACAATATGTGGATTGGGCGTTTGATGCTTCCGTAGGCGCTGTTATAGTAAGCCTTGAGGCAGAGCCTGATTATGCAATGCTTAAAGAAAAGCTCTCCCCTGCCATTGAAAGAGCAGATAAAACAGATGTTAAGATTTTGTTTGAAACAAAAGGTGCTCTTGCTCATTCAGAGAAAGTTCTTGAGCTTATAAATGAATTCGCAGCCGTTCCCATCGGTGCAGCTTGGAATGTGAGAGAAACTTATTTTACCGCAGGCGAAAGCCCGGAAAAAACTATAGAAACCCTCGGCGCACACATTTGCTATGTTCGCATAGGCGATAAGGACGGAGAAACAAATTGCCTCATAGGTGAAGGTTCCCTTCCCGTTAAAGATTGTGTTAATGCCATTCGCTCCCTTAATTTTGACGGTTTTGTTTGCGTTGATTGGAATGATGAAATCACAGATCCGGATATAGTTCTTACTCATTTCGTAAATTATATTGCCGAGATGGAAGGCCCTGTAAAAGAAAATACAGGCCTTTACTACAACAGAGCTCATACCGGCGCATTCCCTTGGAAAAAATACGATATGGTTGATAAAACTTTCTCTCAGGTGCTTGATACCATGTGTGAATGCTTCCCGGATCAGCTTGCATTTAAATATACTACTCTTGATTACACAAGAACTTACACCCAGTTCCGCAAAGACGTTGATGACCTTGCCGCAGCCCTTATTTCTCTTGGCGTAAAGCCCGGACATCATGTGGCAATTTGGGCCACAAACGTTCCCGCTTGGTATCTTACTTTCTGGGCTACAAGCAAAATCGGCGGCGTTCTTGTTACGGTAAACACAGCATATAAGATTAACGAAATTGAATATTTGCTTCGTCAGTCCGATACACATACTCTTGTTATGATTGAATCATATAAAGATGCAAACTACAAAGAAATTATTGAAGAACTTTGCCCCGAGCTTAAAACTCTTACCCCCGGCAAGCCCCTTTATTCAAAAAATCTGCCCTTCCTTCGTAATGTTATAACCGTTGGCTTTAAGATGGACGGTGCTCTTACTTGGGAGGAAACTTTTAAGAGATCCTCTATGGTGCCTCATGAGGAAGTTCTTCGCAGAGCTTCCATGGTTAAACCAGACGACGTTTGCAATATGCAGTACACCTCCGGCACCACAGGTTTCCCCAAAGGCGTTATGCTTACCCACAGAAATGTTGTTAATGACGGCAAAATCATCGGCGACAGAATGGACCTTTCCACAGCAGACCGTATGATGATTCAGGTGCCTATGTTCCACTGCTTCGGTATGACTCTTTCCATGACATCTATGATGACTCATGGCGGCACTCTTTGCCCAATGCCTTATTATTCGCCGAAATCATCCCTTGCCTGTGTAAATGATGAAAAGATTACCTGCTTTAACGGCGTGCCCACAATGTTCATAGGCATGTTTAACCACGAGGATTTCTCAAAAACAGATTTTTCACACATGAGAACCGGTATTATGGCAGGCTCAAACTGCCCGCCCGACCTTATGAGACAGGCTGCAAGAGAAATGCACATGTATGAAATTCTTTCCGTTTACGGTATGACCGAATCCGCACCCGGCAGCACGATGGGTGAGGTTAATGAAGATGAAGATCACAGGGTTGAAACAGTTGGCTCGGCATTCCCCGGCGTTGAATGTAAAATTATCGACCCCGAGACCGGTGAAGACCTTCCTGACGGCGAAAACGGTGAATTCGTGGCCCGTGGCTTCAATATAATGAAAGGCTACTATAAGATGCCCAGAGCTACCGCAGAGGCAATCGACAAAGACGGCTGGCTCCACAGCGGCGATATTTGCTGCAGAACTCCCGACGGATATTATAAAGTTACCGGCCGTCTTAAAGATATGATTATCCGCGGCGGTGAAAATATTTACCCAAGAGAAATTGAAGAATTTTATTTGAGCCACGAAAAAGTAAGAGACGTTCAGGTTGTAGGCGTTCCCGATGAAAGGCTCGGTGAAGAAGCTTGTGCCTGGATTGTTCTTCATGACGGTGCAGAGTCTACCGAAGAAGAAATGAAGGAATTCGGCAACAGCCATATAGCCAGACATAAAGTTCCGAAATATTTCATCTTTGTAAAACAGCTTCCCATGAATGCCGCAGGTAAAATCCTTAAGTATAAGATGAGAGAAGAATCCATCGAAATGCTCGGCCTTAAAAAGTAAAAACCTCATATTTGTAACAAATCCCTGCGACAAAACATCGCAGGGATTTTATCATTTCTCTGTATTCATTATGAATAAACCGTTATCAGTATTTTAAATCTGTAATTTCTTTAGTATTTATAAGCTCCTGCTTATCCACTACAATTTCCATTCCCGCAATTTTGCCCTTGCCTGAAACCGTAACTTTCGTTATCTGCTTAAGAGAAACAATTTCATCAGTTTCGGGATTATAAACAACAGTGCTTGTTACATCGTGGAAAAGAAGGCTGTAGCTTATATCCTTGCAAACAGCTGAAACAACCCCGCCGTTAATATTTTCATCAATCTCGGCCTTGCTGATGGGTGTTATAACCTTACCTGTATTGCTTGGTGAATTTCCGCTGCCGGCAGGTGCAGGCTCCGGGTTAAGCTCATCTTTCAAAACAAGTGTAATTTTTATATTTCCATTGCTGAGCTTTTCACATTTAATGCTCTTTAAAACACTTGTATCCGTAAGAGTGCAGCCGTAAGGAGTTTTGCGAATCGGAAAAGATGCCATATCTCCGCCCTTTTCATAAGTGGTGGGGTTTTTCTTTGCCTTTTCTTCGCTTGTCATAAAGTTATTGGCAACATTTAATGCGGCACCTACAATTGATGTACCCTTTGAAACTTTTCTTGATGCGGAATCCGAGGGCAATTCCTGCCACTCCGCAAGAGTAAAACCGGCTTTATCGGTTTTGGCTTTATTCATAACCTTTGTATAGGCTGCAAGGATTTCGGCATCCGTTGTGGGGATAGATGATTTTTCTGTAGTTTTTTCGGTAAGGGTTTCGCCATTTTCATCGGTTAAGGATTCTTCTGAAGTTGAATTATCTTCTTTGGCATCAGAAGTGACGGAAGCAGGCTCTTCCTCCGCTACATTGACCTCGGTTGAGGATTCATCGGTTATCTCGGTTTCGGATGTGATTTCTTCCGTGTCGGATCTGCCACAAGCACCGAGGGTTAACAACAATACAACTGTCATAATCAGTGCAAAATATTTTTTCATATATTACCTCCAACGCTGTGCCGCGTTAGCAGTTTACAATGAGTAATGTCGGATCGCTTCGCTCCGGATTTTTAGCAATCCCTCATCTTTTGAACGCTCAAAAAAGGCAAGTGTTCAAAATCGGCTCCCTTTACACAAGGGGGCCACTTATCGTGCTGCCGCACGATAAGTCCCTGCGGGACATTCATTGCTAATCGTTAATTACTCATTGCTTTTGCTTGCTTTGCAGCTTTTTTCTTTGCTTTTTTCTCGGCTTTTGCGGCTTTAGCAGCATCTTGCTCTGCCTTTGCTTTGGGGTCGCCTACATCTACAAGTATATTAATAAGTGACCAGGCAGCAACACCGATAAAGATGAAAAGAAGACCGTTTTGCATGCCTGCAAGTGTTATTTCAAGAGATATAGCCGTGCTTGCTGCCGCACCGAGAAGAGAAGTAACAAGTTCATTGGTAAACAGCCTATCCACTATATAGTCAATAACATTTACCGTGCCGTTATAAACATCTTCACTCATGGAGTTAAAGGATGCAATCATTGCAATTATCGCAACAATTCCCAAAATGCCTAATATCAGATTCGGCACTCTTTTATCGGATGTGCAGGCAAATATTATGATTAAAATTCCAAGAATCATAGCTATTAAAAATGAACTTAGAAAAACAATCATTCTTACATTCAAAGCATGAAACTCCGATGGCCAAAGAAAGGAACCGTTACCATCAAGTTTTATAAAGGATGACAAAGTATCATTCCCGGTAAACACATCAATAATTCTTTTGATTGAAAATTCTTCGGCAATGGCATATGCACCGGTTTTATTTTCCGTTAAAGAATAAATAACATCCGCAAGACTTTCACTTGTTACAATTTCAACGTGAAAGAATTTAAGGAAAAATGCAGCAACAAATATCAGCGCACCGAATATTGCATTTATAACGCGGTAAACAACTTTCATAAGTTAACCTTCCTTATAAATTTGATTATTTCCAAGAGCTGTTAAGAGCAACTGTGCGATTGAACACAATTTTATCCTCTGTTGAGGTTTTATCAACGCAGAAATATCCCTGCCTCATAAATTGGAATGTATCGCCGGGCTTTATGCCTTTCAGGCCGCCCTCTACAAGGCAATTCTCAAGGATTGTAAGAGAATCGGGGTTAAGATTATCAAGATAATTAACGCCCTCATCACCTGCTGGATTTTCAGCATTGAAAAGTCTGTCATAGAGGCGAACTTCGCACTTGAAGTTATCTGCGGCACTCACCCAGTGAAGAGTGCCCTTAACTTTTCTGCCATCGGGAGAGTTACCTCCTTTTGATGCGGGGTCATAAGTGCAATGAACGCAAGTAACAGCGCCGTTTTCATCTGTATCATAGCCGGTGCATGTTGCAAAATATGCACCTTTAAGGCGAACTTCATTGCCGGGGAAAAGCCTGAAATATTTTTTAACAGGTTCAATCATAAAATCTTCCTGCTCAACGAAAATTTCTTTTGAGAATTTTACGATTCTTGTTCCAAGCTCAGGTCTATCCGGATTGTTTTCAACCTCAATCTCTTCAACTTGACCATCAGGATAATTATCGATAACCACTTTAAGCGGATGAAGAACCGCCATGGCTCTGGGAGCATTTGTGTTAAGATTATCTCTTACACAGCTTTCAAGCAGGCCGTAATCCACAACGCTGTAAGCTTTTGAAACACCGATTTTGTTTATAAACTCTCTGATAGCGGCTGCGGGGTATCCTCTTCTTCTCATACCGCAAAGGGTTGCCATTCTGGGGTCGTTCCAGCCGTCAACAATGCCTGTTTTTACCATTTCAAGGCACTTACGCTTTGAAGTAACGCAATAATTGAGATTAAGGCGGGCAAATTCAATCTGCCTGGGTGGCTCTTCAAATCCTATTTCGTTAATAAACCAATCATAAAGAGGCCTGTGATTTTCAAATTCAAGGGAGCAAAGAGAATAAGTTACGCCTTCCTTTGCATCCGAAAGAGGATGAGCAAAATCATACATGGGGTAAACGCACCATTTATCACCGGTTTGGTGATGAGTAACATGAGCAATCCTGTAAATAACAGGGTCACGCATATTTATATTAGGTGAGGACATATCGATTTTTGCCCTGAGAGTTCTTGATCCGTCGGGAAATTCACCATTGGTCATTCTTGCAAAGAGATCAAGATTTTCTTCTATGGAGCGGTCTCTGTAAGGGCTGTTTTTGCCGGGCTCGGTGAGAGTGCCTCTATATTCTCTGATTTCATCGGCGGTTAAATCGCAAACATAAGCCTTACCCTTTTTGATAAGTTTAATTGCACATTCGTAAATGAAATCAAAGTAGCTTGATGCGTAAAGGCATTTGTTCCATTTATAGCCAAGCCATTCAATGTCTTCTTTAATTGCATCCACATACTCAACATCCTCTTTGGAAGGGTTGGTATCATCAAGGCGCAAATTGCATTCTCCACCGTATTTTTCCGCTGTGCTGAAATCAATGCAAATTGCCTTTGCATGACCTATATGCAAATAGCCATTGGGCTCGGGCGGAAATCTTGTTTGCACACGGGTGTTTCTGCCTGCGGCTAAATCCTCATCTATAAAATCGTGAATAAAATTTGAGTTTACTGTAACTTCGTCCATGGGTTTCATATCCTTTCGGGGTTCTGATTATTTCCAGTTATTTTTTGCATCGTTAAGCCTTGCCTTTATTTCGTCTTCTCCGAGAAGAGACATAATTGAATAAAGGTCGGGTGTGTTTTTGCGTGATGTAAGGGCAATACGAATTACCGTTGAAACATCGCCTACATGGCCCTTGAACTCATCGGGATTTTTCTTGTATTCTTTAACATTGGGTGTGAATCCCAAAGGAGCGCACATTTCTTTAATGCGGTTAAACCACATTTCTTTATCATCAGCAAGGGAGAATATATTTGCATATTCTTCGGCAATTTTTGCCGCATCTTCTTTGGAGATATTCTCGGGTAGAGTATAATCTTTTTTATAGTATTGAGGGAAGAAATAAGAAATATAATCTTTAACCTCGCTCCATTTTGCTATGTCTTTACGGGGCTTGGGATTTTCTCTGTCTATATTAAGAATTGCAGTGGATTTTTCTTTATCTGTTGAAAGAACTTTATAAAATTCTTCATCATAAGCCTTTGCCCACTCTGAAACTCTCTCATAAACCGTATCCGCATTCATAAGAGAAATAACATTTTTACTTACATCCGTAAGTTTAACAAGATCAAAAAGGCATCCGCTGGAGCTCATTTTTTTAAGATTGAACGGATAATTCATTGCGGGCGCTGTGGGATTGGCTCTGCGCCAGTCTTCAAAGCCGGAACTTATAATAGTGAGCAAATATTCGATGAGGCTTTCTTTCGGGAATCCTTCCTCCACAAAATAGCTTACCGCTGCTTCCGGATCTTTTCTCTTTGATAGTTTGCGTTTATCCCCTGTTTCTTCATCAATTTTCATAACTTGCGGAGTATGAGCATATTTTGGCACCTTGAAACCACAAGCGCGGAAAAGAGCTATATGCTTAGGTACTGAAGAAATCCATTCTTCGCCACGAATAACATGAGTGGTGTGCATAAAGTGGTCATCACAGGCGTGAGCGAAATGATAGGTAGGAACGCCATCTGATTTTAAAAGAACTTCATCAATAATATTTTCCGGCATTTCGATTTTTCCTCTGATAACATCATCAAAGAAAATTCGCTTATCTTCACTGCCGTCGGAACGAAAACGAAGGACCCAGCTTTCGCCGGCATTTAATTTATTTTCAATTTCTTCAAGGGTAAGATTACGGCATTTTGCATATTTGCCGAAATACCCTCTAATCAAAGCTCCCTCACTCTCTTGCTTTTCACGAAGGGCAGTAAGCTGATCGGAAGTGCAGAAACAAGGATACGCAAGGCCTTGTTTAACTAAAGATTTAGCGACTGTTTGATAAATTTCAACTCTTTTACTTTGAGTGTAAGGGCCGTAATCTCCTGTTTCCGTGTTAAGGCCGGTAACGCCCTCATCAAAATGAACGCCAAAAGAGTTAAGGCCGTTTGTGATAGCTGAAACGCCATCTTCAATTTCTCTCTTTTTGTCTGTATCTTCAACTCTTAAATATGCAACACCGCCTGTTGCGGCAGCAGTCATCTTATCTACAAGAGCCTGAAAAAGCCCACCGATATGTAAATATCCCGTGGGTGACGGAGCAAAACGGGTAACCCTTGCACCCTCCGGAAGGGAACGGGCAGGATATAAGTTCTCATAATAATCGGGAGTTTTATCTATATTCGGAAACAGCAACTCTGCCAGCTTCTCATAATTCATTAATATTTCTCCAATCTGTAATTGACACCAATCTGCCATTTTATAATTATACAAAATATATTATATATAAAACCGTTACAACATTCAAGCAAAAATGTAAAATTTGTTAGGAAATGTGAGTAAATGCTTCATTTTTTCAAAAAATGCGGTAAAATAAAGTTAATGAACAGTCGCCATCGCTCAATTAGTAATGATTCTTTGCGTCTTAATGCTATCATCTTTTCTGCTCTTACTTTTGCAGATACAATCAAAAATTTCTTTACTGATTCAGTTAGCTTTCTTAAATAATATTGTATGCAAAAAAGCTGCCGCATTGCGACAGCTTTTTATTATAGGGTTGAATTATTCTGCTTTGCCTGCACAGCCGAAAACATCTTTCATCTTGTGCTCAACAACCTCTTGGATTGCTGCACGAGCGGGTTTAAGGTACTGTCTTGGGTCAAAGTGAGAAGGATTCTCAGCAAAATGCTTTCTGATAGATGCTGTAAGAGCAAGGCGAAGATCGGAGTCAACGTTAATCTTGCAAACAGCCATTTCAGATGCTTTTCTGAGCATTTCTTCGGGAATGCCGATAGCATCGGGCATTTCTCCGCCGAATTCGTTAATCATTTCAACATACTTGGGCATAACCGATGAAGCACCGTGAAGAACGATGGGGAAGCCGGGAAGGCGCTTGCCAACCTCTTCAAGAATGTCAAACCTAAGCTGGGGCTTCTGGCCGGGCTTGAACTTATAAGCACCGTGGCTTGTGCCGATAGCGATTGCAAGTGAATCAACACCTGTTCTCTTAACGAAATCTTCAACCTGCTCAGGTCTTGTGTAGCTTTCGCTACCGCTTTCAACAACAACGTCATCTTCAACACCGGCAAGGGTACCGAGTTCACCTTCAACAACAACGCCGTGAGCGTGAGCATATTCAACAACTTTCTTTGTTAATTCAACGTTTTCTTCATAAGGAAGGGAAGAACCGTCAATCATAACAGAGGTGAAGCCGCCGTCAATGCACTGCTTGCAGGTTTCAAAATCGGGGCCGTGGTCAAGATGAAGAGCGATGGGAACACCGGATTCCTCAACAGCTGCATCAACCATTTTTGTGATGTACTTAAGGCCTGCATAATCTCTTGCGCCCTTTGAGCACTGAAGAATTACAGGAGCTTTAAGCTCTTTTGCAGCGTTAACGATACCCTGGATGATTTCCATGTTGTTAACATTAAATGCACCGATGGCGTAACCGCCTTCGTATGCGTCTTTGAACATTTGAGTAGTAGTTACCAATGGCATAACCAATTCACTCCTTAAATTATGAATTTACAGGTTATATTATATCAAAAATTATGCTTTTGTCAACGACCGAATATAAAAAGTAAGTGATTAAAATCACTGTAAAATACATCTGTTTCTTGTTGCTAATTGTATTTTCCCGTGTTATAATATTTTTTGTATATTAAAATCTCATATAAAGGAGAGGAATCATGGCAACCGAACTTAAATATTGGGAAAATCCTTATATCATCAAAGAAAACAAAGAAGACGGCCACAACACAGCTATCCCCCGCAGAAGCGTAAAAGATGCAATTATGGGTACTCCCGCTCCGGATTATCTTTCACTTAATGGCGTTTGGAAATTCTGGTGGCAAACAGGTGTTGATAATCTAAGAACAGATTATTATTCCGACAACTATGATGACAGCAGTTGGGATGATATTGAAGTGCCCTCTTTGTGGCAACTTAAAGGCTACGGCAAGCCCATTTATCTTTGCAATTCTTACCCAAGAGCCATCTCCACCGCAAAAAGTGAAATTCCCCGCATAAATCACAGCCTTAACGAAATAGGCGTATACCGCCGCACTTTCACTTTGCCGGAAAATTTCGACGGCAAAGAGGTTTTCCTTTGCTTCGGTGCGGTAAAAGCAGGATTTTTCGTTTACATAAACGGCAAAAGAGTGGGCTATTCACAGGGCTCTATGACTCCTGCCGAATTCGATGTTACAAATTATGTTAAAATCGGCGAAAATCAGCTTACCGTTGAAGTTTATCGTTACACAGACGGCACCTATCTTGAAGATCAGGATATGTGGTTCCTCAGTGGCATTTACAGAGATGTTTATATTTATGCCGAGGAAAAAATCTGCGTTCGTGATTTCTTTGCAAACACAAGCCTTGTAAATGATTATAAAGACGGTAAACTTGACCTTGAGGTTACTCTTTTCAATTATGAGCTTAACGAAAAGAAATGCTCCCTTGAGGTAGCTCTCTATGATGGGAAAACGCCCAAAAAGGTAGTTACACAGCCTGTTTCCGTTAAAAGCAATAAGACCGTTTTGCATTTTGAATATATTGAAGAAAATGTAAGAGCGTGGAGTGCCGAAAATCCCAATCTCTATAAACTTGCCATTGTGCTTAAGGCAAGCAGCAAAAAAATTCTCTCTGCTAAAGCCGTAAATATAGGCTTCAGAAAAATGGAAATTAAAGGCAATGTTCTTTACATGAACGGCAAGAGAGTAATTATAAAAGGTGTTAATCGCCATGATTTTGACCCGGATAACGGTTGGGCAATCCCCGAGTACCGCTATGAGCAGGATCTTTATTTGATGAAGCAGGCAAATATTAATGCCATTAGGACAAGCCATTACCCCAACAAAGAACGCCTTTATGAAATGTGCGATGAGCTGGGCTTTTATGTAATGGATGAGGCAGATGTTGAAAGCCACGGTGTTCGCCGTAAAAACTGCCCCGGAGATAATCCGGATTTCAAAGAAGCTGTTTGTGACAGAGCCGAAAGAATGGTTCTTCGTGACAGAAGCCATGCCTGCGTTTGTTTCTGGTCCCTTGGCAACGAGGCCGGCGACGGTGAAAACTTCATGCACGAAAAGAAGGCAATTCTTGCCCTTGACAACACAAGACCTATCCACTATGAAGGCGATTTTGATTTCACAAAATCCGATTTTATCAGCAGAATGTACCCTGTTGAATCAATTTGCGAAAAGTTCAGAAATCAGGAAGAAATCAAGTGCAGCCCTTATGATAACGTAGCAAATGCCCTTGCAGCGGATAATAAACCCGTTCCGAAGAAAGTTTATGAAGATCACCCTGTAATTTACTGCGAATATGCTCACGCTATGGAAAACAGCCTTGGCAATTTCAAAGAGTATGTTGATGATTTTGAAAAATATGATCATATGTGCGGTGGCTTTATTTGGGATTATGTTGACCAATCCATCAGAAAAGTTGTGGACGGCCAGGAACAGTGGCTTTACGGCGGTGACTTCGATGAAGGCAACACCAGCTTCTATTTCTGCGCAAACGGTATAATCACCGCAGACAGAACTCCTCAGCCATCATATTGGGAAGTTAAAAAGGTTTATTCAAACCTTGAGGTTGTTGATTCTGCCGCAAGAAGCGGAAAGGTTACAATTAAGAATAAAAACGTATTTATCGATACATCCGATTATAACTTCAAGTGGTCTCTTGCCCTTAACGGAGACGAGGTGGAAAGCGGCGAAATTACCGGCCTTGTTATTCCGCCAATGAGCGAAGAAACGGTTACCTTGCCCTATAACAGCGAGAAGTATAAAGACGGCGAGCTTATTCTTACCGTTAGCTTTATCCTCAACAAAGACAAAACTTGGGCACCTGCCGGATTTGAAACTTCTTTCTCACAAATCGTGATTTATGAAAAGGTTGCGGCAGAGAAAAAGCCTGCCGTGGGCAATTTGAAGTTTAAGCAAAACAGCCGTAGTGTTAAGATCATAGGTGAAGGCTTTACCGCTGAAATCGCAAACGGTGCTCTCGCCTCACTCTGCTATGAGGGTAATGAGATAATCGAAACTCCGATGAAGCCGGATTTCTTCCGTCCCCTTACGGATAATGACAGAGGTTATGTGAATTTTGTGCCTATGATTGCGAGTGTTCATCCTCTTTATCAGTGGAAGAGAACCACTGCACAGATTGTCGCTTCTTCAGTAAAAGCCGGTGCTACTCCTTCCGGTGTTGAAGTTAAAGTAAATTGGAAATCTCCTTTTACTGCCGGAGTTGAAACAGTTTATCTCTTCTCCCCCGCAGGTGATGTTACCGTTAAACATAAGGCTGCAGGTTTGTTCCTTCCGATGCTTAAAGTGGGCGTCAGGATGGGCATAAAAAACAGCCTTGAAAATACCGCATGGTACGGCAGAGGCCCGCAGGAAACTTATTGTGACAGAAAAACAGGCGCAAGAATTTCCAAATTCTCAATGAATGTTGATGAACTTGAGCACAGATATATGAGGCCTCAGGAAAACGGCCACAGAACAGATGTAAGAACCCTTAAAATCACAGACGGTGAAGGAAAGGGCATTGAAATCGATGCTATGGACATTCCGTTCGGCTTCAATCTTTCAAGATATACCCCGGAAAAACTCGATACAACAAAACACCTATTTGAGCTCCAAAAGGATAACTTCCTTACCCTCAGCCTTGATGCCGCAATGAGAGGCGTAGGCGGAGATATGCCCGGCTGTGCTTATCTTCATAAGCCCTATAAGCTTAAAGCCGGCAAAGGATATTCTTTTGAGTTCAGAATTTCAAAGATATAAAATTGTATTTTGCTTTGCAATTGAAAAGTAAGAGGTGAATTTATGTTCGCTCGTGTGAACAGCATGGGGCTTTACGGTATAGAAAGCTATATGGTAAGCGTTGAGGTGGATTACGGCCAAGGCCTTCCCAGAATTGATATTGTCGGTCTGCCTGACACCGCCGTAAACGAATCAAGAAACAGAGTTCGTTCCGCCATAAAAAACAGCGGATATAATTTCCCGCAAAGCCGTATAACCGTGAATCTTTCCCCTGCAGACACCAAAAAAGAAGGCCCTATTTATGACCTGCCCATCCTTGTTGCGGTTCTTAAAGCGGATTTTCAGCTTAAATGCAATGTTGATGACTGTGCGTTTATAGGTGAGCTTTCCCTTGACGGCCTTGTTCGTCACATAAACGGCGCCCTTCCCATGGTTATAAGAGCAAAAAAAGAAGGAATAAAAAGAGTATTTGTTCCAAAATCAAACGCCCTTGAAAGTTCAGTTGTTGAGGGCATTGATGTGTATGCGGTTGAAACCGTTAAAGAGATGATAGATTATCTTACAGGTGAAACCGAACTTGCCCCTGTAACTTTTGATAAATACAACGAAATTAAAAACCGCCCGCCTCTACCGGATTTCAGAGATGTCATGGGCCAGCAGGAAGCAAGATACGCCCTTGAAATTGCCGCCGCAGGTGGCCACAATATTCTTATGGTAGGGCCTCCCGGTTCCGGTAAAAGTATGCTTGCCAAAAGGTTACCTTCCATTTTGCCGGATATGACTTTTGAAGAAAGTCTTAGAACAACTGAGCTTTATTCCATCGCAGGTGTTTTACCCGAAGGTGTTTCTCTTATTACGGAAAGACCGTTCCGCTCACCTCATCACACCGTATCTACTGCCGGCCTCTCCGGTGGCGGCGCAATACCAAAACCGGGCGAAATTTCTCTTGCCCATAACGGTGTGCTGTTTCTTGATGAGCTGCCGGAATTTTCAAGGCAAGCTATGGAGGTTCTTCGTCAGCCTATTGAGGACAATAAAATCACTATTTCAAGAGCCAGCGGCTCAGTTACATATCCCTGCTCTACAATGATAGTTTGCGCCATGAACCCCTGCCCATGCGGATACTACGGCCACCCGAAAAGGCAATGCACTTGCCCGCCGGGGGCACCCCAAAGATATCTTTCAAGAATATCCGGGCCGATGCTGGACAGAATCGATATTCATATTGAAGTGCCGCCTGTGGATTTTGAAAAGCTGTCTTCAAAAACTCCCGGAGAATGTTCGGCGGATATAAAAAAGCGTGTAAATGCCGCAAGGAAAATCCAACAGGAACGTTTGAAAGGCTCCGGAATATCATGCAACGCCAAAATGACACCGGAAATGACAAGAACATATTGCAACCCTACATCAAAAGCTTTAATTATGCTTGAGCAAGTTTTTGAAAAACTGGATTTTTCCGCAAGAGCTTATGACAAAGTGCTTAAAGTTGCCCGCACAATTGCAGACCTTGAAAGCAGCGAAGCCATAGAAGCAAGTCACATTGCGCAAGCTGTTCAGTTTAGGAGCCTTGACAGAAAACTATGGCGTGCGTAAATAATGTGTAAACTTTTTCATATTTAATTGCATTGTTATTGATAATAATGTTATTATCGTGTTATGAATTTAGCGAAAGGAGCAATATATGAAAAACTGTGAATATTGCGGAACTCCCATTGAAGATAATGCGGAGTTTTGCAACGAATGTGGCGGTAAACAGGAAAATAAAACCTGTGAAACCACAGAGAAAACAGCGGCAGTAGAAATTGCCGAGACAGCGGAAGAAAAAGAAACAGAGAAAGAAACAGATTCTGATAATAAAAATGACGGTGCCGAAGAGGCTGAGGATGTTTCGAAATCGGCAGAAATCAGCAAAAATCCAGATGATGAATCAGAAACATCAACAGACGGAGAAGCAGGCACGGAAGATGATTTTCACTTTGATTATGAAGAAGACGACATTCGTGTTTGCCGACATTGCGGTAACACCACCGTTGCAGCAGGTCATGAATATTGCTATGTGTGCGAAGCAGCTTTGCTTAAAACAAAAATTCCTTATGTTGCTTGGATTGCCGGTATAGCGGCTTTATCTCTTTCGTTCTTTGCTTTTATTATGATTTGCCTTCTTAGCGCTCCTGCCCTTCAGGTTATAAAGGGTGATGTAAAAGCATCGGAAAACAACTGGTTCTCAGCCTACGAAGAATATTCAAATGTTTCAGAGTTAATTACACAGCTTAACGACATTGTGGGGGACAGCTCTTTCTTTAATCCTTTGCTTAAATCCGGCTGTGGCCTTGAAAACAAAATGTTTGAGGCTGTTGTTAATGTTTATGACCCTTTGCAGGCCTATAATTACGCCTCTAATGTGTTTACCATCAACTCAAAATATATGACTCATGCCAAATCTTACAAGGATTGCAAAGTCTTTTATGATGAATACGAAACCGCCTACAACGCAATAAGTGATGCCATGAGTGAAATTGCAGAGCTCGAATCTCCTACGGCAAAGGATGGAGAAAAAGCAATCGCAGGAATGGAAGAAGCCCGTGGCACAGACGGTGTTCACGATATTTGGATTGATTATTTTATTTACAGTGTTGCCGGCTATTGCTCTTTTGATTTAGATACAAAAGACAGCTACCTTGAAGCAATCCATGCATCCGCTGAAAAAGAGAACAAAGATTATTCTTTCCTCTACTACAACGATTATATCAATATGCTTATAAGAACAGACCGTGATGATGAGGCTAAGCCTCTTGTTATGGAGCTTAGAGCAAAGGATATAAGCGACTGGGATGCGGCAAATCAGCTTTTCAAAATTTATATTAAAGCCAAAGATATGGATTCCGCCAAAGAGCTTGTTTATGATTATCAAAAGAAAAATACAACAACAGACGGCGCCGATTCCGATTCATCATATTCATTGCTCATCGCTTTGAACAGAATCGAAGGAAATTATGATGAGGTTAAGAGCCTTGCAGAAGAAGCAAATTCTCTTTATAGTCTTATCCCCGAATTTGACCGTCAACTTGCTCTTGTTTACTTGCTCGACGGCGATTACGATAACGCCTATGAAAGTGCTATAAGTGCTGAACAAAAAGCATATACCCGTTATTCTTATTATGGCGATTCCACCGCTTACACAGATGACTTACTTGCAACCGTTTATGTTTCCGCAATGTTCTGTCAAAAGTACGGCAAGTGCAACACAGAAAATGCGGCAAGCATTCAAGATATTATAGATTCATACGCAGATTCCGAAACAGAAGAGAGAATGGCTGATATAGTCAATGAAAAAGTTTCCCTTGAATCTGTTCTTACGGAAGGAGTGTGCGACCTTATATGAGAATATTTTATATAATCACCAAAATCATATGCTTCCCCGGCGCATACATGAGAGGATTTTGGGAGCATCTTACCTGCCGTATTCTTCGCCTTCAGGTTGAACCTACCGGCTATATGAGAATAGATGAAGCTTGCGGCCATGTGGAACATTCCCTTTCAAAAACACAGTTTTCCGCATATCTAATGGCAACAGGCCCCGGCTTTATGAATTTTAATATTGGTTTTCCTCTTTTCCTTTTCGGTTATGTAAACTTAAAATATATGGGGATTACTCCTTGGGACAGTATTCCTCTGTTTATAGTTTATGTTTTATCATTGTATGTGGGTGTTTCAATGCTTTGCTGCTGTTTCCCCCTTACAGAAGATATTATTAATTATTTATCTTTCAGACCGACTACATTAAACAAAAACGCTTTCCAAGTTGCAAGGGACAATTTCTTCCTTGTTTTGGGATTTCCCTTTGCGGTGGTAACAAGAATAGGTGCTTTTCTCGAATCCACAGGCATACTCTTTATACTCTGGGTTGCGTTTATAGTTTGGAGTTTCATAAGTTAAAAATTCAGAAAAAGGCAGTCGCTATGCGGCAGCCTTATTACGTTATGCGCAACAGAACATCTTGTTTTACACAGGCACAATAAGAATAAATACTTATCTCATCAACGCAAAAAGGCCTCGGCAAAATATTGCCGAGGCCCTATCTTTATTAAATTAAAATCAAAATTTCAAAACTGCATAACGACCTTAAGATGCGGATTTTAAATATTTTGCGAATACCCAGCCGGTTTTGCCGCCGTATGTAACTTTTGCCCAACCTTCAACGGATTCTGTAACCTCAACCATTTCACCTTTAGGGATTTCCGTAAGCACATCACAATTTGTATCTGCTTCCGCTCTGAGATTGAGTCCGCCGGATTCTGTATTGATTATATACTTACCTTTTTCAAGAACTATTTTACTGTTAAGAGTTGAGAGGTCAACATTGCGGTAAACTTTTCCGCCTTCAAGCTTAACTCCGTAAGCCTCAAACATTTCGCTTACCGTAACAAGAGTGTAACCCTCTTTAACAAGGCGAGGGATAAGCTCCGTTGCAACATCGGCGGAAAAATTGTAAATATCGTGCATAAGTATAATATCGCCATTTTTAACGGTGCTCATTACATTATATACAATTCTGTTTATATCAGCGGTGCGTTCCTCATCACTTCTGTCTTTGTGAGTGGCATCTTTATATTTCCAATCTTCCGTATCAATACTCCAATTTATAAGGGGCATATCCGTTATGGATTTAACACTTTCCGTAAAACCGCCGGGGGCTCTGAGAAGTTTACATTCCTCACCCGTGATTTCTTTTATTTTGGAGTTATTTTCGCTGATTTGTTTTATTGCCTCATCGGAAGAAACTTTATTCAAATATTTATGGTCTTTGGTATGGTTTCCGATTTCGCAACCCATTTCATAAGCCTTTTGAGTTACTTCGGGATGTAGATCAAGATTATAACCTACCGTAAAGAATGTGACAACAGAATTATTTTCTTCAAGAACCTTGAGTATTCGCTCTGTGGATTCTTTACCGGGGCCGTCATCAAAGGTTAAAGCCACTAAATTATCCTGCTGTGTGTATTTAGGCTGTGCCTCTGTTGTGGATTCTACGGTTTCTAAAACAGAGCTTTCGCTGCTTATTTTAGTTTTTGATTCTGAATTGGCATTATTATTTGTGCAGGAAGAAAGCACAAAAACCATTACAAGCAAAAAAGCAAGAACGGCAGTAACTTTATTTTTCATTTTTCTCACCCGAAATGAATAATATCACATTATATTTATTTTTCAAGCTGTAAAAACAGAGAAAAATAGGCAAAAAATATTAGATTTATTTTGCAGAATCAACAAGAAGAATCAAAGAATTGTAAACTTTTAGAATGCGTCTTCGATATAGTTTATTTTGCTGAGGTTATAATTCTTTTCGAGCCAAACCTCGCACACATCAAATCTAACCTCTTTGTCCTGCTTTGATGCGGTAATAAAACTTTTTGCCGTAAGCTCAAGGCGGCGCTGTTTATTTTCGTCAACAGCTTCCATAGGCCTGTGGAGAGTGTTTATATCTCTGGTTTTTACTTCCACCACAAAAAGTGTTTTGCCGTTTGTGGCAATTAAATCCGCTTCACCGAATCGGCATTTATAGTTTGCAGCTAAAATTCTAAGGTGCTTATCTCGCAGATATCTTGCGGCGTAAACTTCACCCCAAACACCTGTTTTATTTTTTATCATTTATATGCTCCTCTAAATTTTTCAGAAAAGTAAGGCGATGATATTTTGATATGCCGTTTTCCGCAATACATTCGTAGTGGAGCTTTGTGCCGTAACCCTTATGCTTTGCAAAAAAGTATTCGGGCATTTTTTTATCAAGGTCATACATAAATCTATCCCTGCTGACCTTTGCAAGAATGGATGCCGCCGCAATACTCGGGCTTTTTGCGTCACCCTTTATAATTGTTTCTCCATCTATATCAAGAGGAGGCATTCTGTTACCGTCAACAAGTGCATAATCCGCTTTTATTTGCAAGCCTTCCACGGCTCTTTTCATAGCAAGAAAAGTTGCCTGCAATATATTTATTTCATCTATTTCTTCGTTGGTGGCAAAAGCAATACTGTATGCGATTGCTTTCTCGGTGATAACATCAAAGAGCATTTCTCTCTTTTTTTCGGATAATTTTTTTGAATCATTAAGCTCCGGAATTACAAGGTCAACAGGCAAAATCACGGCAGCGGCGTAAACAGGGCCTGCAAGAGGGCCTCTGCCTGCCTCATCAATTCCGCAAATTGCTTTATATCCCTTTTCCGTGGCCGATTTTTCAAAACTATAATCCATTATGACACCTTAATTTAAGAATTTTTTGTCTATTGTTTCACTAAGCAGATTTTTAAGATATTTTACGGAAAAATCTTCATAAGATTCTTTTAAGCCATGCTTTGATGCAAGCTCGTCGGTGTAATCATCAAGCATATAAAGCCTGATTTTGCTCATATTCTGACCGTAATGAGTTACAATGCCTTTTATTGAAACATTTTCTATGGTTACGGAATATTGCTCCGTATTTTTTACAATATCAAAGGTCAGAGCCGCACCCAACATATATTCCGGCTTTGCCTGTGCAGAAAGAAAATTGCCGAGAGAATAAGCAACAAGGGTTTTTGTGCCGTTTGAGTTTTCTATATATTCCACAGGCTGTAAAACATGAGGATGTGTGCCGATAACCACCATAGCACCCCATTCGCCAAGCTTTGCGGCAAGGTCTCTTTGGGCTTGAGTTACTTCGTTTTCGTACTCATTGCCCCAGTGGGCAATAACTATAACTGCATCTGCCTTTTGGTTTGCATAAGAAATTAAACTGCTGAGCCATGTTTCATACTCCGAAAGGCTGAGCTCCGCCTGTGAATCTTCCGGCAGGCTGTTACCGTTTGCGGCATCCGTAAAAGCAACATAAGCAATTTTTACTCCGTTGCACTTTTGCATGGTAATCCACTGGTCTTGAGTTTTATCTTTATATGCGCCAATCGTGATTATATTTTTACTTTCCCAATAATTAAGGGTATTTATAAGGCCCTCTTCGCCGTAATCGAGGGCATGATTTGTGGCAACATTTACCACATTAAAACCTATATCCGCAAGCTCATCACCAAGCTCTGTGGGAGAGTTCATGAGTGTGGAGCCGGAAACGCTGTGAGTGGATGAAATAACCGATTCTTGTGTGACCACCGCAGAATCCGCATTCGAAATAAAATCTTCCACCTTTTCATAAACGTATGAAAAATCATAACCACCCGTGCTGTTGCGAGCCTTTGCCTGAGTTAAGATATTATTTTGAACCATATTATTGCCCACAGCTGCCACACTTGCACGGGTAAAAATATCTTCGCTTTCATCTGTTGCAGATAAATTTTGCTCTGAAATTGTTTCCGCATCCGTAAAAAGAATTACTCCGATGGATACTACATCCAAGCATAATATTGCGGCAAGTAAGATTGCCATAAATCTTTTCATCGGAGCACCTCCTTATCAGTCAAGGGTTATTTTGCCGAGCCTGCCGCCCCTGTATTCGTCAAGGAGCATAACGGCGGCTCTTTCTGTATCGTACTCTCCTTTTTTAAGGAGCATACCTCTCTTTTTTGCAACAAGCTCAAGAAGCTCATAGGGTTCAAGAGATTCAAAATCTTCTATCTTATATCTTTCGTGAAGCCTGTCCGGATAATCCCTTTGCATAACTTTCAAAAGGCGAATCGCAATCTCTTGTATGTCAAGAATTTCATCTTTAATGGAGCCTATGAAAGATAATTTATATCCAACCTCCGGGTCTTCAAATTTAGGCCAAAGCACACCGGGAGTGTCAAGGAGCTCTATGCCCTGACCGATGGAAAACCATTGATTTCCTCTTGTAACACCGGGTTTATCCGCAACTTTCGCCCTGTTTTTCCCGGCCATACGGTTAATAAATGAAGATTTGCCCGTATTGGGAATACCCACAACCATAACTCTGAGGGCTTTGCCTCCCATGCCTTTTTCCGTATTGGCCTTTATTTTCTCTTTAAGAACTTCTTTTACGGCAGGCTGGAATTTATCGAGGCCTTTTCCGCTGCGGCAATCCACGGGAATTGCTTTTATGCCCATGTCGGAGAATTTTTTAATATATTTCGCCGTGGCATTATCATCTGCCAAATCGCATTTGTTAAGTAAAATAACTCTGGGCTTTTTGCCTACTATATCATCAATTTCAGGGTTTCTGCTGCTTATGGGCAAGCGGGCATCTACCAGCTCGCACACCGCATCCACAAGGGGCAGGCTTTCTTTTATAAGCCTGCGGGTTTTTGCCATGTGGCCGGGAAACCACTGAACTTTCATTTTTTCGTTCATATTTTACCCTATCTTAAAATTACCGAAAGGCACAATTCTGAAAAGTGCTCTTCCGAGAATATAGTCCTCTCTGATAAGTCCGATTCGTGAATCACGGCTGTCTGATGAGGCGTTTCTGTTATCTCCCATTACAAAAACATATCCCTCGGGCACGGTAATCGGGCCTTCAAACCCTTCGTCATCGTGAGTGAGTTCGTTTACATAAGGCTCATCAAGAGCTTCGCCATCCACATAAACAATGCCTTTTTCAAAATCTATGTCAACAGTCTGCCCTTCTGTGGCAATAACTCTTTTAACAAGGACAGATTCTATATAATAGTATTTTGAGGGCTGGCAGGTAACAACAATCTGCCCCGGTTCTATATCAAGGTCAAAGGCGGAAAGAATGATCCTGTCCCCATCCGTAAGTGTGGGATACATGGAAGAACCACTGACGCCTACCGTTCTGAATATAAACATAAAAGCAATGGCAACGATAATAGCTGATGAAGTTATAACTGATATCACATCAAATACCGATGAGTATTTAGCTTTTTCTTTCTTTTCTTCCACGGTTTAGTCCTCCTGTGTTAATTTTTTGGGGTCCGGATAAAATCTGCATAAAGCCTTGCCCAATATAAATTCTTCTTTAATCAAGCCCACTTTGCTTGAACGGCTGTCAAGGGAGCCGTTTCTGTTATCTCCCATTGCGAAAATATATCCATCGGGAATTGTCATGGGCATATTAGCATCATAATTAAGATACGTAGGCTCAAGAATATAATTTTCCTCTAATTTTTCGCCGTTTAGGTATACAATACCGTTTTCAAAATCTATATTCAACGTGTCCCCGGGCAGAGCGATAACCCTTTTGATTATGGGAATATTCTTTTCCCAAGGCTGAGTTACGATAACAATATCTCCTCTGTCTATTGAGGTAGTAATGCCGGAAATGGCAACCCAGTCCCCATCCTCGAGAGTAGGATTCATAGAGCTTCCGCTGACGCCTACCACTCTGAAAAGGCAGGCAAAGATGAGAAACACTACGATAACCGCATCTTTAAGAGAATCCAAAGATTCAAAAAGTATTGTATAAATTGTACGGGGTTTTTTAGGAAATTTTACAAAATATTTTTCTGTTTTTCTGTGATTACGCAAGTTCTCACCTCAGAGGAAACGGCGAAGCCATTTCAATGTGAAATTAGGAATTCGGTTTTGCCCAAAAACCAAAAAAGACTATAGCTAAACTTGAAACTTGATTGCTCCGTATGTTGGCTATAGTCTAATTTGATTGTAGTTATCTAATCTGTTCCTTAACCTTAGCTGCCTTACCAACTCTGTCACGAAGATAATAGAGCTTGCTTCTGCGAACACGACCATGTCTTACAACATGAACGCCGGCAACGTGTGGTGAATGAAGCGGGAAAACTCTTTCTACGCCAACGCCGTAAGAAACACGACGAACGGTAAATGTTTCGGAAACTCCGGAACCTTTGCGAGCGATAACTGTTCCCTCGAATACCTGGATTCTTTCTTTGCTGCCTTCCTTAACAAGAACGTCAACCTTAACGGTATCACCGATCTCGATAACAGGAGCTTCTGCTTTAAGAGAATCCTGTGCGATTAATTTGAGTGCATCCATTTGAATAACCTCCGTTTTTTCCAGATGTTCATTCACAAAGGTTTGCCAGAGGAACACCCGTTTTAATATTCATATTAAATCCCGTCTTCGGCCCAAAAACACCTACTGACGGTATAAATACTTGGATAATATACCACAGTAAAGCACTGATTGCAAGCGTTTTTTTATTAAATGTAAAAATATTTTGTAGAGTTACAATTGATGTGAGACTGAAATCAAAAAAAGATAGAAAAAAGCGAC
>CAVHYZ010000016.1:0-25893 GCA_963640495.1 Acutalibacteraceae bacterium
ATATGGAATTTTTTTATTGTCAACTGAAAATTACAAAAATGGAATTAATCTGTAAAATTAACATATTGTTAACCGATTGACAGGGAATATGTACTAAAATAAAATAGATTATTACTAAGTTCGAGAAGGTGGATTTGTGCTTGGATATGTTAAAGCTGCTAAAGCCGAAATGAAAGTTCGAGATTATGAAATCTACCGCGGAGTATACTGTTCTCTATGTAACGCACTAGGAAAAAATTATACGGTTTTCGCAAGGTTGCTGCTGAGCTATGATTTTGCATTTGCCGCAATTTTGAAACTTGCTCTCAGCGAAAAGTCTTGCACATTCACCAGAAAACGCTGCCCGTTAAACCCTACCAAAAAATGTTTTTTCTGCGAGCAGAAAGATGAAATAAATTTATGCTCCCATGCAATAATTATAATTGCATATTACAAAATTCTTGATAATATTCACGATAAAGAAATAGGCAAAAGAATTTTAAGTTTGCTTTTGTATCCTATGATTACCCTAATGCACAAAAAAGCAAAGCGGCTTGCACCTCACATTGAAAACGCAGTTGCTGAAAGCATGAAAAAGCAGGCGGAGGCAGAGAAAAATAATGCGGCTATTGATGAAGCGGCAGATCCGTCGGCACAGGCACTTGGCAAAATATTTTCTTACGGCTATTATGGTGAAGAAGAACAACTTGTATATAAAGTGGGCTATCTTACGGGAAGGCTTGTTTATATTCTTGATGCAGTTGATGATCTTGAAAAGGATATAAAAACCGGAAATTTTAATCCGTTAAAAAACGAGTTTTGTTCTCTTAAATCCGAAAAAGAAAGAAATGGCTTTGCTGACAGAGCAGATAAAATTATAAATCTTACCCATGCTTCTTTGCTTAAAGCAAAGGACAAGCTTGATATAAAAAGATTTGGTGAGATAACCGAAAATATAATTTTTTCCGGTATAGATTTTTCAAGGAAGAAAATTACAGATAAATACAAAAGTATAGATATAAACCAAAAATCATTTACCATAGAATGAGGTTAAAGTATGAGAAATCCTTATGAAGTACTCGGAGTTCCGAATGGCGCATCCATGGATCGCATCAATGCTGCATACCGTGAGCTTTCAAGGCAGTATACGGAAAGCCATCAGCAATCAAAACTTGATGAGCTTAATGCCGCCTATGACAGTATTGTTATGAACAGCTCAAGCACTCAAACCGGTTCATATTACTATTCCGGTAATGATTATTCTGATATTAGGGCAAAAATAAACTCCCATAGGCTTGAGGATGCCCAAATGCTTCTTGACGGTATTCCTCAGCAAAGCAGAGATGCGGAGTGGTATTATCTTAAAGGTACAATTTATCAGAAAAAAGGCTGGCTTGAGGAAGCAATGAAAAATTTTGGCACAGCCTCAAATATGGACCCTGCAAATAGCACTTACCAAAAAGCTTACGAAAATGTGTCTCAGGCGGCAAACGGTGGATATAAAGCCGGCAGAAGCGCCGGCAGCGACGGCTGTGATTTTTGTTCAATTTGCACTGGCCTTATATGCGCTGATTCATGTTGTGAATGTATGGGCGGAGATTTAATTTCTTGCTGCTGAGGTGAAATATGAAACAAAGCTCTAAATGCGCAGTTGGTGGCATTGCGGCCGCTCTTTCACTTGTGCTGATGATATCGGTTGCCATAATTCCTTTTATGACTTATGCACTTCCCGCTTTCGCAGGAGCATTCATAGTGTTTGTGGTAATTGAAATTGATAAAAAATGGGCAGCCGGCGTTTATGCGGCTGTTGCTATATTGGGTATATTCCTTGTACCCGAAAAAGAAGTGGCTGTTTTATACCTTGCTTTTTTCGGGTATTATCCTATTCTTAAAGCGGTAATTGAATCAAAAACAGGCACGGTAATCGGATGGATTTTAAAAATTCTGACCTTTGAAATAACAATGATTGTTTCGTACTGGCTGATGATAAAATTTATGGGTGTTACCATTGACGAAATGGACGAGTTCGGCATTTGGGCTATTCCAATGCTTTTAGGCCTTGGAACCCTTGCATTTGTTATGTATGATATTGCAATTTCAAAGCTGATTATTCTTTATTTAAAAAGATGGAGAAAATATTTCAAAAGATATTTCAAATAAGGTTGAGTTTTTTGTTTTCAATGATATAATGATTAAATAAGTATTTTGATAGGCGGGGGAACAGATGAAAGATTCGGTAAATATCGGTGTTATAGGCATAAGCGGCAGAGGCAGTGGTATGCTCAAAGAGCTCCTCTCTTGTGAGGGCGTTAAAGTGCCTGCTGTTTGCGATAAGTATGAGGACAGAGCCTTAAACGGTAAAAAAATAGTTGAAGAAAATACCGATTACACAGCAGATGTATATCTTGATTATAAAGAGCTTCTTGCAAGGGATGACCTTGATGCAATTATGTGCTGCACCACATGGATTACTCACTCTCGTATAGCAATTGACGCCATGAGAGCCGGCAAGCACGTTGCCATTGAAGTCGGCGGTGCCGCAAGCATTGAAGAGTGCTGGCAGATGGTTAGAGCAAGCGAAGAAACAGGTAAGTTCTGTATGCTTCTTGAAAATTGCTGCTATAACCGCTCTGAGATGGCTCTTTTCAATATGGTTAAACAAGGACTTTTCGGTGAGATTGTTCACATGGCGGGTGGCTATGAGCATGACCTTCGTGATGAAATTTCCCTCGGCAGAGAAAACAGGCACGGCAGGCTTGTTAATTTTGAGCATCGTAACGGTGAGCTTTACCCCACACATCAGCTTGGACCAATCAGCAAAGTTCTCGGAATAAACAGAGGTAACAGATACATTTCTCTTGTTTCCATGGCTTCCAAATCAAGAGGACTTCACGAGTGGATTGTAAAAAATAAAGGCGCAGATTATGACCTTGCGGATTATAAATTCAATCAGGGAGATATTGTTACCACTATGATTAAATGCGCAAACGGTGAAACCGTTGTACTTACCCATGACTGCTCACTCCCTCGCCCCTATTCGAGAGCTTACAGAGTTCAAGGCACTAAGGGTATATATATGGAAGACGGCGAAACAATTTACCTTGAGGGCGTTACCCATGAAAACAAAGAGCATTGGACTCATACATGGGAAGAATTTTATGATGATGGATACATTGACAAATATGACCATCCTCTTTGGAAAAAATACAGAGAAAACGGCATACACGTCGGTGGACACGGTGGTATGGATTTCCTTGTGCTTTCAGCTTTTGCAGAGAGCGTAAGAGTCGGCTCAAAGCCTCCCATAGATGTTTATGATACAGCCACATGGATGGCTATAACTTGCCTTTCCGAGCAAAGTATAGCTATGGGCTCAATGCCTGTTCCCGTTCCTGATTTTACAAATGGTATGTGGATTGAAAGAGAGCCTTACAGAAGAGGCCAATTCTGCCTTGAGGAAGTATGCTGGGATTGCTTTAAGAATGAAGAATTAAACTGAGAGGTACATTATGAAGTATTATATCGGCGTTGACGGTGGCGGCACTAAAACAGCTTTTGCCATTTTTGACGAAAATAAAAAAATGCTCCTTAATCATGAAGGCCCGGGCAGCAATCACGAAAATTACGATGACGGCTTTGATTCTGCCGTAAAGGTAATATGGGAAGGCCTTAATGTGCTTTGTGATAAAGCAGGTATCACCATCGGCGATGTTTCGTTCACTCTTATGGGCCTTGCGGGTATTGACCATCAATGGCAGCACGATAAAATGTGCGATATGCTAAAAGCCAAAGGCCTTAATAACTTTGAGATTTATAATGACGGTTTTATAGTCATTAAAGCGGGCTCTGTGAGCGGTGCAGCCGTAGGATATAACTGTGGCACAGGCGTGTGCTGCAACGGCATAGATTCCAATGAAAAAATGATGCAGCTTATGGGCCTCGGAGATTTCAGCGGAGATATTTCCGGAGGAACAAATATAGCCACAAAGGCATTTCAACTTATTTATGATGACCTTTATCTCGGTATTTCCAAAACATCAATGACAAATATGATGATGGAAAGATACGGCTTTACAAAAAGAGAGGAATTTCTTGATATAGTAGGTAAGCTTGAAAATTGCGAAAAAGAGCATATCCGCAATTTCATTGATTTCTTTTTTGATGCAATAAATGCCGGAGATGAAGTGGCTCTTAAATATTCGGAGCAAATGGCGGAGAGAGACGCAAGGGCAATTTCTTCAATCATTTCTCAGCTCAATTTTGAAGGCGATGAAGTTGAAGTCGTTCTTTCCGGCTCAATAAATGTTAAATTACCTAACAAGCCCTATATTGACAGCCTTATGAAGAAGGCAGAGGAATACAGCGGCAGAAAAATTAAATTCATAAAGCTTACAGATCTTCCTGTAATCGGCTGTATAAACTGGATTATGCAGAAGTATGTATAAATATAAGGAGGCATAGAAATGAAAGAAATAACAGTTGCGATTATCGGCTCAGGCAGTACCTATTGCCCGGAACTTATTGATGGATTCCTTAAGGCACAGGACTCTTTAAAGCTTAAGAAAATATCCTTTATGGATATAGATGAAAGAAAAAGGACTATAGTAGGCAATCTTTGTATTCGTATGCTTAAACACTCAGGCGTTGAGTGCGAAACTTTACTTACAGATGACCTTGACCTTGCTCTTCAAGGTGCGGATTTTGTTGTTACACAAATCAGAGTAGGTAAACTTCCTTGCAGACATCTTGATGAAACAATCCCACTTAAATATAATCTTATCGGTCAGGAAACAACAGGTATCGGCGGATTTTTTAAGGCTCAAAGAACGATTCCCGTTATTAAAAATATCTGTGACAGAATTGAAGCGATTTGCCCTAATGCTTGGCTTATTAACTTTACAAATCCTTCCGGAATTATTACAGAGTTTGTTCTTAATAACACAAATGTTAAGTGCATCGGCCTTTGCAATGTGCCTATTGATATGATTGATGACACCAAAGAAGATGTGGGCGAAGATATGGAATACACTTATGTTGGACTTAACCACCTCAGCTGGTTCACAAGTGTAAGACTTCACGGCGAAGAACTTATTGACAAGCTCATAAATGAGGGCTGGACTCCGAAGGTTATGTCCAACATTAAGGATGACGGTTTTTCTATTGAAACTCTTAAAGCAATTCACGCCATTCCTTCATCATATCTCCAATATTATTATTGCAGAAACGCAAAGCTTGAGCATTTACTCCACGCAAAGCAGAGCAGAGCCCAAGTATGTATGGATATTGAGGAGCAACTTCTTGAAATGTATTCAGATGAAGGGCTTTATGTAAAACCCGCTTTGCTTGACAAGAGAGGTGGCCATAAATATTCACTGGTTGCCGTAAATCTTATTAATGCCATTGCAAATGATATAAACGATATTCAGGTAGTTAACATTAAAAACGGCAACACATTGCCATTCCTTAAGCCTGATGATGTAGTTGAGGTTGCCGCAAGAATAGGCAAAGATGGCGCAAAGCCCGTGCCCGTAGGTGAGGTTACAAACCACCATATTATAGGCCTTATGCGTGTGGTTAAAGAGTATGAAAACTATACTGTAATTGCCGGCAGAGATGGTGACGAGGAGGCAGCTCTCAACGCTTTGCTTATTCATCCTCTTGTAGGTGACTGGGAAGCAGCTTCCAAGTGCTTTAAGGAAATGAAAGAGGCTCACAAACAATACCTTCCCCAATATTACAAATAATTGCAAAAGTTTAAGACAGTATGGAATTTCCGTGCTGTCTTTTTCTCTTGATAAAGCAAAAATAAAAAGCTATACTCCGAGAAAAATCTCTAAGTGGAGTATAGCTTTTATTAATACCGTAAAAGGAAACTTACAGGTGAATTATGCTCATGTTTGACTGCTGTGCAAACAGCTCTTTAACCATAAAAACTTGTTTTTTAATTGCTTACATGAGTATAAAATAAAGCCCCCAGCAAACAGTGTTTACAATATTTGTGAGTCCGTATTTTAGAGCGGAAAGAATATACGGAGATTTAAAACTCCAATCGGATAGTGAAACAATCCATGTGCTTAGCTTTGTTGCATCAGGAAATTCCCTCGGATTAAGAAATGCTTGAGTGTGCATCTTCATTTTGCAAGTGTTTTTTGTAGCTTCTCTTAAAGCAGTGCCGAAACCTATTGGATCTCTGTTATATGCAGCCCTTAATGTGATAAGATTTGAGGGAGCATCCAAAGCCCAAATGCCCGTAAGCATAACATCGTTGCCGTTGTAAATTCCTACAGCGGGGCTCATGTAGCTTGAAAAGTAGAAATTTGTGGAGTAATCGGAAACTACGAAACCGTCAAATCCCCACTCATTTTTTAAAAGATCTTTAACTAATGCCGAACATCCGCCCGCCCAGTAAGCACCAACTCTTGAATATGAAGACATAACGCCCATAGGCTGAGTTTCCTTAATGGCAATTTCAAAGGGCTTTAAGTAAATTTCTCTCATTGTTTGCTCATCAACCCAAGTCATGATTCCACGACGGTTTGTTTCTTGCTCGTTGAGGGCAAAGTGCTTAATGGTTGTTACAACGCCTTTGTCATTACATCCGGAGATAACAGCAGATGCCATTTTTCCCGAAATAACAGGGTCTTCCGAATAATATTCATAGTTTCTGCCACCGAGGGGGCTTCTGTGAATATTTACACCCGGTGCATACCAAACATCAACGCCCATATCAATTGCTTCTGTTGCCGCACTTTCGCCCATTTCTTTTGCAAGAGCCGTATTCCATGTGCAAGCAATAGCCGTTTCACACGGGTAAGCTGTGCCACTGTCTGAGAAGAGAGTGCCGTTTCTGCCTTTAACACTTGCAGGGCCGTCATCGTCCATCGTGTGAGGCACGCCTAATCTGTCTACGCCGTAGGTTTCATAGCCACCATCAGCAACCATCATAAACATTTCATCAATGGTGAATTGATCTAGGAATTTGTCCCAAAGGGTTTCGTCCTCATAAACATCACGAAGGGTGATTGTTTTATCATAGGTAATGCCTGTTTTAGGTGCTTCACCTTCTGTGGTTGGCTCAGGTAAATCATCTGCGCTCTTGATTTCAGAGGTGATTTTTAGCTTTCTTGATTTAGGATATGTGCCTTCCGGAGCGCTTCTTGAAAGAATTGTAAAACCGTTATATGCAAAATCAAAAAGATTTTTTATTTCCGTTCCCGTAGAACTGTCATTCTTGATTATATTATCTTCGTTAAGAGTATATGTGAAGGAATCATAATGTTCTCTGACATTTTTGCCGAGAATAATTTTATAATCGCCTTTTTCGAGCACATATGCCTGCTTGCCTTTATAATCGTAAGAAGCCATGTCATCTGTATTAAAGGTGATGGTAACGGTTTCGCTTGCGCCGGGCTCAATTATATCGGTTTTATCAAAAGCAGCAAGATTTATTGCACTTTTTTCAATTCCACCATTTGTATAGGGGGCACTGTAATAAACCTGAACCACATCTTTGCCGGCAACAGAACCTGTATTTGTCACCTTAACGGTAAGGCTTATTTTATTTTTGTTTGCAGTGTAATTTATGATTTTTTGCTCAAAGGTTGTGTATGAAAGTCCGTAACCGAAGGGAAACTGAACTTTATTTTTTGCAAAGGTTTCGAAGTATCTGTAACCTACATAAATTCCTTCTTGGTATTCAACATATTTATCATTAAGAGAACCGGTGTAAGTATAATCACCGAAATTTTCCGTTGAGGGATAATCATCAATGCTGTAAGCTATTGTATCATTAAGTCTACCGGAAGGGTTAGCTTTGCCTGTAAGCACATTTACAACGCCCTCAAATCCGAATTCACCGGGAATCCAAACTTCAAGGGCAGCCTTAATGCTGTCATAATCTTCAAGCCATCCCATTTCCATAACATTTCCGGTGTTGAACATAACAATAACCTTATCAAAGGTTGAGCAAACCTTTTCAATCATGGCTTTTTCGTTATTACTCAGACGAAGGGTATCTTTATCTAAATCTCCGTCTTCGGTGCCCGTTCGGCCGATAACAATCATAGCTGTGTCTGAATAAGCCTTTGCATTTTTCATAATGTTATTTGTCAGTTTACGGGGACTCATTTCATCAATGGTGTTTTGAAGAAGAACAAGATTTACAAGGTTATTTATAATTGTGTGGTCAACATAGGGCAAATCACTTTTACTACCATTTGCCTCATAAAGCTCACGAAGTTCTTTATTATATTCTACACCTGCTGCATCAAGGGCATCATAAAGGTAAACGGGGTTATCGGATGTAGTGCAGCCTGAGCCCGTTCCGCCAATATATGGGAACGCAGAACCGACACCGAAAATGTTGAGCTTGGATTTAAGAGGAAGTAAGTTGTCTTCATTTTTTAGCAAAACAACAGCTTCGTTTTCAATATTTACAGCTACTTTACTTGTTTTGGCTATAATATCCGGGTCGATATTGCCGCTGGTTGCATAGGATGATAAACACATTGCACTGCAAAGTAAGCAAACAGCGAGTATCACTGATAACGTCTTGATAATAGTCCTTTTCATTTAATAACTCCCTTCGGCTTGAGTAAAACCAACCATCTTTTTCTTTTCCACTTTTAATACAACTAAATAACATATTATCTGCATAACACAGGTTGCAATCCATGAAACAGGGTAACTCATAAACAAGAATTTGAGATTGCGGTCATGGGGAAATACCACATAAATCCAGAAAATACGAATTCCGACAGTACCTATAATTGAAAGTATCATAGGTACAGACGAATGTCCCATACCTCTTAAAGCACCGGGGATACAATCCATATATCCGCAAATAAAATATGTGGTGGTGGTCAGGGCGAGTACCTGCATACCGTATTCCTTTACAATATCGGATTTTGAGTAAATTCCTAAAATTTGAGGGCCAAAGAAATAAGCACAGCAACCTATAGCAAGTATTAATACTGTTTCAAGAATTAAACAGTAAATCAAAACTTTTTTCATTCTGTTATATTTGCCGGCACCCATATTTTGACTTGTGAAACTCATACAGGCTTGAGTAACAGCATTTGCACCGGCATATAAAAATCCAAAAATATTATTTGCGGCTGTGTAGCCTGCCATAGCATCTTGGCCGAAGGAATTTACCGAGGATTGAAGTAATACATTTGAGAAGTTAATAACGGCAGATTGTATTCCTGCGGGTAAACCTATAGAAACTATCTTTTTCAACTCAAAGAAGTTAATTTTTAATTTAGAAACATGAAGCCTGTATTCTTCGGGGCTTTTGAGCAGCACGATTATAATGAGAATACAGGAGATTGCCTGAGAGATAACCGTTGCAATGGCAACACCATCAACATCCATCTTGAATGAAATTACAAATATCAAATTGAGGCAAGCGTTTATAATTCCGGCAACAACAAGAAAAATCATCGGGCGTTTAGTGTCTCCCACAGCTCTGAGAATTGCGGCACCAAAGTTGTAAAGCATAAAGAGGGGAGCACCTAAAAAATAGATTTCCATGTATTCAACAGCATAATCTATAACATTTTCGGGTGTATCCATAAGCTCAAGAGCCGGGCGTGTGAAAAATCTGCCTGCAAACAGCATAATCACACCGATTATAAGGGCAAACATCATGGAAGTATGCACCACGGCACTTGTTCTTTTTTGATTGCCTTCGGCGTATGATCTTGCAACGCACACATTTGTTCCCAGAGAAATGCCGATAAATACATTTGTAAATAAGTTAATAAGTGAGGTGGTTGCACCTACTGCCGCAAGATAAGTGTCTCCGGCAAAACGGCCAACTACAATAAGGTCTACCGCATTGAATAAAAGCTGAAGTACCGTTGAAAACATTAGGGGCACAAAAAAAGAAATCAGCTTCGGCATCAGTGAGCCGTTAATCATATCAATTTCAAATTTATTCTTACTCATTTTAAAAGCCTTTTGTTTTTTATTATTTTATGAATTATATCATATCTTTTGAAAATAGTTAACCGTAAAATTGCATAATCTTTTCATTTTATGCCAAGTAACATACAGCAATTTTATTGCACTTTTGCTTGATTTGTGGTTTAATCTTTAAGTAAACAATTCAAAGGCGTGATTAAATGAAATACAAACTTATTGCCTCCGATATGGATGGCACTTTATTAAACGGCAAAAGCGAACTTTCAAATGGCAATCTTGAAGCTATAAGAAAAGCTATGAAAGCGGGAATTAAATTTGCGGTGGTATCCGGTCGTTCTGTTCCGGCGCTTAAAAAATTTGATTTTATGGGAGAGCTTAACACACCGCTGATTACTTATAACGGTGCGAAAATTTATGACAATAAAGCCGGAAAGACTCTTTACTACGAAGGCCTTGAGGTGAGCGATGCAATAAAGCTTTTGCAACTTGCGCAAGAAAAACACACAACGGTTTGCGCTTGGTCAGATGAAAAATATTATACAAATGTGTTAAATGAGGCAAGTGAAAAATATGGCAGAGCTTCCGGTGTTGAGGTGAATGTTTATAAAGATATAAAATCTTTTGCAGAGCAGGGTGTTACAAAAATTATTTGGAATGATTCTCCGGAAACAGTTGAAAGATTTATGAAAGAAATTGAAAATGAAAAATTTAAAAGTATAACTTACTGTAGGTCAAATCCTCACTATCTTGAATTTATGAATAAAAAAGTTTCCAAAGCAGAGGCTTTGAAAAAACTGGGTGAAATATATAATATCTCTCGTAAAGAAATTGTTGCCGTCGGCGATGCGGAGAATGATTTAAGTATGATTTCTTGGGCGGGTCTCGGCGTGGCAATGAAAAATGCAGATGATTGTGTAAAGGCACAAAGTGATTATACAACAGACTCAAACGATAATGACGGCGTGGCGAAACTCATAGAATATATTTTAACTCTCGATTAAAATTCTAATCTTGTTAGAATTTACAATTATTGACGATATTTTGATTTTAATGTATAATCTGTCTATCAAATAAGTTGGGGTGTTATTATGGATAATATTAAGCAGATGATTATCGAGGGCAAAACCTCTATAGGCATTGAATTCGGCTCTACAAGAATTAAAGCTGTGCTTATTGATAAAAAAGCAAATCCCCTTGCATCCGGAGCTTTTGACTGGGAAAATACTTATAAAAACGGTGTTTGGACATATTCTCTTGATGAGGTATGGGAAGGCTTGAAAACCGCATTTGCAAATCTTAAAACGGATACTGAAAAGAAGTACGGCGTAAAGCTCGTAACCACAGGGGCTCTCGGCATAAGCGGTATGATGCACGGCTATCTTGCTTTTGATAAGAACGGCAATCAGCTTGCAGAGTTTAGGACATGGAGAAATACCATCACCGCAAAGGCAGCAGAGGAGCTTTCAGCAGTTTTTGATTTTAACATTCCTCAGCGCTGGAGTATTGCTCATCTTTATCAGGCTATGCTTAACGGCGAAAATCACGTAAAAGATGTGGCTGCAATCTATACTCTTGCCGCTTATGTTCATTACCGCTTAACAGGTGAAAGAGTTATAGGCATCGGTGAAGCCAGTGGCATGTTTCCTATAGATAGCACAATAAATGATTATGATAAAGCAATGATTTCAAAATTTAATGAAAAATCAAAGGGCTTTGACTGGAAAACAGAAGAGATTTTACCTAAAGTTCTTGTAGCAGGGGATATGGCAGGCACTCTTACGGCAGAAGGGGCATTACTTCTTGACCCGACAGGCGAGTTTAAGCCGGGCATTCCCCTTTGCCCGCCGGAAGGCGATGCAGGCACGGGTATGGTTGCCACAAATTCCGTTGCGGAAAAAACGGGTAATGTTTCTGCCGGCACTTCAATTTTTCTTATGGTTGTGCTTGAAAAAGCACTTTCCAAACTTTACCCTGAAATTGATATGGTTACCACTCCTTCCGGCAGACCTGTTGCTATGGTTCATTGCAATAACTGTACAGGTGAAATTGATGCTTGGGCAGGTGTATTTACATCAATGTGTAAAGCTATGGGGGCAAATGTAAGCATTTATAAAGTTCTTGATAAGATTTTTGAGCTTGCACTTAATGGTGATAAAGATTGTGGCGGACTTGTGGGTTATAATTATCTTTCGGGTGAAGTTATCACAGGCCTTGACAGCGGAAAGCCTCTTTATTTCAGAGGCCCCGAAAGTAAATTTAACATTGAAAATTTTGCAAGGACTCTCCTTTGTTCTGCTGCCGCAACACTCAGCATAGGTAAAGAAATACTTGATAACGAAAATGTAAAAGTTGACAGATTACTTGGCCACGGCGGATATTTCAAAGCTCCTGTTGCCGGGCAAACCATTATGGCGGCAGCTTTAGGGGCACCTATTTCGGTTATGAAAACTGCAGGTGAGGGCGGCCCGTGGGGTCAGGCGATTCTTGCAAGCTATATGATAAATAAAGAAGAAAAACAGAGCCTTGAAGATTATCTTGAAAATGTTATTTTCGATAGTCAAGAATCATTTGAAGTTAAGCCCAACGATGAAGACATAGAAGGCTTCAAAAAATTTATTGAGAATTACAAAAAAGGACTTGTAGCCGAAAAAGCAGCTGTTGAAAGCTGAAAGCAAGATGTTTTTATGATATCTTTATAGATACATTGTCAACTATAAAACCTCCCATGCAAATTTAAGCATGGGAGGAAAATTTTATTTTTTCTTAGCTTTTTTAAACTCTTTTTGGCCACGGATTGTTCCACCGTCACAAAGAATATCCACAGCAGCAAGATAGCCGTTGCGTTCATCGGCAAGGGTGGCAATGGCAAAACCTAATTCTTCGGGAGTGCCCATACGTTCCTCACATGAGAAAGCAAGCATACTTCCGCCGTGCTCTGTTTCAAGGTTGCCCATGTCGGTAGCAATAAGCCCGGGGGAAAGAGAGGCTACACGAATGCCCTTTGGTCCAAAATCAAAAGCACATTTAGCAGCATACCAAGTAACAAAATTTTTCGAAAATCCGTAAGCCATACCATTTTTAAGGTAAGCATCTTTAACCATGCCGGTTTTCTTTATAATCTTTTTAAGAAATAAATTTTCGTCTGTTTCGGCAAGGGGATAAGCCTTCTTAGGCAGCATAAAAGCGGGCATTGAATAAGCAGACATTGAAGCAATATCAACAATAACGCTGCCCTTATGCATGAGCTTTGAAAACTCTTGATTAACATAAACGGTGCCCAAGGAATTTATACGGAGAATGTCCTCGGGGGTTACTTTCATTGCAGGGGATACACCTGCAGAGTGGATAACATTGATGATTTCGCCGAAAGAAGCGGCATACTTTGCAAGAGCCTTAACATCTTCTCTCTTTGAGGTGTCGCAAGTCTTTGCGTAAGCTTCAAATCCTAATGCTTTAAGCTCGTCAACTGCTTTTTGAAGCTTTGACTCTGTGCGGCCGGAAACAATAATTGCTCTGTCCTTTGGCATGAATTTGGCAGCAGCTAAGCCCATTCCGGAGCCACCGCCGGTTACTACACATACTTTGTTCATATATATTCCTCCAAAAAATTATTTTTTAATCGGTATTTCTATAATAGAATTCTGAACACTTTTATCAACCCATTCGCCTTTGCCGAAAATTCTTGCCCTGCATATAATTTTATCTTCATAAACAGAGATTATATATCCTTGGGCGTCATAATCAAATTCACCGTGATTCATAACTCCCACGGTAGGTACGGAAAGAGATTTGAAATTGCCGCAATCCTCATAGTTATATTTGCTAACGCCGCAATGAAGATGGCCTGTAATATAAATTGTGTTTGGATATTTTGACATTATGTTTGCCAATTCTTCACTTTGCCAGCCGACTGAGCCTCTCCAATTTCCCTTGCCTATCCAAGTGCGAGGCAAGCCGTTTGTGTTTGCAATTGTTTGATGGTTAAGCACGAAAACGGGCTTTCCTTTTTCTGCCGTTGCAAGCTCTTTATCTAACCAATCAAGTTGCTTTTTACTTAAATATTCGCCCTCAAAGGTGGATGTATCGGTGCCCAGCATTATAAATTTATATCCTTTTATATTTGCCGAAAAATAATAATGATCTATCCCGAAAAATTTGCCTCCGGGTATGCTTTTAACGAAGCTTGCAAATTTATTTACTTGATGATTATATGCTCTCAATCTTACATCGTGATTGCCGGAAACACACAAAAGATTATCAAATTTATCTTTTGATTCGCTCAAAATGCTTCTTGCCATGTTATATTCACATTCTCTGCCATATTCCGTTATATCTCCGAGAAGAAGTAAGGCGTCAAATTTGCCCTCTGAATTGTTTAAATCTTTGCAGGCAGAGGTAAGGCGAGCTGCTCTTAAAGGTGAGAGAGACGAAATTTGAGGGTCTCCCCAAGCAATAAAATTCAGCAGAGCGGAATTATCAACTTGTATTTTGTCTTTTTCGGAGGGAACGGGTATGCTTGTCACCTTTAATGCTCGTTCCATTCCTTTGTAGAATAAGCGAGTATAAAAACCGTTCATAATGAACCCCTGTTTTGCGGGCTTTGCCCAGTGTGTAATGTGAAATGTGGAATGAAGGGTTGCTTTGCAACAATTTTATAATTTAAATGCAACTAAAGTAGAGCTGTGGCCCCTTTGTGCAGACGCTACGCTCAATTAGCGATTAGCAATTAACAATGAATGTACCGCAGCGACAATCGTACGTAGCACGATAAGCGGCCTTCCATTTCCTATTCGAGCAAAGCAATTTTCTTGATTATACATTATAGTTCTTCCTGTTTCAAGAAAAAGAAGAAGCCCGACGGCTAACCGTCGGGCAAAAAATCAAATTAATTATGCGCCTGCAACAGCATCCTTGATAGCAGGAACAAGGTATGTCTTTACAACAGCAACAATAAGGCTGCCTGTATCTTTAATGACAGAGGTGTCCATGCCTGCGGTAAGCCCGCTGAAATCTGCACCTGTAACAGCTGCCTTAATGAATGCCCAAATGTTAGATAAGATGAGTTTGAGATAGCCTTTAACGCTATACTGGCCTTCGTATGGGCACTGTGCAACATGCTTCTCATATTCTTCTTTGATTGTGAACTGAGCGGGGCAACCGCCATTAGCGTAATCTTCACCGCTGTATGCACAACCGGTAACATGTTTTTTAGCGTTTACATAGTATGCATAATGCTCATTAAGAGCTTTTTCTGTTTTAAGAGTTTCGCCACAGTAGTAGCAAGTGTTTTCTTTAGTGTCTACTTTGTAGCTTGTATAACCGACGCAGGAATCAAGATGCTTTTCGTATGAATCGCCTGAACCGCAAGTTTTATCACAGTAAGGGCAAACTACATAAGAAACATTGTTGATTGTGATTTTTTCGGGGATAATTACTGATGTGGTTGCTGCAGCTGCATCATCGGCAAATGCCATGATTGACATGCACGAGAATGCGAAGAGAACTGCAAATAAAATTGCTAAAAACTTTTTCATATTCTGACCGTCCTTTAACTTATTATGCATTTTAATGCATTTCTTTATATATTAGCACCATATATGGTGTCTGTCAACAAATTTTTGTTTACAAATCGGTAAAATATTAAATTTTTTTGAGTTTTATAAAGACAACATTACTTCTCGTTACATTATAGATCCGTTATATGTGAGAATTCAATTTTCTCGGCTTAATCAAAAAAATCAAAAAAATTCAAAGAAAACAGAGGATTTTTACATTTTATTTCGTATTATATATTGAAGAGGTGAAAAAATGAGTTGTATAAGAGAAGAAACTTATGAAATAGAAAGAGCTACTTTATCCCCCAATGCCACTCTTGCCTGTAAATCAAAAGGCAGGTTAAAGCCTGAGGAAGAGAGCCCTATAAGAACGGAATTTCAAAGGGATAGGGACAGAATCATTCATTGCAGCTCTTTTAGAAGATTAAAGCACAAAACTCAGGTTTTTCTTTCTCCGGAAGGAGATTATTATCGCACTCGCCTCACTCACACTCTTGAGGTTTCTCAAATCGCCCGCACCATTGCCGTGGCATTAAGGCTAAATGAAGATTTAACAGAGGCCATTGCCCTCGGCCATGATTTAGGCCATACTCCATTTGGCCACGCAGGTGAAAGGGCGCTTGCCGCCGTTTGCCCTACCGGCTTTAAACATTACACTCAAAGCCTTAGGGTGGTTGATAAGCTGGAAAAGGATGGCGAAGGTTTAAATCTTACTTATGAGGTAAGAAACGGCATTGAAAGGCATACCTCCGGTGAGCAGGCAGATACCCTTGAAGGCAGAATCGTTCGCCTTGCAGACCGAATTGCTTTTATAAATCACGATATAGATGATGCTTGCATAGCAAAAATAATGCAAGAAGACGATATTCCCATAGAAATCAGAGACGTGCTGGGATATTCAAAAAGTGAAAGAATAAATACCCTCGTCATGAACTGCATTGAAAACAGTGAAGATGATATTTGTCTTTCTCCTGATATTCAAATGGTGTTTGATATGCTTTACAATTTTATGTTTGATATGGTATATACAAATCCTGTTTGCAAAAGTGAGGAGTCAAAGGCGGATTCCATGCTTAAAGTCCTTTATAAGCATTTTGTTAAATATCCCGAAAAAATGCCGGAGCAGTTTATAAAAATAGCAAGAACCGAATCTCCGGATATTGCAGCTTGTGACTATATTGCCGGCATGACAGACAGATATGCAGTGAAAATTTTTAATGATTTGTTCGTTCCGAAGGGATGGCATTTTACAAATTCGTGAGGTTAAACTACTATGAAAAAGCAAAATAACATTATAATCATTTTTTGCATTGTGCTTACACTTTTAACGGCTTGCTTTTTATCAGTATATGCGGATAATACTGAGATCTCAAGCTCAAGTTCAAGCAGTTCATCAACATCTACAACCGAATCCACAACAGAAAGCACAACTGCATCAACCACAAGCCATACTAAATTTTCAAACCGTTTTGCAACAACTACCACCACTACTACAACCACCACAAAACCTTCTGATACAAATTCCGGCACTACGGCAAACGGTAAAACGACCACCACAATCAGAGGTACCACAGCAGGATCAACCGCCTATAAGGTAAATAAAAAAACAACTACAGCTACAGGCGTTCAGGTGAGTTACCCTCAAACTACATATAAAAATAATCAAAACACCGTTGTTATAACTCAATCGCCGACCTATACCACGGCTTCCATGGTCGTCACGGATGCAGATTCTTATACTACTCTCGGCGAAATTGCAACAGATACCACTAATAATATAGAAGTATACACATGGTATGCAAGCACCGTGAGTGAAACTTTAAACAGCGAATCTATTCCTGCCGTTGAAGAAGATAAAGGCTTCCATTTTGATTATCGTATATTTATAGGTATCCTTATTATACTTATGATAATCATAGTTGTTACAGTTGTGCTTTTATTTAAACAGCGTAAAGATTACAGAGGAAGTCTTTTCTTTAGATTTGGCAAAAAATAATAATATAACAGGCGAAAAGAGGTGAGAGGATGGCTCTCCCAAAGGAATTTTTACAGGAAATACACGATAAATTAAACATTGAGGATGTGGTGTCCTCTTATGTCAGCCTTAAAAAAGCAGGTAAAAACTTAAAAGGCCTTTGCCCTTTTCATAATGAGAAAACACCGTCTTTTACAATCTATCCGGAAACAGAATCTTTTTATTGCTTTGGCTGCGGAGCCGCAGGGGATGTTATTGCGTTTTTAATGAGGATAGAAAATCTTGATTATATGGATGCGGTTAAAACTGCAGCAGATCTTGCAGGAATGAATATGCCGGATAACGGCTATGATGATTCTTTTGCAAAGCTGAGATTAAGGATTCTTAGCGCTAACCGTGAAGCTGCAAGATTTTATAACAGTATATTATATGAAGAAAAAGGCAGACCTGGGCTTGAATACTATATTAAAAGAGGTCTACCGAAAAGCACAATAACTCATTTCGGATTAGGCTACGCTCCCGATGAATGGGAAGCACTGAGCAATCATCTTAAATCAAAAGGTTACACAGAGCAGGAGCTTGTGGTTGCAAATCTTGCAAAGCGTTCTCAAAAGAGCGGCAGAATTTACGATAATTTTCGTAACAGAGTTATGTTCCCTGTTATTGATCTTAGAGGAAATGTTATAGCTTTCAGCGGCAGAGTCCTTGATGATAGCAAACCGAAGTATGTAAATACAGCCGAAACGCCTGTTTTCAAAAAAGGTGATGGAGTTTTCGCCTTGAATTTCGCAAAAAATTCAGGCACAAGGCAGCTGATTCTTGCAGAGGGGCAAATGGATGCAATAGCAATGCATGAGTTCGGCTTTACAAATGCTGTTGCAACTCTCGGTACGGCTCTTACGCAGGAACAGGCAAATCTTGTTGCAAGATATGCAGACGAAATTTTAATTTGTTATGATAATGATGAAGCGGGAAAAAAAGCAACCGAAAGAGCAATAACTATTTTTAACAAGACGGGTATAAAAATAAAAGTTGTCAATATGCAGGGTGGAAAAGATGCAGATGAGCTGCTGCGCACCTACGGCAAAGAACGCTTTAACGACATCATAAAAGGCTCTGCAAATGAAACGGAGTATAAACTTTCCAAGGCAAGAGAAAAATATAATTTATTTACAGATGATGGTAAAATTCGTTTTTTGAATGAAGCATCAATGATTTTGGCATCTTGTCCACCGGTGGAGAGAGATATTTACACTTCAAGGCTTTCCGATGAGCTTAAAATAAATAAAGAATCCCTTACAAGTCAGGTGCAATCCTCTTCAAAAAAGCTCTATAAACAGCAACGAACGGAAAAAGCAAAAGCAGATACAAAAATGATGCTGAACAGCTTTGAAGATAAAAACAATCCTGAGCGTCAAAAACATCTGAGGGCTGCAAAGGCGGAAGAAACACTAATTGCGTCTCTTATGAGAAACCCGGATTTTTATAAAAAAGTCAAAGAGCAATTTACACCTGATGATTTTGTAACGGATTTCAATAAAAGAATAATAACTCACTTAATATCACTCATAGAGGGTGGATATTCCACGGATTTATCAATGTTCAGCTCAGATTTTGATATAAACGAAATGAATACCATTACCAAAATCTCAATGGGCTCTCAAAATTTAAGCAACACTCTAAAAGAGTGCGAAGAATGTATACAAGTTTTGAAAAGCGAAAAAAATAAATTAACTAAAAAGGCCGCTGAAATGAGCGACGAAGAATTTTTAAACGCATTTAAAAAATAATTTGGAGGTTTAACATAATGGACGAAAAAGAAAAGAAGAACCCTTTTAAAGCTCTTATTGAAAAAGGTAAGGCCACAGGTAAGCTAACCACGCAAGAGATTGATATGGCTATTCTTGAAACCAACATTGAGGTTGAGGCTCTTGATAAGCTTTATGAAACTCTTGAAGCCGAAAATATCGAAATCATTGATGATATGGCAAGCGGCGAGCTTAAAGACTTTGATATTGACATTCCCAAAACGGCAGATATGTCTGTGGTTGAGGATAAAAATGCCAATATTGATGACCCCGTAAAAGTTTACCTTAAAGAAATAGGCAGAGTTCCCCTTCTTACTCCCGAAGAAGAAATTGAGCTTGCAATCCGTATTACAGATAATGACGAGGCGGCTAAAAAGCGTCTTGCAGAGGCAAATCTTCGCCTTGTTGTAAGTATTGCAAAGAGATATGTGGGCAGGGGAATGCAGTTCCTTGATCTTATTCAAGAAGGCAACTTAGGCCTTATTAAAGCTGTTGATAAGTTTGACTATACAAAGGGCTTTAAGTTTTCAACATATGCTACATGGTGGATCAGACAGGCTATAACAAGGGCTATTGCAGACCAGGCAAGAACTATTCGTATCCCGGTTCATATGGTGGAGACTATAAACAAAGTTAAAAAGACAAGCAGCATGCTTCTTCACAAAAACGGCAGAGAGGCAACTCCGGAAGAAATCGCAGAGGAGCTTAAAATGCCTGTTGAAAAGGTAAGAGAAATCCAAAGGGTTGCACAGGAGCCCGTTTCTCTTGAAACCCCCATCGGTGAAGAGGAAGACAGCCACCTCGGTGATTTTATTCCCGATGACGATGCTCCCGCACCGGCAGATGCTGCATCTATGGTTCTTCTTAAAGAACAGCTTAATGAGGTGCTTGAAACCTTGCAGCCGAGAGAAGCTCAGGTGTTAAAACTTCGTTTTGGCCTTGAGGGTGGCCATCCTCACACTCTTGAAGAGGTTGGCGCAGAATTTAATGTTACCCGTGAGCGTATCCGTCAAATTGAAGCAAAAGCCCTTCGTAAGCTCCGTCATCCCAGCCGTAGTAAGAAACTTAAAGACTATCTTGAATAATAAAAATTACAGAAAGCATCCTAAAAGGTTACAATTTGTAATCTTTTTGTAATTTTTTTGATAAAACCTATTGACAAAAGCTCTTTATGGTGCTAATATAGTGCCACAACGATACAAAACAAATCAGAAAGGAATTGATTACTTATGAAAAAGATTCTTGCTATCGTACTTTCAATCGTAATGATTTTCTCAATGTCAGCTGTCGCTTTTGCTGAAGACACAAAAGTTGATGAACAGGGTTCACTCTCTGTAAATGACACATTGCAGGCTACTATCGACGGCGTTAAGGGTATCCTTGATTCCATCATGAAAGCTATCAACACTCAGGATCTTGCAAAGAACATCGTTGCTTCTGTTCAGAACCTTGTTAACGAAATCCTTGCTTCTCTTGGTATCAGCAGCCAGAGCTCAGTTCTCGGCGTAGTTGCTAACCTTGAAGCTAAGATCGGTGACCTTGGTATCGTAGGCGACATCCTTGAGTACATTGAGAACCTCATCAACAACCTTAAGGCAAAGATTAAGGCTCTCTATGCAGGTAACAAAGAAACAACTGTTGAAGAGACCACAGCTGCTGAGCCCGCAGAAACAGGTTCAACTTCCGTTGGTATCGTAGCATTTGCTGCTGTTTCAGTTGCTGCTGCTGCTGCTTATGTTTGCACAAAGAAAAAGGAAGACTAATTTAGTTTAACTTGAACAGACTCCGTGCCCCATATTAGGTGCGGAGTTTTTTCTACTGTATCGTTGGTTTTGGCATTGCTCACAAAGATATAAAGCCAGAAAGAGCCCGGCAGCTTGCTGCCGGGCGTTTTTTATGTTTATAATTCAATAGTAGTCAGAAGCGAAAATCAGAAAATGTAAGTAGCTTTCCTCAAAATATATCCGACCAAAGGTTGTTAAATAAACTTTATTCCCAATTCCACATTTCTGATTTTGCATTGGGTGAAGGCCTTCTTTGTTAATCACTAATCGAATCTACCGCTTCTTTCACGGCTTTTGAAAGCTGATCCGGGCACGATGTGGATTTGAATCCGCATTTCAGGCCTTCTGTTTTTGAAATAATATCTTCTGCTTTCATTCCTTCGGCAAGCATTGCGATGCCCTGAGTGTTGCCGTTGCATCCGCCCTCAAATTTAATGTTTGTTACAATCTCATCTTCAATATCAAATGATATTGTTCTGGCACATACGCCCTTCGTTTTGTAAGTATAATGCATATTGATCACTCATCCTTTTGATGTATTTTACAATACTTATCTTAATTTTTCAATCTTATTTTTATTGACTGAAAATTAAATCTGCATTATAATAATAAAAAATCGGAAGGAGTATTTATCTTATGAAAAAATATGTAAAGGTAATATCACTTTTTCTTTCTCTTATAATTCTATTTTCTTTGACTGCTTGCAATAAAGAAAGTGTTGAAAATGCTGCAGACGAAACGGAAACATCAAGCGATGAGAGAGATGTTAAAACAAATATAGCGGCATTTAACAGTTCATCCGGTATCAGCGTTGCAAAGCTCTATGATGACAGAAGCTATGGCTATACGGTTAATTTTTATTGTAATACAGATGAAATTTGTAACCTGATTAAAAACGGTGAAGCGGATATTGCCTGTTTGCCTCTTAACCTTGCCGCAAAGCTTTATAATGAAACAAACGGAAACATTGAAATACTTGCCGTTAACACTAAAGACAATTTGTACGCACTTTCAAAGGACAGCACTATTTCAAATGTTGCTATTTTCAAGGATAAAAAGATTTATGCAGCAGGTAAAGGTACTTCTTATGAATATATGACGGATTATATCCTTAAAGAAAAAGGAATATCAAGTGAAAATATTGAGTATGTTGAAAAATTCAGCGACCTTGTTACTAAAGCCGAGGAAGGAGAGGCGGATATAATTATTGCTCCGGAGCCTTACGCATCTGCCTGTGCTGCCAAAAATTCTGAATATGGCACAGCCATCAGCCTTACGGACACGTGGAAGCAGATTTGTGATACTGACCCTGCCCTTGAATGTACAATAGTTCGCAAGGACTATTTGGAATCTAACTCTGATATTATTACCGAATTCATGACATTTTATGAAGTTTCAATAAACTATATAAATTTGGAGAATAATACCATACCTCCATTGGTCAAAAATTATGGACTTGTTGACAGCGAGAATTATGTAATTTCTGCCATAGCAAATGCAAATATAGTATTTGTCGAGGGAGAGGAAATGAAAACTCTTGTAAAGAGCAATCTTGAAATTCTTAATTCCCTTGGCAATGATACAATCGGGGGTAAAGTTCCCGATGATGACATTTATTATATAGGATAATGGCCATAAAAATCAGTTTTTATACTTGCAAATGACAAAAAAATATAATATAATAAATGTACATGGCTCAAAAGCCGAAATTTGAAATCCGCAAAGCGGAAAATCGGGAGGAAATCATAATGACAAAGAAAATTCTTGCTATTCTTATGGCTCTCATGCTTGTATTATCATTTGCAGCATGCGGTGCAAAGAATGACGACGCAACAACAGAATCCACCACAGATGCATTTGATTCTTTTGGTGAAGATGAAACAGAAGCTACAGAAGCTACCGATGCTACCGATGCTAGTGAGGCAGACGAAACATCAGCAACTGAAGCTGAGTCAACAGAAGCTACATCCGCAAATGCTGCCGAAACCACCACAGCGAAGAAGGATGAAACATCCAAAACCGAAACTACCACAAACGCAGCTAAGGCTCCTTCATCAAAGGCTGAAATCATTGAATATTACAACACAGCAATCAACAATGTTAAGCCAAAATCAAAATCAATTACAATTAGCAGTGTTGTTAACCAGCCTGCAGGTTCAGTTGAAGGCCTTCCCAAGACCCTCAGCAGTATTGCCGATTCTGTAATTAGTTCAAATACCGGCGAAGATGAAGATGTAAAGGGCAAGGTTCTTTCATCTGCAGCTGATAAAAAGGCAAACTTCCCGGTTGAAAACGAGTCTTGGTCATCAAAACTCACCGAATCCGATGTTAAGAGCGCTTCTCTTAAAGAGTCCGATGGAAAATACAAGATCACAATTACAACTGTTGCAGACGCAAAGAACGGAACTGTTGCCCACGGTACAGGCCACGCTCCCAAGGCTTTCAATGTAATTATGCCTGCAATCATCAATGAGAATGTTCCCTCAAGCGTTAAAAAGTTGTTCTCAGTTGGTAATGCATCTCTTAGCTATCCTGAAAGTACAGTAACAGTTATTGTTGATGCTAAAACAGGTAATGTTGAAAATGCAAAGTATGACCTTTTCTGGACAATGTACATTCCTCTCGGTGACAACACCGTTGTTATTCCTTTTGAAACAATTTCAACATATAAAATAGCTTGGTAAATTAATTTTATATAGGAGTACTGCTATGAAGAAAGAAGTTCTCGTAGAGACCTCCGCAAGACATGTTCATGTGACCAGAGAAGCCCTTGACATTCTCTTTGGCGAAGGCTATGAATTAACAAAGAAAAAAGATCTTTCCCAACCCGGCCAGTTTGCAAGCAATGAAAAAGTTGCTGTTATAGGCACAAAAGGTCAGTTCCCCGCAGTTTCAATACTTGGCCCCATTCGTCCCGAATGTCAGGTTGAAGTTTCACTCACAGATGCCCGTTCAATCGGTGTTGATGCTCCCGTAAGAGAGAGCGGAGACATTGCCGGTAGTGGTGCTTGCAAGCTCGTAGGCCCCAAGGGTGAAGTTGAGCTTAAAGAGGGTGTTATCGCTGCTCAAAGGCATATTCACGCAACACCTGAGGATGCTGAAAAATACGGACTTAAAGATAAACAGCTTGTTTCCGTTAAGATTGAGTCCGAAGGCCGTTCACTTATTTTCGGTGATGTTTTTGTAAGAGTTAGCCCCAAATATGCTCTTGCTATGCATATTGATACTGATGAGTCCAATGCAGCTTGCTGCAAGCCCGGACTTATGGGTGAAATTTTATAATTCAAAAAATTACAGGGTAACCTTGCGTTGCCCTGTTTTTTGTTATACAATAGTATTATAGCTAAATAATACGAGGTAAAATTTATGGATATTAAAGAAATATTATCAAAGTGCGACCATACTCTTCTTTCTCAAACAGCAACGGAAGCTCAAATTAAAGACCTTTATGATGACGGCATTAAATATGGCACCGCCAGTGTTTGCATACCTTCTTGCTATGTTAAAGAAGCAAAAAAATATGTAGGCGATAGGCTTAAAATTTGTACAGTTATCGGATTTCCGAACGGTTATTCAACACCTGCATCAAAATGCTTTGAGGCATCAAACGCCGTTGAAAACGGTGCCGATGAGGTTGATATGGTTATAAATGTTGGCAAGGTAAAAGAAGGAAACTATGATTATATCCTTAAAGAAATAAATGCTGTTAAGGCTGCTTGCAAGGGCAGAGTGCTTAAAGTTATTATTGAAACCTGCCTTCTCACTACCGAGGAAAAAATCAAAATGTGCAAGGTTGTATCAGAAAGCGGAGCGGATTATATTAAAACCTCCACAGGCTTTTCAACAGCCGGTGCAACCTTTGATGATATTAAACTTTTTGCGGAGAATGTATCTCCTCGTGTTAAAATTAAGGCGGCAGGGGGTATATCTTCCCTTGAAGATGCAGAAAAATTTATTCAGCTTGGTGCATCTCGTCTTGGCACGAGCAGGGTTGTAAAAATCGTGAAGGAGCAGGAGAAAAATGGCTGATAATACTCCACACATCAATCTTTTAGATGATATAGGTTTTGGTAATACTGTGCTTATGCCCGGTGACCCTTTAAGAGCAAAATTTATTGCTGAAAATTTCTTTGAAAATCCTGTTGCCGTTAATACGGTAAGAGGAGTAAATGGCTACACAGGCTACTATAAGGGGGTAAAAGTTTCCGTAATGGCAAGCGGAATGGGCATACCTTCAATAGGAATTTACAGCTATGAGCTTTATAAGTTTTTGATGTGCAAAATATAATTCGCATTGGCTCCGCAGGCTCTGTTTCTCCGGATTGCAAGGTGCGTGATATAGTTGCCGGTATCGGTGCTTGCACAAATTCAAATTACGGCAGCCAATACGGACTTAAAGGCACAATAGCAACGGTTTGTAATTTTGAGCTTCTTGAAAATATGAAAGAAGTTGCTGATGATAAAAAAATAAACTTAAAAATCGGCTCGTTATATTCATCAGATACTTTTTATGATGATACAAATAAGTCGGTTGATTGGGCAAAAATGGGCTGCCTTGCTGTTGAAATGGAAGCAGCCGGGCTTTATATGAATGCTTTAAGGCTGGGCAAAAGAGCACTTGCGGTTTGCACGATTTCAGATTTATGCTATGAGCCTTTTACTTCCCTTGATGCTGAGCAAAGACAAAACAGTTTTACCGAAATGATGGAACTTGCTCTTGAAACAGCAGTAAAAATTGACTCTTTACCCCACCTTGAGCCAAAGGAGTAATTAAAATGGCAAAGCGTGTTTTTCTTGTTGTGCTTGATAGTTGCGGAATTGGTGAAGCCCCTGACAGCGCCTCCTTCGGTGATAGTGGTACCAAC
>CAVHYZ010000016.1:25903-29463 GCA_963640495.1 Acutalibacteraceae bacterium
GGTACCAACACATTAAGAGCTATTTCTAAAAGTGAAAAATTTCATGTTGAAAATATGAAAAAAATGGGTTATTTTAACATTGACGGCGTTGATTATCTTGAGGGCGTAAAAAATCCTACGGGAGCTTACGGCAGAATTTCTGAGCTTTCAAAGGGTAAAGATACCACCGTTGGTCATTGGGAAATAGCCGGCGTTATTTCGGATAAACCTTTGCCCACCTATCCTAATGGTTTTCCCGATGAAATAATAAATAAATTATCTTCTCTTACCGGCAGGAAAATTCTTTGCAATAAACCCTATTCCGGCACAAAAGTAATTGATGATTACGGCGAAGAACATCTCAAAACAGGAGATTTGATTGTTTATACCTCTGCGGACAGCGTTTTTCAAATTGCAGCAAATGAAAACATAATCCCTGTGGAAGAATTGTATGAATATTGCCGAATTGCTCGTAAAATCCTTACAGGTGAAAACGGTGTGGGCAGAGTGATTGCAAGGCCGTTTGTCGGCAGCAAAAAAGGAGAATTTATCCGCACTACAAAACGGCATGATTTTTCGATAGAGCCGCCCCAAAAAACTATGCTTGATTATATAAGCGAGGCAGGGCTTGACGTTCTTTCCGTCGGTAAAATTTATGATATTTTTGCCGGTATGGGAGTTACCGAGCATATTTTTACATCCGGTAATAAAGAGGGAATGAAAAGAACTCTTGAATATATGCAAAAAGATTTTGAGGGTTTATGCTTTACAAATCTTGTGGATTTTGATATGCTTTACGGCCATCGCAGAGATGTGGACGGTTATGCAGCAGCATTGACTGAGTTTGATGCGTGGCTTAAAGATGCGCAAAAGGTTCTCAAAGATGATGATATACTTATGATTACCGCCGACCACGGCTGCGACCCATCATATACACTTACAACAGACCACACAAGGGAATATATACCTATTTTATGCTATGGCAAAAATGTAAAAGAAAAGAACCTTGGCACAATGGCAGGGTTCTGTAATATAGGAAAAACAATTTGCGACTATCTGGGGATTCAAAATGACCTTCCCGGTGACAGCTTTTTTGGTGAAATAATATGACGGATAAAGAACTTGTTTCTCTTGCTTTTGAGGCAATGGGCAGAGCCTATGCGCCTTATTCTCTGTATAAAGTCGGGGCTGCCCTTCTTTCACAAAGCGGTAAAATTTACTTGGGCTGCAATATAGAAAATGCTGCCTATGGGCCTACAAACTGTGCGGAAAGAACCGCATTCTTTAAGGCTGTAAGCGAGGGCGATACTGAATTTTCAAAAATTGCCATTGTGGGCGGTAAAAACGGAATACCCACAGATTATTTTTATCCTTGTGGAGTATGCAGGCAGGTTATGGCTGAATTTTGTTCTCCGAATTTTGAAATAATAACTGCAAAAGGCGAAGATGATTATAAAAAATCAACCCTTGCCGAAATGTTACCCTATAGTTTTTCGGCAGATAAGATAAAATAAAGGGAGAGGAATATTTGTATGAAAGTATGTAAATATTGTAATAGCGAAAGCAAAAATGATGCAAAAGTCCGTGCTTCCTGCGGAGCAAATGATTTCAGCTATAAACGCGATAATTGCGGCACCGTATATGACGAGGGCTTTTCTGCCCAAAGTGTGGCGTAAAAGCAGGGCAAAAAGAAAAAATATGCCCAAATTGTGGATATAACGGAAACATCCAAAATACCGCAACCGTTGAAAAGCCTGTTAAGGTTGTAATTAGACCTACGGTTGAGGTGTCTGCCCCAACGTAAAAAAAGAAGAACTTGGCTTTGGGTGCTTGGTTGGATTTGTATTTTTCCCGTTCATCTTACAATTCTTATCCTGCGTAATCAAACAATGTCAAAGGGCTTAAAATGCGCTATCATAGCGATAGCTTGGGCGTTTTATTTTGGCTTAGCTTTAACCGGAGAATCAACCACTACCGCAGATGATTCGTCACCCGGGGAAACAGCTGCAATTGAAAGCTCCGAATACGAAGTGCCATCTGAAACATTAACAGATGAATATGTTTAATTAAAGCCTGTGGCATTTGCCACAGGCTCATTTTGGCATTATTAAATTTTACTTCTTTTCAAAAAATCATTATATAGCTGAGCTTTTCTCTCGTCTGTATACTCATAAGCCCAAAGGTTGAAAATCCCGTTAAAATCTTCAAAGGTTTCATCGGGATATATTTTTGCGTTTCCGTAATTATATGGCAAAGGAATTTCCACGGTGCCGTTTGAGGCAATATAACTTTCTTTCGCAATTTGAACTGCCACACGGTTTGACTCTTTTTTATCCCATTCTTCATCATATTTAATTTGGGTAGTGGGGAAAAGAACACACTCTGCACCTGCACGACGGTAAAATTCCGGCGATGTGCCTGTGTGCCCGTGGTGTGATACTTGGATAACATCACATTTAAGAGCATCACTATATCTTTTCAGCATAATTTTATCGCTTTCAATTGCCGCATCACCGGGGAAAAGAATTTTACTGCCTTCGGCACTAATCATAATTACCGTTGAAGCATCGTTAAAATCTTTATTTGTGTTCGGCCAAATATCCTCATGAGTGCAAAGCACATCAAATTCAAGATTTTTTACGCAAAAATGCTGACCCGAATGGAGCTTGATAACTTTTATTTCTTTATGATCTTGAAGAGCCTCAAACATTCTTTTTATGCCGTTTTTGCATGGCTTATCCCAATATTCCGAATCTCTGTGAGTTAAGGGCTGAATGTTCAGATAAACACTCTCAATATCAATTTCATTACTCCTGAATTTAAGTATATCCGTAAATTTTCCGATATGGTCTTCATGACCGTGAGAAATAAACCAGCCTGCAACTCTCGGCTTTTCTTCTCCGCTTATTTTTTTTAAAAAATCAACAATTCTTTTATCGTCATTTACCGAATAATAATGAGCGCTGTCTATAACAAAAAACGAGCCGTCGTCACAGCGGACAATATAACACATTCCGCAGTCAATTAAAGAATGGTCTACCTCAAATTGCCAAAGGGTGCTTTTATATTTGCCTGTATAATTCGGTTTTGTAAGATAGCAGGGCTTTTGTGGGTCCGCAACAACTCTTATTTTGTTTTCGTTCAGGGAAAAATAGATGTGCAAACATACATTATTATAATATGTTCTGAAAATATTTTCTTCTATTATATTCTCACTGTAAAGTGCGAAGCCTTTACAGGAAATGTCGCTACAATAGTTTTTAAAATCTTCCGCCGTTGCATTGTCATAAATTAGCAAATAGGCACCGTCACAGCAGTCGTATTCACTTTGAATTTCAAGGCTCGGCAGGGAAATGTTATTAAAAATATCATTCATAAGAATCACCTTGATGAGTATATCAAATTCAATTCAGTATGTCAAATGATTCAAAAATATATTGCTTTTATGATAAAATAATGATAAAATATTATCATAATAGCACAGGAGAAATATGAAATGATAAATATAAGACCTGTTCTGCATTTTTGGACTGCCCCAGATTGTGCAGACAGTACAAAAAAGCCTACTTGATGTAGAAAAT
>CAVHYZ010000017.1:0-7029 GCA_963640495.1 Acutalibacteraceae bacterium
GTCGCTTTTTTCTATCTTTTTTTGATTTCAGTCTCACATCAATTGTAACTCTACAAAAAATAGATGCCTATTCCGTATTTTATTATTGACTGTATTATTGTTTTATGGTAATATATTTTGACTTATTGGGTAATCGGAGTGATTTATATGAAAAATAAAGTGCTTATTTTGTTCGGAGGAGTTTCCAGCGAGCATGATGTTTCTGTTGTTTCTGCTGCCTCTGTTATTGAAAATATGCCTCGTGATAAATACGATGTAATTACCATGGGTATCACAAAAGACGGTAGATTTTATCTTTACACGGGAGATGTGTCAAATCTTCCTAACGATAACTGGGTTAAAGATGAGGAACATCTTGAAAGTGCAATTATTTCCTGTGATAGAAGCCACCACGGAATTATTCATCTTAAGACAGGTAAAATTGAAAAAATTGATGTTGTATTTCCCGTTCTTCACGGCAAAAACGGAGAGGACGGCACTATGCAAGGACTTCTTGAAATAAGCGGTATACCTTACGTTGGCTGCAAAACTGCAGCGAGCGCAGTTTGCATGGATAAAGCTCTCACCAATGCCATGGCGGATTTCAGTAAAATTCCTCAGGCAAAGTGGACTGCTTTTACTAAGTATGATTATGAGAAAAATAAATCTTCTCTTCTTCAGAATGCAGCTGAATATCTGGGATTTCCTATATTTGTAAAGCCTGCAAATGCGGGCTCTTCCGTCGGAATTAACAAATCTAAAAGTATAGTAGAGCTTGAAAAAGCCTGCGAAGCTGCATTTGCCCATGATACAAAGATTGTGCTTGAGGAAGGCATTGTAGGTAAAGAAATTGAGGTAGCCGTTCTTGGTAATGATGAACCGATTGCATCAACTCCCGGTGAGATTGTTCCCTGTAATGATTTTTATGATTATGATGCAAAATATCTTGCAAATGAAAGTGAACTCCATATCCCCGCCCGTTTGAACAACGAGAAGCTGGAAGATGTTAAAAATGCTGCTGTAAATGCATACAGAGCATTAGGCTGCAGAGGCCTTACAAGAGTTGATTTCTTTGTTAGAGAGAGCGACGGAGCGATACTTCTTAATGAGCCCAATACCATTCCCGGCTTTACATCAATCAGCATGTATCCCAAAATGTTTGCAGCATCCGGCATACCTTACGCCGAGCTTCTTGATAAGCTTATATGCTACGCAATGGAGAAATAAATGAAAAAAGCATATATAACCGTATTAGACCGCCATTTTACCGGCGATGATTCAGAGCCTGAATGTGGTGAACTTCGCACGGATTGTACAATAAGCACAAAAGACGGTGCAATAATTGTTAAATATAACGAAACAGTTGAAAAATCCAATGATTGCGAAACTCAGCTGATCATACAAAATAATCGCATTACTATGATGCGTATAGGTCGTTTTCGCACATCAATGATTTTTGAGTGCCAAAAAAGACACATCTGTTGCTATGAAACTCCTATCGGTGAAATGATGATAGGTATTTACACAAACGCCATGTTTACGGATTTTGATGAAGAAGGCGGAATTTTAAACTTCGCTTATTCTATAGACAGCGGCGGAGATTTAATAAGTGAAAATGAATTAAAAATATTCATTGAAGTAAAGGAAGATAAAGATGTCTGTTTTAGTGAAACAAGCTGTAAGTGAAATAAGAACCGCTATAATGGAGGCGGCGGGCAGAGCTGTTGCGGATGGTGAATTTCCCGCAGCTCCACTCAGCGATTTCATAGTTGAAGTGCCTGCAAATAAAGCAAACGGCGATTATTCATCAAATGCCGCTATGGCTTGGGCAAGAGATTTGCATAAAGCACCCCGTATGATAGTTCAAACATTGGTTGACAGAATGGTGCTTAATGATACTTTTATTGAAAAATGCGAAATTGCCGGCCCCGGTTTTCTTAATTTTTATCTTTGTGACAGCTTTAATGCCTGCATAATTGAAGATATACTTGAAAAAGGCGAAAAATACGGCTGTTCTGATTATGGCAAGGATATAAAAGTTAATGTGGAATTTGTTTCCGCTAATCCTACAGGACCAATGCATATGGGTAATGCCAGAGGCGGTGCTCTCGGTGATTGCCTTGCAGCTGTTCTTGAAACAGCGGGCTATGATGTAAAAAGAGAATTTTATGTAAACGATGCAGGCAATCAAATAGCTAAATTCGGCCTTTCGCTTGATATCAGGTATCAGCAACTTTTTAAAGGTGAATATGCTGTTGAGCTGCCCGAGGATAGTTATCACGGTGAAGATATAATTGAAAGAGCAAAAGAATTTGCCGAAATCAACGGAGATAAATATTTAAGTGTTTCAGAGGAAGAACGCAGACAGGCTCTTGTGGATTTTGCTCTTCCCAAAAATATTGCAGCCATGAAAGATAATATGGCCAAATATCGTATCGCTTATGATACTTGGTTCCTTGAAAGCACCCTCCACAATGACGGCGAACTTAAGGACACAATACAAATTCTTAAGGATAAAGGCCTTACTTATGAAAAAGATGGTGCTCTTTGGTATAAAAACAAAGAGGTACTAGCAGAACGCCTTAAAAGAGAGGGCAAAACAGACGAAGAAATTGAACGCTTAGAGCTTAAAGATGAAGTACTTGTTCGTACCAACGGCAACCCCACTTATTTTGCCGCTGATATTGCTTACCACCGCAATAAACTTGAAGTCAGAGGCTTTGACAGAGCCATAGATGTTTGGGGAGCAGACCATCACGGCCATGTTGCCCGTATGAAAGGCGCTCTTGATGCTATCGGCCTTAACGGTGATAAGCTGGATATAGTTCTTATGCAGCTTGTTCGCCTGACAAGAGACGGTGAAGTGGTAAGAATGAGTAAGAGGAGTGGTAAAGCAATCACACTTGTTGATTTGCTTGATGAAATTCCCATAGATGCTGTAAGATTTTTCTTTAACCTCAGAGAACCTGGTTCGCAAATGGAATTTGACCTCGGTCTTGCAGTTAGTCAAAACAGCGAAAACCCTGTTTATTATTGTCAATATGCTCACGCAAGAATTTGCAGTATCCTTCGTAAACTTGCTGAGGAGGGTAAAACACCGAGAAAATGCACAATTCCGGAGCTTGTTCTTCTTAATGCTCCCGAAGAAAAAGAACTTATAAGGCATCTTGCTTCTTACACAGATGAAATTATCTCTTCGGCAAAAAATTATGACCCCGCTAAAATTACTCGCTATGCTATTGAACTTGCAACTCTTTTCCACAAGTTCTATAATGCTTGCAGGGTTAATTGTGATGATGAGGCTTTAATGCAGGCAAGAATCAGCCTTTGCCTTTGTGTGAAAACAGTATTAAGCAACATACTCACTATGTTTAACATATCTGTACCCGAATCAATGTAAACAAATTTACAACATAATCAAATAGCATAAAAATACCCCGATATTTTCATATATCGGGGTAAATTGTTTTATCTGATTAAACTATAACAAGAGGTTTAATAAGGTCACGAGGCTTGTTCTTCATAAGCATAAGGGCAGGCTCAACATTTTCAAGGCCGTTGAACTTATGAGTAATAAGCTTTTCGGGATGAATACGTTTAGCAACAACCAATCTTGCTAATTTTTCAGAGCGTACTCTGCCGCCGGGCATAAGGCCGCCCACAATATATTTGTGACCCATTCCGCAACCCCAGTCTCCACGGGGAATTCTAATATACTCACCTTCGCCAAGGTAGTTCACGTTACCGATTCTACCTCCGGCTTTTAGCATACGAATAGCCTGATCAAATGTATCATTATCACCGCCTGCAATAACTACTTTATCAACGGGGCCGTGGTTAATATCAAGAATTTGCTCAACAATATCACCTTCACGGTAGTTGATAATATTTGTTGCACCGAATTCCAAAGCCAAATCAGCACAGCTTTTTCTTGAACCTACTGCGTAAATGTTTGCTGCACCTCTGAGAGCGGCAGCTGCAACGGACATAAGGCCAACAGGGCCAATACCGATAACGGCAACATTATCACCATACTGTATGTCTGCAAGCTCTACACCGTGGAAACCGGTGGGAACCATATCCGCTATCATGCAAGCTGCACCTAAATCCATACCTTCGGGTAAGTGAGCAAGATTGCCGGCTGCATCGTTTACATGGAAGAATTCACTGAAAACACCGTCTTTGAAGTTAGAGAATTTCCAGCCTGCAAGCATTCCGCCGCTGTGCATAGCATAGCCTTCCTGTGCTGCGTAGGAATTCCAATCGGGAGTGATTGCGGAAACGAGAACTTTATCTCCAACTTTGAAATCCTTAACCATGCTGCCTACTTCCACAACTTCGCCGACAGCTTCGTGGCCGAGAATCATATCTTTTCTGTCACCTATGGCACCTGCCCAAACTGTGTGAACATCAGATGTGCAGGGGGCAAGAGCCAACGGCTTACAAATAGCATCCATTGGGCCGCACTTAGGGGTTGGTTTTTCAATCCAACCTGTTTCTCCGATTTTTAACATTGCAAAACCTTTCATTCTTATACCTTCTTTCTTTTATTTAAAATTGCAACATTTATACAAATTTTATCAAAATACAGCTATCAAATCAATAATAATTTGCACAAAAACAAAAGATTGTGAAAATTGTATGCCACTGTGAAAATAATATGTTACTTTCTTACAAAATATTTTGCAACAAAAAAGGATACGCCGTTGAGTAGCGTATCCTCCGATTTAATTTTTGTTATGATGTTTTATGATATGCGTACCGGTAATCTTCTGTATCGTAGCTTAAAATTATTTCGCCCTCATTATCAATCAAAAACATTTCTTTATTCTGCACGTCTTCATCGTCAATTATAATGGTTATTTTGCTTAAATTAGTATATCTGTTGTATGACCAAGTGCCCGAATATTCCAAGTTATCACTTACAAGATATTTGAGAGTGTGGTCTTCGTTAAAATCAAATTCTACGTGTAAATCGTAAGAATTTACGGTTTCCCATTTTCCTATGATCTCATCTTCTGCCGGACCTTTATCTTGCAATACAACTCTTAAAACAACTGCTGCGGCGATTATCGCAAAGACGATGCCGACATAAAGATAAATTTTCCAGTGAGGAGTTTTTTCGATTTCTCCGTTTTTTGGTTTATTATGATTCCTATTATGTTTTTTATTATTTGACATAATTGCTCCCTTGTTTGTTAACTATAGTTTCACCGTCAAACATTATGATTCCGTATCCACTGCCGGATTTGTTTCCGGAAAGAAGCCACTCTTTATAAGCTTTTCTCAGTGATGTATCTGTAGGAAATTCTTCAACCGGTAAATCCGAGTAATGACCGAAAATGCGCCAATCATCACCGAAATTATCATGTTCGTCGCAGGTGAGTATGTCAAAGTCATTCATAAATCTCAATATATTCATGTGTTGAGGTAAAAATTCTCTGTGTTTGCCGTAAAGAAGCCAAGAGCCACATTCCATTTTGGTTATTCCGTCAGGGAATAATTCTTTGAAAAATTCGTGTGCTTTTTTATATGAGTCATATCTGACTTCATCTTTAAGGGAAATACCCGATGAGGGGATATGGATTGCTACTAAATGGTCTCCTTTTTTTAACATCGTTCCGTCAGATCCTATGTAGGGCTCATCTTTATCATATTCTGTAAGCTGATATTGAAAACGGCCTAAAGCAAATATTTCAAGCGCAAGGTGGAGCCTGAACCAACTTGCAACAAAGGTTCCGACAGTATTTTCACATTCCATACACTCTTGAAGCTTCCATTTCAAATCCTCAAATGTATCCCAAAAAACCTTTTCACTTATACCTTTTTCAGTATATTTCTCTTTAACCCATTCAGATGAATTCATTATGAAAATAAATTTCAACGTTCTCTCATCAATGCCACTTACTTTTTCAAGTTCGTCAAGATTTTTTTCAGCTTTGCAAAAATCTCCGTCAGCCTTAAAATCTACCATTATTTTATCAAAGGCAGAGCCGACTTCTTTGTCGGAATCAAGCCTTTTTTCTACTTCAGAAAGCACTTCTACTGCCTCTTCCGGGTAGTTGTACCTTTTCATAAAATTGATGATATAATCGTCGTAGTGCTTCATTTTTACCTCTTTAATAACAAATTTTGTTTGATACAAAATATCTTACGCCCATATCGTAATATTCTTTTACAATGTCGTTGCTGTCAACAGTCCAAACCGCAACCTGCAAGTCTGAATCCATGGCTTTTTTTATTTTATCTGCACCGTTGTTTTTATAATTTACGGAAAGAAATTTACAATTTATTGCAAGGGCATCTTTAATACCGTCATCTGTTATTTCACTGAGTAAATACCAAAGCTCAATATCCGGATTTAATTCATGTATTTTTTTCAGTTCATCATAGTTAAAAGAGATGATTATTGCCTGATCTGTTAAATTTCTTTCTTCAATTGCAGAAACAATATCTTCAAGATTTTCAAGGCCTTTACATTTTATTTCAATTTCCGGTCTCGTGGATTTGCCCACAAATAAATCAAGATATTCATCAAGTGAAGGTATAGTCTCATCTTGATAATTCCAGAATTCTTTATCAAAATTATATTTCAGTTTTCTGACTTCATCATACGATTTTTTTGAAATTTTCCCTGTACCGAAAAAGTGCTTTGAAACCTTATCATCGTGAGTTATTACCCATTTGCCGTCAGATGTTCGTATAATGTCACATTCGGCTGCATAATACCCAAGCTCTATAGCTTTTTTAAAAGCCGGTAAACTGTTTTCAGGGGCAGATGTATGACAACCTCTGTGAGCTGTCAATACTATTGGATCGTTTTCTGTGTCAATGTTACTTTCAGTAATGGGTATGGGTGCAGTGCCTTTGTATTTACAATAAAATGCAGTTCCAGCCCCGATAATAATAGCTATTACAAGCAATATTCCGATTAACTTTTTCATTGTTTTCACTTTCCTCTATTTTTTATACAATTTTATTGTATCATTCAAAACAGACTAATTCAAGAGAGAAAATATTGATTACATTAAGTATTGAAAAAATCGTAAC
>CAVHYZ010000017.1:7109-14897 GCA_963640495.1 Acutalibacteraceae bacterium
GTATAATTATATATTGAAAATAAAATTTTACGGGGGAAATTAATTTGAAAAAGATTTTTTCGATTATATTAACAGCTATTATTGCCGTAAGCGGTTGCAGTATTTCTGCTTTTGCGGGTATTATTGATGAAAAATCAGAAATATCCGAATATCCTGTTATTATTGTGGCAGGTTATTCCTCATCTGAGCTTGTGCTTGTTAACGATGACGGCACCGAAGAAAAAGTGTGGCATCCTGATATGAATAATGTTCTTAAACTTGTTTTGCAAAATATAGCCAAAATAGGTATAGGTTTAAGCGTTGCCGTTTGGGGTGAGCCGGAATATCTTGCAAGCCTTGTAGGTGAGAAAGTTGTTGATATGCTGGGCATTGTTGCTCTTAATGATGACGGCACAAGCAAATATAATGTAAGACCTATGTATACATCCGCCTCTGAATCCAATTCTCAAGTTATGTATGATGAATATGGTGATGATACAAATCAGTTTGAAACGGATATTACAGCTTCTCTGCGTGAGTATATTCCGCGAGAGAATATATATAACTTCTATGTAGATTGGAGAATGGGAGCAGTAAGTTGCGCAAAAGCTCTTGATAAATATATCCAAGAGGTGAAAGAATACAGTAACTGCGAAAAAGTCAACCTTGTTGCAATCAGCCACGGTGGCCAGGTTACAGGCACCTATTTAACCCTTTTCGGTTACAAATGTGATGTTGATAATGCCGTTATGAATGTTCCTGCCCTTGCAGGTGCGGGAATCGTTTATGATATGCTTAGTCAAAATGTTAAATTTGATGAACTGAATCTTCTTTATTTTATTGAACATGGTATGAGATGGGAAAACGACTATCATTGGCTTGCTGAAGCTCAGCAATTAGGATTCCTTGATGATGTTATAAATGCTCTTGTTCCATATTTTTATGAAGTTATCGGTAATTTTGGCAGTATATGGGATTTTTGCCCAACGGAAATATATGAAGAAATGAAAGCCAAATGGCTTGACGAAAACAAAAATGCAAATTTAATTGCCGAGAGCGATTATATGCACTATGAAGTTATGCCTGAGTTTTATACATCTTTCCAAGAGTGCATTGATAAATACGGCATGAATGTATCCATAATAGCAGGCACAGATTCCGGCATTACCACCGGTGCAGATATGAATAGCGATGGCATCATTTCTACCGAAAGCTCAACCGGCGCTAAAACCACTAAAATAGGCGAGAAATTTGCTGATGGATATGTTCAAGAAAAAGAGTATAAAGACTATATGATTTCTCCGGCTATGACCGTTGACGCATCTACAGCATACCTCAAAGATAACACATGGTTTATCTCCGGTATGTTCCACGGCATGATGTATTGGGATAACTTCACGAGAGAGCTTCTCATAAAACTTGCTCTTACGGATGAAATTACTTCTGTTTATTCTTCACCTGATTATCCGAGATTCCATACTTCTTCAAATCCGTCATATGCAATAGGCGGTAGCTTTAATAACACCACCGAAGGCTATGTTTCAAATGAAGATTCTTCCCTTGTGCTTACAAATCTTTCATGGAGTGATTATAAATTAGTTATTAGTGCAATAAACTGTGACGGTGCTTCGTTTAAATTTGATTTTAATCCTCTTACTGTTATAAAAGCGGGGGATAGCGTTGAAATCCCATTTACCGGCACTTTGCCTAAAGGAAACAGCAGGGTAGCTATAACGGTTACATATTGTGACATAGGCTCTCTCACACCCATAGGCGAAAGAACAATTTATTTTACTGTTTTAAGTGATGAAAAACTTCCGGAAACAAAAGATATTGTTACTGCAGATGTAACAAATCCTATTGATAATATAATGCCGCAGTTTGCTATTTCCGCAATGAAAGATTCGGGCATGTATGATTGGTGCTCTATGTGGTATAATTTTTCGGGAATTAATTCAGTGATTAAGTGAGGTAATGAAAATGTCTATATTTGAAGCTGTAACCGCTCTTGTTAAGTATGCAATTAATGAAAAACTCATTGAAGAAGAGGATAGAATTTACAGTACAAACAGAGTGATTGAAGCTCTCAGCTTGGATTCTTACGAGGAAGAAAATCCCTCAGAAGATTATGAACTTGAAGAAATACTTAAAGCTATTCTTGATTATGCCTGCGAAAACGGACTTTGCGAAAATTCTGTTGTTTATCGTGATTTGTTTGATACAAAAATTATGGGACTTCTGACTCCGAAGCCTTCACAGGTTATAAAAGAATTTAAATCTCTCTACTCAGAAAGCCCCGAGAAAGCTACCGAGTATTACTATAATCTAAGTAGAAAAAGTGACTATATAAGAGAATACAGAATAAAAAATGATATGAAGTGGGTTACCTCCACGGAGTACGGGGATATTGATATTACCATCAATCTTTCAAAGCCCGAAAAAGACCCGAAAGCTATTGCAGCTGCAAGAAACGCTAAACAAAGTGGATACCCGAAATGTCAGCTTTGCAAGGAAAACGAAGGTTATAGCGGCAGAGTTAATCACCCCGCTCGCCAAAATCATAGAATTATTCCGATTAAGATTTATAATCAGGATTGGTTTATGCAATATTCACCTTATGTTTACTATAATGAACATTGCATAGTTTTTAACGGTAACCACACACCTATGGTTATAGACAAAGCCGCTCTTGATAAACTTTTTGATTTTATTAAAATGTTCCCACACTATTTTGTAGGCTCAAATGCAGGCCTTCCGATAGTGGGTGGCTCAATTCTCAGCCATGAACATTTTCAGGGTGGTCACTACACTTTTGCTATGGCAAAGGCAAATATAGAAACTCCTCTTGTTTTTAAGGAATATGATGATATTGAAGCAGGCATCGTTAAATGGCCCATGTCTGTTATTCGCTTAAAGGGCAAAGATTCTGCGAGAGTTACAGAGCTTGGTGGAAAAATTCTCAATAAGTGGAGTGAATATACGGATAAAGATGCTTTTATCCTTGCATACACAGATGACGGTGTTCCCCATAATGCAATTACTCCTATTGCTCGCTTCGTAGATGGTAATTATGAGCTTGATTTAGTTTTAAGAAATAATATCACCACAGAAGAATATCCCGACGGCTATTATCATCCCCATCCTGAATATCATCATATCAAAAAAGAAAATATAGGTCTTATTGAAGTGATGGGACTTGCCGTTCTTCCTTCTCGCCTGAAAAAAGAAATGGAAAGCCTTAAAAAAGCTATACTTTCCGGTGAAGATATTTCGGCTAACGAAGAAATTGCCAAACATGCTCAGTGGGCTGATATGATAAAAAATAAGTATAGTAATATTACAGAAGAGAATATTGATAAAATTATTCAAGATGAAATTGGTATTGTATTTGCCGCAATTCTTGAGCAGTGCGGAGTTTTCAGCAGAACAGAAGAAGGAAAAGCGCAATTTTTGAAATTTATTGATTTTGTTAATGAATAATAAAAGTTAAGGGCGTGAATAAATGCAATATGTTGTTATGGATCTTGAGTGGAACAACACTTATTCCAAAAAAACAGCAGGCTTTATAAATGAAATAATAGAAATCGGTGCGGTGAAACTTGATGAGAATTTTCATACAGTAGATACTTTCTCTTCAATTGTGCGTTCTCAAATTGCACGAAAACTGAGAGGCAGCGTAAAAAAACTTACTAACCTTACGAATGATGATATATCTACTGGTCAACCATTTACAAAGGCGTTTTCTCTTTTCAGAAAATGGATTGGCTCAAAAGATACTGTTATTCTCACTTGGGGCGATAGTGATGTCAGAGTATTGCTTGAAAATTTTGCTTATTTCAATGGTATAAGAACTATTCCGTTTCTTAATTATTATTGCGATTTACAAAGATATTTTCAAAAAGTTAAGTCCGGTCGCCATGGGCAGCAAATCGGACTTATTGCTGCAGCTCAACTCATAGGAATAGACCCAGAGCATTACACTCACCATAGAGCCCTGGGGGATAGTGTGCTTACAGCGGATATCTTTGAAATTATTTATGAAAAAGAAAGTTTTGAAAAGGAAATAAAAATCTGTAATGATGAATTTTATGGTAGACTTCTTTATAAAGCTAAAATCATAAAAAATATTGATAACCCCGTTATTGATAAGCGTAAGCTTGACCATTATTGCGATACTTGCGGTAAGCAGTGTAAACTTGTTACTGATTGGAAATTCAGTTGTCAATATTTTCGCACTTTATTCTACTGTGAAAACTGTGATACAACTTATGATGTTAAGGTTAGATTTAAAAAACTTTTTGACAGTGTTGATTATAAAAAAATTGTTACTGTTGTAAACCTTGATTCTGAGATTGAGGAGGATGACGAAGAATGAAAATTCTCATAACAGGTGGGGCTGGATTTATAGGAACAAACTTTATCTATTATATGCTTAAAAATCATCCTGATTATGAATATATTTGCATTGATTCATTAACCTATGCCGGTAATTTGAAGAATCTTTCAGATGCTCTTACATATAAAAATTTCAGGTTTGTAAAAGCAAGTATTTCAGACAGAAAAGCTGTTTTTGATTTATTTGAAAAAGAAAAATTTGAAATAGTCGTAAATTTTGCCGCAGAAAGCCATGTTGATCGTTCTATAGAGAATCCGGGCATCTTTCTTGAAACAAACATTATGGGCACCGCAGCTCTTCTTGACGCTTGCAGAAAATACGGCATAAAAAGATATCATCAAGTATCAACAGATGAAGTTTACGGCGATCTCCCTATAGATAGACCGGATTTATTCTTTACGGAAGAAACACCCATTCACACCAGCAGCCCTTATTCTACCTCAAAAGCATCAGCGGATTTGTTAACTCTTGCATATAGCCGCACTTACGGCTTACCGGTTACCGTTTCAAGATGTTCAAATAATTATGGCCCTTATCAATTTCCGGAAAAATTAATTCCTCTTATGATTCAAAAGGCACTCAATAATGAAAATTTGCCTGTCTATGGCAACGGCCTTAATGTGAGAGATTGGCTTTATGTGGATGATCATTGCTCTGCTATTGATTTAATAATTCATAATGGCAGAGAAGGTGAGGTTTATAATATCGGTGGCCATAACGAGAAGCAAAATATTGAGGTTGTAAAAACAATTCTTGAACGCGTCCGTAAATCCGAAAGTCTTATAACTTATGTTAAAGACCGTGCCGGACACGATTTGCGTTATGCGATAGATCCAAAAAAAATTCACGAAGAGTTGGGTTGGTTGCCTGAAACAAAATTTGCGGATGGCATAAAGTCAACTATTGATTGGTATCTTGCAAACACAGAATGGATGAATAACATAAAAAGCGGCGAATATGCAAAGTTTAACGAAACAGAAGGAAATAAATATGCTTAAAGATTTGGTGCTTAAAAATAGAAGCTATCGCCGTTTTTACGGGGATTATAAAATAGACAGGCGAGAGCTTGTTGAAATAGTAGAGCTTGCTCGCAACACAGGCTGTGCCGCAAATGCTCAAGCACTTAAATTTATAATAGTTTCCGATCGTGAGCAAAATGAAAAGGTCTTTGAAACTCTTGTTTGGGCCGCTGCACTTAAGGATTGGGATGGCCCTGCTGAAGAGGAAAGGCCTACGGGATATATCATTATTCTTTGCGATAAGTCCATTGGCACAAATAAACAAACGGATGTAGGAATCACCGCCCAAACCATGATGCTTGGTGCTATAGAAAAAGGTCTTGGCGGATGTATGATTGGAAATATTAACAGGCCTTTATTATATGAAAATTTAGGAATAGATAAAGAAAGATATTCTGTTGAACTTTGCCTCGCATTAGGAAAGCCTAAGGAGGAGGTACATATTGTTGATGCTAGTGAAACGGGCAGTATGAATTACTATAGGGATGAAAACGGTGTTCATTATGTGCCGAAAAGAAAACTGGAAGATATAATCTACAATTCATAATTTGATATAAAAATGAGCTTGTGTAGCAAGCTTCAACTTGAGCTTTTCTCTCAACTTTGAAAGTGAAAAACCGAGAAATTGCCATCTTTCAGAAAATTAACAATAAAAAAAGAGCCTTTCGGCTCTTTTTTGTTATACATATTATTCGGCTTCCGGAGTAAGAAGTCCATACCCACCATCATTACGTTTATAAACTACATTGATTTTATTTGTATCTTCTTCAAGGAATACAAAGAAGAGATGATCTACAAGGTTCATTTGAAGGATAGCCTCTTCAACAGACATAGGCTTAAGTTGTATGCTTTTGTGCCTTACAAGCTCATACTCAAGTTCTTCGTCAGCAGGCTCTTCGTCATCCTCAACAGGTGCAACAGTGAAACCTGTGTCTCTAAGTTTTCTTTCAACTCGGGTTTTGTTTTTACGGATCTGTCTAATGAGGGTGTCAACACACTTGTCAAGAGCCTCATTCATGTTTTCAGCTCTTTCAACAGCTCTGAAAGTCATACCACGGTTAATAATGGTAATTTCAACGCTTTGTGATGACTTTTCAACAGTTACTGTGACCTTAGCCTCAACATCCGGGCCGAAAAATCTCTCAATCTTAGCAAGTTTCTTTTCGGCGTGATCCTTAAAGGATTCACGAGGTGTACACTTACGGCCTGTAATTGTTATTTTCATACAGTCATCCCCTTATACAAAATAGAAGCTTTTAACTTCATCTGTATTGTAGCACAATTAAACAGAAAAATAAAGAGCATTTATTAAAAATTTATACAAAAATAACAAATTATTAATATTTTATTGAGTTTAAATGGTAAAACTTTCGTGGCGTGTAACGTGACATCCTATATTTACAGCCACAGGTAAGCCTGCTATATGAGTAGGATATGACTCGATTGCCACGGAAAGTGCAGTTGTTTCACCGCCGAAACCCTGAGGACCTATATTTAAGGCGTTTGCTTTATCAAGAATTTCTTTTTCCATATCGGCGTAATACTCATCGGCGTTTTTTATTGATATGTTGCGGCAAAGAGCCTCTTTTGCAAGCATTGCACATTTTTCAAAATCACCGCCGATTCCAACGCCTACAACCATGGGAGGGCAGGGGTTACTGCCTGCAATTTTAATAACATCGATTACATAGTTAATTATATCTTCTCTTGTAGCAGCGGGAGTAAACATTTTAAGCTTGCTCATGTTTTCACTGCCGAAACCCTTAGGCGCAACGGTAAATTTAACCTTATCTCCGTTCACGATTTTACTGTGAATTACGGCGGGAGTATTATCCCCGGTGTTGCCACGCCTGATTGGGTCTTTAACAATGCTTTTGCGAAGGTAACCTTCAATATAGCCTTGTCTAACGCCTTCATTTACAGCTTCTTCAAAGTTGCCTCCGACAAAATGTACATCTTGACCTATTTCAGCAAAAATTATAGCCATTCCCGTATCTTGACAAATTGGTAAATCATTAATTCTTGCAGCATCAAGATTATCTTCAAGAGAAGCCATAACTGAATGAGCCGGCTCTGTTTTTTCGCATTTTGTGCAATATTTTATGCGTTGTTCAAGGTCCTCCGGTAAAATTTTATTGGAATTTATGCAGGCTTTTTTTATACCCTCTGTAACAAGAGATAAATTAATTTCTCTCATGCTTTAATCCTCCGTAACTCAGTTAATACAAAAGCACCGTCATGGCGGTGCTTTCTTTTTTATTATTTAATCAACCTCTGCCTCTTCTTGAATAGCCTACACTACCACGCTTTGAATCGGCTCGCTTTAAATCACTCATTTTTTCTTCGCTGGCCTTTTTGAAAGACGCCATCATATCTTCAAAACTTTGCTTTTCG
>CAVHYZ010000017.1:14907-28917 GCA_963640495.1 Acutalibacteraceae bacterium
CGCTTTAAATCACTCATTTTTTTTTTTTTTTTCTTTTTGAAAGACGCCATCATATTTTCAAAACTTTGCTTTTCGCCTGGATGGTTGTTTTTGGCTTTTGGGCCCGTCCACACATTCGGATTACCGCTGCGGGTATGATTGCTATTGGATTTTTGAAATTGAGGCCTTCTCTCTTGCTTAGAGTCGTTTTTGCGTTCTGCTTTTTCGCCTTTTTCTTCCAGCTCAACCTGTTTAATGGAAAGGCTTATTTTGCCTTCAGGTGTAACGGCAATAACCTTCGCTTTAACCTCTTGGCCTACATGAAGATGCTCTTTAATGTCCTTAACATATTCAGAGGAAACCTCAGAAATGTGAACTAACCCCGTTTTTCTGCCCTCAAATTCAACAAAAGCTCCGAAATCAGTGATACCGGTAACCTTACCATTTACTATTGTGCCTATTTCAACCTGCATAAAAAGATATGATCCTTCCTATTGAATATATGAAGCCTTGCGGCTTACTCTGCATTATTGTCATAATAAATGCGCTCTTCCGGATAAACATAACCGTTTTCACGGGCTGCCTGTTCATTACGTGACTCACTGTTTTCTTCTGTGAGAGCATCCTCCATCTCGCTGTTTTTTTCGAGAATTTGAGTAACGCTTTCTTTCATACTGCTTATGACTTTTTCCTGCTGATGCTTTGTGTGAAGGCGTTTACCAACACCTATACCGAATATGATAAACACAACAAGAATTATAACAATGGCTATAATAATTTTTGTTTTTCTGTTAATTTTAATATTATCCATAATTATGCTTTCCAAAACTTTATTAGAGCATTGATAAACCTTTTCAGTTCATTATACACTAAGTAAAACAAATTTTGCAAGATTTTTAATTAAAAAAATAAGAAAAATTGCATACAATTACAGTTGCTTAAACATAAGAGAGGCATTTTCTTTAGTTGCATACTCATTAACCGAAAGCACTTCAAATTTAGTTGTCTTTGATCCGAATGTTATTTCTATTGTATCTCCAACTTTAACATCATAAGAGGCACGCTGAGGCTTGCCGTTTACTGAAACGTGCTTTGCATCACAAGCCTCGTTAGCAACGGTTCTTCTTTTAATTATACGTGAAACTTTAAGATATTTATCAAGACGCATCGTTTTTACCTAACCTTTTGATTTTTTATTACACAATAGGCAATAACTTGTATACTCTGTAATTAAAAATCTTCTTATAAAAACAGGCTGTCCAAAGGACAGCCTTATTTGCGGGATTTAATTATTTAGCAACCTTTGCCTTAAGAGCAGCACCTGCTTTGAAAGCAGCAACCTTTGTTGCAGGAACATTGATTGTAGCGCCGGTCTGAGGATTGCGAGCAGTTTTTGCAGCGCGATCACGTGCTTCAAATGTGCCAAAGCCGATAAGAGCTACCTTGCCGTCTTTCTTATCTGCAAGTGCATCACCGATAGCTTCGAGAGTAGCGTTGATTGCTTTTTCAGCATCTTTTTTGCTAAGGTCAGCCTTTGCTGCAACTGCAGCGATAAGTTCTGTCTTATTCATTGTGTTTTCTCCATTCAAATATAATATTTATGTTACGCTTAAAGCGATCACATCCGTTAGTTATGTTGCTCCGCCTTTACCTCATTCCACAAGGAATCAAGAATATCAATGGAAGCATTTTTCATATCAATGCCATTTTCTTCGGCTTTCTTTTCAACTTCTGCAAATCTGCCGAGAAATTTATCGGTAGCGCTTGTAAGAGATTCTTCCGCATCAAGCTTAAGAAATCTGGAAACATTGACCATTGAGAAAAGCAAATCTCCGAATTCTTCATTAATATTTGTCTCATCTTTTGAATTAACTGCTTCCCTAAGCTCGCCGATTTCTTCGTAAAGTTTATCTATGGCCCCATTTATATCGGACCAATCAAATCCCACGTTTGACGCTTTCTTCTGAATTTTTGAAGCTCTCATAAGAGCAGGAAGCTCTCTGGGAACGCTGATCATTGAAGCCGTGGTAGTTTTTTGGCCTTTAGTTTGCTTTTTGATTTCATCCCAATTAGTAAGGACGTCATCAACGGTGTCTGCCTGAACATCGCCAAAAACATGTGGGTGCCTAATGATGAGTTTCTTGCTAACGCCATCTGTTACATCATCAAAATTAAAAGTGCCTTTTTCTTCCTCCATGATAGTGTGGAAAATTACCTGCATAAGCAGATCACCAAGCTCTTCACAAAGGAGTGTGCTATCATTTTTGTTGATAGCCTCAACAACTTCATAGGTTTCTTCAATAAGGTTCTTTTTGATGCTCTCGTGAGTTTGAGAAATATCCCAATGACAGCCTCCGGGAGCTCTGAGCAATTTCATTATCTCAATGAAATCTTCACAATTATACCTATTTTTAAAATTAAAATCAACCATTAACGAACCTCATATTTCTATCACGGAAAGCACTATATCATATTTTAACCTAAAAGTCCATACTTTTCAAGTGTTTTGGCAATTTTTTCTCCTTTCGGCAATGTTACAAGGTCGGATTTTACTATTCCCTTAAGTAAAAGAATCACTATAAGGTATACAAGAGCACCAAATGCAACCCCTATAAGAGTGGCAACTGTATCAATATTTGCTATTGTTTCCGAAACTGCACCTAAAGCATTCGGGAAAAGTCTTACAATTATTCCGTGAGCTGCGAAAGCCGTTACAGCACAAAGGGCAGCAGCAATAAAAGGCTTAAAGAACACACTTGCCCAGTTGATTTTTACTTTTGAAATTTTAAGCAGACAAGTCATATTTATGCTTACTATTATAAGATAGAAAAGGATTGTGCCTACAACAGCACCATAAATATTTATTTTAGGTATACCTACAAGCACAAAGTTACAAATTATTTTGCAAACAGCAGCACCCGCAACGGTTTTCATTGGAATATCAGCTCTGCCAACAGCTTGAAGCATATTTGTTGTAGGAGTTGAAATCGCCATAAGAGGAGTAAAAATACCGTAACAGATAAGAATTGGAGCAACAAGAGAAATTACCTCTGAACTATTTCCTCTGCCGTAAATAAGGGTGAGTATAGGTGTGGCAAGAGCGGCCATACCGAGACCGGCAGGAAGAGCAATAATCATGCCTACACGCAAAACGGTTTCAATGGTTTGACGCATATCGTTTTTATTTTTAATTGCCCAAGCAGTTGCAAGTGCGGGAATTGCCGAAACACCAAGTTGAATTGTGATTACAGGCACAAGACTTTTAAAGTCAAGAGCTGTACCGTAAGCACCCCAAAGATATTTTACAATTTCCGCATTATCTGAAATGTTAAGTCTTGCAAGTTCAACAGCTTTATTTATTGAATCGGAATGCATAGAAATAACGGTTTGCAAATCTTTTTCAATGGCCGTAGCAAGCCTTGCCTGAATAGTTGCCGTATCAATAAGATTAGTTATATTGAGAATAAGAGCACTTATAACCATTGGTATGGCTATGGTAATCATTTCTTTTGCTATCACGGAGCCTGTCTGAGGAGCTTCGGATTCCATAAGCATTTCTTTTGTGAAATGATCACCTCTTGTTTTATGACAAAGCATGAGGTAAAGAAGAGATAGGAATGAACCAAGTGTAACGCCTAGAACTGCACCTGCTGCCGCCCAAGGAACAATAATACCGTTTGCCTCTGCTTCGGTTGTAACAACAGTACCGAAAACATCGGCAGATACGCCGCCGGAAAGGCTCATTCCATTTTCATACTGAGCTTGTCCTTTATCCATAATTATTTTGATTAAGCCAAGACCAATGACAAGTTTGCCCAATGCCTCTATAATCTGAGAAATCGCCGTAGGCACCATATTCCTGAGACCTTCATAGTAGCCTCTGTATGCGCTCATATAGCAGCAAAGAAAAATTGACGGAGTTACGCAAAGAATAGCTCTTAAGCTCTTCATGTTGGCTATATATTTTGCGTATGGAAAAGCTACGACAAGAAGAATAAGTGTGCCTATAATACCCACAATTATAAAAACTTTTTTAGAGGTTACAAAAACCGCTCTTGCCTGCCTGTATTTCTTTAAGGCAACGCTTTCTGCAACCATTCTTGAAACTGCCACAGGTAAGCCTGCCATACTAACTGCAAATATGGGAGTGTATATTTCATATGCAGAATTAAAATATCCTCTGCCTACAGTGCCTATCATGCTTGTCATCGGCATCTTAAACAAAACACCTATGATTTTAACAATAACAATGGCAATCATAAGAATCATTGCACCGTTAAGCATTGAAGTCTTTTTTGACTTTTCCAATCAGTTCACATCCTTTTAGGTAACTGTTTATAAAAATCCGTAATACCGGACTTACGTTCAAGAATTACATCAAAACCGGATATATATTCATAAGGGTATTTATAATTAAAAATTCGTTCAACTTTTGTACCGCCCGGCTCACAAAGCTTTGTGACTCCACCTGCACCAACTGCAAGTACCGTGTGACATTCTTCCATCATTATGACATTATAGAAGCCTCTTGTATTATCTTTGCACCAGCCTACATTTTCAAGATTTCCCACGCATCTGCTTTGGCGATACATATAGTAAGGCAAATACCCATGCTTTGAAAGTGAAGCGGATGTATAATCCAGCATTTTTGCAGCTTCCTTACCTTCTGACACCTGAACACCCATCTTATTAAGATTAGAAGAGCGTTTAAGTGCAAGAGAATGAACGGTAATATTTTCCGGGGCAAGCATAATTGCCGTGTCAAGGCTATCCTTGAAGTTTTCAAAACTTTCTCCGGGTAAGCCTGCAATTAAATCCATATTAATGCATTCAAAATCATAGGAACGGGCAGTTCTGTAAGCGTCAACAGCCATTTGAACGGTATGCTTCCTTCCTATTAAATCAAGAGTTTCCTGATTAAAGGTTTGAGGATTTATACTAATTCGTCCAACATTATGCCTTTTGAGCATTGCAAGCTTTTCGGCTGTAACGGTATCCGGCCTCCCGATTTCCACAGTATATTCTTTTAATGCGTTTATGTCAAAGTTTTTTTCTATAGCGCAGGCGAGTTTATCAAATTGAGGGGCCTCAAGCACACCGGGTGTGCCACCACCGAAATAGATGCTTTCAAGCTTTAAACCGTTTGCTTTAACAATTTTACCGGTATATGCAATTTCTTCACAAAGTTTTTCGAGATATTCCGGCACAAGCTTTTTGGCACTTGAATTTGCTATTGAATGGCTTACAAAAGAGCAATAGCTACATCTTGAGGGGCAAAATGGAATTGAAACATATAAGCTGAAACTTTCGGGTGATGATGAATTTACAATTTCATTTTCAGCTTTGGCTACCGTTAAAGCAAGCTCTGCTTTTTTAGAATCTACAAGAAGGCAATCTGTAAAATACTTAACGGCACCTTCCTCGCCTTCGGCTTCAATCATACGAAGCATAAGTTTTGAAGGCCTAACTCCTGTAAGCACGCCCCAAGGTGGTATGTAACCCGTAATCTCACTTAAACCTTTATAGATAAGTTTAGCTAAGTTAAGCTCGGCATCCTCATTATTCGTTTTGGCACTTAATGACAATTTTTTGCCATTTATGCTTAAATCCGCATAAACAATATCATTCTCATATCTTGTTGATACAGTAAGAGAATCTTCACCATCAAGGTTATCTGTTGTTATTATTTTTTCATTCGGATAAAATAATCGACATAAGTTTTCACATTCGTATTGGAAGCTATGTCCGAAAACTCGAAGAATCAATTTCTTCCCATCCTTCTGATAAATATATTTCTTACTCTTTCATGAGAAAGAGTTGTTGCAGGGCCATGACCGGGATAAATGTTATAATCGCCATCAAGGGCAAGAATTTTAGTGATAGAAGTTTTCATTTCTTCCATGCTTCCTCCCAGAGTGTCCGTTCTACCCACGGTAGAGTGAAAAAGAGTATCTCCGCTTATGATATTACGGCTGGACTCGTCGATAAATATAACACTTCCCATTGAATGACCGGGAGTGTGCATTATTTTAAGTTCGCTTTCGCCGATTTTTATTATGTCTCCGTCATTTGCAATTATATCAGGCTCGCAGGGATTAAACTCGGCTTTAACGCCAAAAGTATTCATGAGATTAAAGCTCTTGTCTTTAAGGCAAATTGCATCTTCTTTATGTATAAGAATCTTTGCACCTGTTGCCTCTCTTGCATTAGCTATGCCCATAATATGATCAAAATGACCGTGAGTTAAAATTATATACTCAACTTTTATGCTTTTACTTTTAATGTAATTGTCGAGAGAGTCTGTATACCAGCCTATATCCGCAATGGCCGAGATACCTGTTTTTTCATCAGTTAAAATATAGCAGTTTGCAAGAGTTTCATTTCCTAAATTAAAAAGTTCAACTTTCATAGTTATTTTTTCTTACTCCAAATATCGGTATCCATAATGATTGTTACAGGGCCGTCATTATGGATTTCTACTTTCATATCCGCACCGAAAACGCCTTTTTCAACTTTCTTTACGCCGTTATTAAGCAAACATTCACAAAAATATTCATAAAGTAAATTTGCTTCCTCGGGAGGTGCAGAGGGGATAAATGATGGGCGATTTCCTTTGTGAATATCTGCGCAAAGTGTAAATTGAGATATGGCCAAAATTTCTCCGTCCACTGCATGAATATCTAAGTTCATTTTGCCATTTTCGTCCTCAAAAACGCGAAGGTTTGAAATCTTTGCTGCAAGCAGCTCTGCCTCAGCATTTGTGTCCCCGTCCATTACTCCGAGAAGTACATTATAGCCTAAGCCTATTTCGCCTTTTAATTCACCGTTAACTTTTACACTTGATGCGGTAACACGCTGTACAACTGCTTTCATGAAATTTCTCCTGTCAATTATATACCGGATCTTTCAACGCTTAAAACTCCGGATATTTTTTCGAGCTTTTGAGTAATACTTTTAAGATGCTCAAGACCATTAACAACAAGGGTTGTTGTGATAATAGTGCGCCCGTCTTTAGTAGCACGAGTGCTTAAATCGTTAATCTTAACATGGTTAGTGGCAAGCAAAGTTGAAGCATCCGCTATCATGCCGATTCTGTTAAGGCAATAAAGCTGAAGAGTGCACTTAAATTCTTCTTTTATATTAGTATCCCAATATGCATTTATCCATCTTTCAGGTTCCGGAGCTGTGCTCATGTCTTTCGGAACATTTGGACAATTTTGAGTGTGAATTGAAACACCGTGACCTCTTGTGATAAATCCTACTATTGGGTCACCCGGAAGAGGATTGCAGCAACGAGAAAATTTAATAAGACAATTATCTATTCCCTCAACTACTACACCTTCATTGGATTTTGACTTTTTCTTTGAAGTAGCCGGTGCAACAGGTTCGATCGGCTGATTCAATTTTGTAAGTCTTAAATAATCCTCTTTTACACGAGGCATAATTTTTGAGAGAGTGATACCGCCATAGCCTATGGCTGCATAAAATTCCTCTGCATTATGGCAGTGCTGCCTTTCAACAAGCTTATCAATAAATGAACTATATTCTTCATCGCTTAAACGAATATAATTTCGCTTGAATTCTCTTTCAAGCTCCGCTTTGCCCTCAACAATGTTTTCTTCACGGCGCTCCTTCTTAAACCACTGTCTGATTTTTGTGCGAGCACCGCTTGTTTTTACGATTTTAAGCCAATCTCTGCTTGGACCTTTTCCTTGCTGAGAAGAGGTAAGAATTTCTATAATTTCACCGGTTTTAACCTGATAATCAATGGGTACAATTCGGCCGTCAACTTTTGCACCGGTCATTCTGTTACCTACAGCTGAGTGAATAGCATAAGCAAAATCTATAACCGTAGCACCTGATGGCAGAGAATAAACATCGCCTTTTGGAGTGAAAACAAACACCTCTTCAGGTACAAGGTCGCTTTTTATGGTAGAAACAATGTCCTCAACATCTTCGTTTTCGTCTTGATTTTCAAGGAGCTGACGAACCCAAGCAAGGCGCTTTTCATCAAATCCACCGTCACCGTTATTCATACCAAGCTTATATTTCCAGTGAGCCGCAATACCGTATTCGGCAGTGTGGTGCATTTCCCAAGTTCTGATTTGAACTTCAAAAGGAATACCCTCTTTGCCTAAGACAGTAGTGTGCAAAGACTGATACATGTTTGCTTTCGGGTTTGAAATATAATCTTTAAATCTGCCGGGAATGGCAGAATACATATCATGAATGAGACCGAGGCAGTTATAGCAATCCGCAACGGTATCAACAATTATTCTCACTGCGTAAATATCAAAAATCTGCTCAAAGTTCTTATTTTGCATATACATTTTACGGTATATGCCGTGAACGGATTTAATTCGTCCGCTTACTGATGCATTTGGTACAAGCCGTTTGGCTCTCTCTTCAATTCTGTTTTTGATTTCTTCAAGAAATTCTTTTCTTTTATCGCTTTGATGTTCAAGTTTACTTTGAATTTCGTTATAAGCAACAGGGTCAAGGTAGCTTATTGATAAATCCTCAAGTTCCTCCTTGATAGGTCTGATACCTAAGCGGTGGGCTATCGGGGCATAAATTTCTATGGTTTCAAGGGCAATTTCACGCCTTCTTGCTTCAGGCTTAAACATAAGAGTTCGCATATTATGCAAACGGTCTGCAAGCTTAACGATTATAACCCTTATATCTTTGCTCATAGCAAGAAGCATTTTACGTATGTTTTCAGCTTGTTGCTGTTGCTTTATCTTAGATGGATCAAGAAAAATTGCACCCTCGGTTCGTTCTTCACTTTTAGTGGGAACAGCTTGAATTTTAGTAAGACCTTCAACGAGCTCTGCAACAGTTTCGCCAAAGTTTTTTCTTATGTCATCCAAAGTACAGCTTGTATCTTCAACTGTATCATGCAAGAGAGCTGCAATAACAGACGGGTAATCCATGCCAAGGCGAAGGGTTATAATTGCAACACTCAGTGGGTGCATTATATAAGGCTCACCGGAAAGGCGTTTTTGCTCGCCGTGAGCTATGGTTGCATAATCGTATGCTTTTTTTATTTGCTGAATTTCATCTTCATTATAACTGCCTTTTGCAAGACTTAACAGTACCCCGAAAGCTTCCTCCGGAGTGGAAAATTCATCGTTTTGAATTGTTCTGTCTCTAAGAGTTTTATCGTTCATTAAAATCACACCTATATCGAACGCAATCTTTTCATAATTGCGGAATCCTCAAGATTGACTTTTGTGGTCTTTTCCGGAACGGAAATGCAGTTGTTGCTGTCTGCAACAAGTATTCCCATTTCAAGCATAATATCAATTGTTATCATGTATTTTCCGAGATTTGAGCCGTCATCATGTAAACGAACACAAAGTTGTTCACTATAATTATCTCTAAGCGGCTTTGATTTTATACTTTTAAACACTTGAACCTGAGCATCTCTGTCCGGCAAAAGTAAATTTGCCTCTTCTGAATTTATTTTTTCATTACGGCAAAATTTATTGTAAATGTTTATTGCTTTAAGAACCTTTTCTTCATCTGTTACGGAAGGTCTTATCCCTCTGATAACAACAGATACCCTTGTTTCACCGTTATAGAAATTCCTTTCAAGATTTACGGCAAGGTCAACTGTATCGCCTTTTTCAAAAGGAAAACTTTTTTCTGCATAACCAAAGAAAATCGCTCCGATTCTCGTATCACTCTTTGAAACAAGTAATCTTGTATGTTTACCGTCTGACATTGGTGTAATATCTTCTATTTTAACACCGAATAAGCCAAAATACGGTTGAGGATTGCCTGACCCGTATGGTTCGAGACATGCAAGACTTGAAAGTAAATCAAGCTTAACATATGAAGGGTTTATCTTTAAATCGATTCTTTGAATTGCAAATGGCATTTCTTTATCTGCAACATAATCGTTAATCCTTTTTCTGAATTCGGGAATCTTTTCTTTATTTAGTCCGATACCTGCTGCAAGCGTATGTCCACCAAAATGAGTTAGACAATCTGAAACGGCATCAATAGCTTCATAAATTGATATTCCTTCTATACTTCGGCAAGAGCCTTTCGCTTCATCGTCACCTATGGAAATAACAATAGCCGGCCTGCCAAAATGCTCCATAATTTTAGCGGCAACTATTCCGATAACGCCTTGATGCCATCCCTCGCCGTCAACAACGATTATTTTCCCGTTTGCTATTTCGGGATTATCGGCAATTTTTTGAAGAGCCTGTTCATATATTTCGTTTTCAACTTTTTGTCGAGAAATGTTCATTCCTTGAATTTCATGTGCAAGCTCATCTGCTCTGATTTCGTCGTCACAAAGAAGTAAATCAAGAGCTTTCATTGCGTTTCCCATTCTGCCTGCTGCATTTATGCGAGGGCACAGTGTGTAGGCCGCAACAGATGATGTGAATGTTTTTTCACTTACACCGGCAGCTTTCAAAAGAGCTTCAATTCCAATGCAAGGGCTTTCGTTTATTTGCTTAATCCCTCGTCTAACCATAACTCTGTTTTCGCCTGTAAGAGAAACTACATCTCCGACTGTGCCGAGGGCTATGTATTCACCGTATTCATTAAGAAGCTCATCTTCACCGTCACCGTCAATAGCACAGCAGAGCTTAAAAGCAACTCCGACTCCGCTCATTTCTTTGAAATTACTGGCACAATCAGGCCTGTGAGGGTCTACAACTGCTTCACACTGAGGTAATATGTCGCCTGCCATATGGTGGTCTGTTACAACAACATCCATGCCAAGTGAATATGCGTATTCAATTTCTTCAATAGCTGAAATACCATTATCAACCGTTACAATTAGTTTAACGCCCTGTTCCGATAAATTTTTAACAGCATTTTTATTAAGGCCATAGCCTTCATATATTCTATCCGGTATGTAGCTTATAACATTGGCACCTCTGCTTTCAAGAAAAGCAAAAAGCAAGGCTGTAGATGTTACACCGTCTGCATCATAATCGCCGTAAACACAAATCTTTTCAAAGTTGTCCATAGCCCTTATGACACGAGCAGCGGCTTTATCCATATCTTTTATTGTAAGAGGGGCAAGAGTAAGAGAAGCATTTTCATCAAAAAAATCTTCTAAATCACTTATATCTTTAACCGTTCTTGAGGTAACAATTAAAGCGGCAATCGGGTCTATTTCCAATTCCTGTGAGGCCTCTGAAGCTAAGTCTTTATTACCTTTTGAAACAATCCACTTCTTTCTTCTCATAGGGCATCCTTTCAAATAATGATTATCGTTTAAGTATATCATTATAAGGCATTTAATGCAAGTTTTTTATTGTAGGCCAGTTATAAAAGATACTTGTGGTCAGAACAACTTTTTCTACGGTTAAATATAAGTCTCAAAAAACTTGAAAAAGCATGTTAAACAAGCTATAATAAATTCAGCTTCTGTGGTGCCAATTTATGTGGATTACAGATGGTAAAAATAAATGACAGAATGGGTAAATAATGACTAAAGAAGGTATAATAATAAAAGGCATCGGAGGTTTCTATTACGTAGAGGCGGACGGTGAAATATTTGAGTGTAAGGCAAAGGGTATTTTTCGCATAGAAGGCATAAAACCTCTCGCAGGTGACAAAGTGACCATTTCTATAAATACTAATGCCGAAAATATCATAGATGTAATTCATCCACGCACTTCGGAGCTTCAAAGACCGCCTGTGGCAAATATTGATAGGTTATTTATTATATCTTCAACTGTTGAGCCGAGCCCGGTTTTGTTCATTATAGATAAACTTACGGCCATTGCTTACGATAAAGGCATAGAACCAATAGTTGTGTTCACTAAATGTGATATGTCTCCCGGAAATGAGTATGCGGAAATATACAGAAAAGTTGGAATTAAATCTTTTTGTGTTTCCAATAAAACAGGGGAAGGTGTCGAAGAAGTCAAAGCGGAATTGAAAGGCCATGTAAGCGCTTTTGCAGGTAACTCAGGCGTTGGCAAATCGTCATTGCTTAACTCTATCGACCCAACATTGGAACTTAAAACTGCCGCAATAAGTAATAAACTTGGCAGAGGTAAACACACTACCAGACAAAGTGAGCTTTTTAAGCTTTGTGGCGGATATGTGGCAGATACTCCGGGGTTTGCGTCCATTGTATCCGAAAACAGTGAGTATATTACTAAAGAAAATTTACCTTTTGCATTCCCTGAATTTGAAAAATATCTCGGCTCTTGTAAATTTTCAACTTGCCTTCATATGAGGGATAAGGGCTGTAAGATAATCGAAGCGGTTGAAAATGGAGAAATACCGAGCTCCCGTCATGAAAGCTATTATATTATGATGGAGCAAGTAAAAGACATCGAAGATTGGCAAACAAAAAATAAATAATTAATAGCTGTTGCATTTGACAATGTAGCAGCTTTTTTCTTGACAAAATTGAAAAATATGATATAACTAAGTATGATATAATGGGTTTTCTTTTTTAAAAATAATCCAACAAGTAAAAGGACGGTGAATAATATGCGAAAAACTAAAATTATTTGCACAATTGGCCCTGCTTGCAGAAATGAAGATACACTTAAGAAGATGGTTAAAGCCGGTATGAATGTAGCCCGATTGAATTTTTCTCACGGCACTCATGCTGAGCATTTTGAAACGATAAATATGCTTAAAAAGATAAGGGAAGAGTTAAATGTTCCTCTTGCCATAATGCTTGATACAAAAGGGCCGGAATATCGTATTAGAAGTTTTTCTGACGGCTCTGTATTTCTTAATGAGGGGGATGATTTTACATTCACCACAGAGCAGATCATTGGTGATAAAACACGTGTTTCCGTAAGCTACTCAGGTCTTGCAAATGAGCTTGCGATAGGGGATACAATACTTCTTAATAATGCTTTGCTTAATTTTAAAGTTACATCAATTGAAGGCAACGATATACATTGTAAGGTTATTACCGGTGGAAAACTCACCAATAATAAAAGTATGAGTTTTCCCGGTAAGGTTCTTAAACAAGATTATGTAAGCGAGCAGGATAAATCAGATATAACCTTTGGCGTTGAAAATGATGTGGATTTTATAGCTTGTTCCTTTGTTTCATGCAAACAGGATTTGCTTGATATAAAGAAACTTTTGGGTGAAAACAAAAATAAAATTGAACTTATTGCGAAAATAGAAAACAGAGCCGGCATTGATAACATTGACGAAATTTCTACCGAGTGTGATGGCATTATGGTTGCTCGTGGCGACATGGGCGTAGAGGTTCCATTTGTAGAACTTCCCATTATACAAAAGGCTTTAATCACAAAATGCAGGCTTTTAGGTAAAAGAGTTATAACTGCTACCGAAATGCTTGAATCCATGATTAATAACCCTCGCCCCACACGTGCTGAAACTTCGGATGTGGCAAATGCCGTTTATGACGGTACAAGTGCTGTCATGCTTTCAGGTGAAACAGCCGCAGGAAAATATCCGGTTGAGGCTGTGGATACTATGGCTCGTATAGCTTTCCAGACAGAGAAAAATATTAATTATATTAAGAGGTTTAATAATTCCGAATTCAGAATTAAAAATTTGGTTGATGCTATTTCTCACGCCACTTGCGGTATGGCAATAGACCTTGATGCAAAAGCAATTGCCGTTTGTACACTCTCGGGAATGACCGCCCGCATGGTGTCTCGTTTTCGTTCACCTGTTGATATAATGGGTATGACCGTTGATAAGAAAACTTGGCATAAACTTTCAATGTCTTGGGGGGTTACTCCCGTTCTTTGCGAAACATTTGAATCAACTGAAGTGCTTTTCTACTGTGCAAAGAATAAAGCAATTTCAACCTTTGGCTTAAAATCCGGAGATAGAATCATTGTTACCGGCGGTATGACTAACGGAATTTCAGGCAACACTAATTTAATTAAGGTCGAAACCGTTGGCGAGCAGGTAACAACACATGAGACAAACATCAACCATTGACGGCGAATAAAAGAAACACAAAAAATTCAGAGCTATGTTCACTTTACATGTGAACAAGTCCGTAAAAAATGGACAATAGAAAAAAGAGACCTCCTATGGTAGAAT